>SVPM01000043.1 GCA_015065865.1 Oscillospiraceae bacterium | reverse complement strand
CGGGGTGACGTGACCCTGCTCAAGGATCTCGCCGCAACGGCACACGATGTCGCCGCTGTAGCCGGGCGTGGAAGAAGTAGCCTCCACAACACCCGTCAGTTCGCCTTCGCCATGTCCGAGCATGGGGATGGTCTCGGTCGAGATCACTTCGCCGCAAGCGTCGCAAGTCACGGTAACCGAACCGTCGGTCGTGCAGGTCGCATCCACCGTGGTGGTGGTAACGTTTTCATGATCGCAACCCAACACGCGCACTTCGATGCGCGCGATATCCCGCACTTCGTCACCGAGGTGATCGGTGTAGACAAACTTGCCGTCCACCGTCGCTTGGTCGTACAGCGTATCACGAATACGGATGGAGCTGCCGTTGGTGAGTTCGTTCAAGAACACCGTATCCTCAAACACGACCTTCGCCACGCCGTCCACAAACGTAACATCTTGCGCGTAACCGTACTTGTACGCATCCGCCTTGTAAATATCCGAAGCATTTGCTTCTGCTTCTGCCTGCGAATATCGCTGTGCTTGCAGATACAAGCTCTTCAGATTCGAGCCTTCCTTCGCATAGATGGTGAGTTCGATATCACTGCGCTTCACGCCATCGGGCGACTTCGCATCGGTCACCGCCACGCAGTAGTAGCGGAAACGCTGGGTGCCGTCACTCCAGTTCTCACTGTTGTGCTCGCGCACCGTGAGGCCCTTGGAAACGGTGGTCGTGATTGCGGGATAGTAGGGGTTTGCCGCCTTGGTGTAGTCGATGTATTCGTAATCCACGTCTTCGGGAGTCAGCTCCTGCAAACGCTCGGCAGGGAACACGGTGACCGACAGGATGTAGAAATCGTCCTCACCGTCAAACACAGGGTTAGAACCGTGGGAATACTTGCGGAAGGTGACGTTCTGACCGCCGATCAACGCCGTGGCATCCTTCAGCGAATCATACGTCGTGGTCGTGCCCGTGCCGTTGTAGTTGGGTGCGGAATAGATAATATCCTTACCGAGGATAAAGGTGGCAACGCCCACTTGGTCGCGCGGCAACACGGCACCCGCATTGACACACGGGCCGTTCCACGAGGTAGCACCGAACTGATTCCACAGGATGTAGTTCGTATTACTGCCGAACTGCATTGCCAGACGGGTATCGGCATACACCGCGCTCGGCATATAATACTCAACCGAGAACGCCAGTTGCTGACCGTTCGCAAGATCCTCGGCGGTGATACCGATATCTGCGAGCGAGAAGTTGATGCCCGCATTGTGTGCGACCATCTTCACACCGTACAAGTCGGTGCCGGGGATCTGCACGGGGGTCACGCCGTTGTTGCCGACAGAAGCGAACGACTTGATGCCATCCAGTTTCGCGCCCGACGGGTCGCTGAGATCGAGGATCGCGCGGTTGGAATCCAGCACGGTTTCAAGACCGTTGTACGCCGCGATCAACGCGTTCAGCGCATCGTAACGGGCAAGCAGCGAAGCCTCGCCTGCCAGCACCGCTTCAGCGGTTTGCACCGCCGCCGTGTAGGCCGCCACGCTTTCCGCGCTGTACAGATTCAGGTCTTCGGCGTTGAGATACGGCGCAAATTCCGCATCCTCCACCGTGATCGCACTCTGCTGTGCGTTCAGCGTGCTTTCCGCCACCACGGGCGCGGTCATACCAAAGGAGAAGGCATCGAAGAAGACCGTGCCCGCCGCTGCCGCCGTGCCGCCGAAGGTGAAGGACGTTGCATCCACCGCCGACAGATCAAAGGTGACGAGCTGATACTTGTTCGCATTCGGTGCAAGAGTCACCGTGCCGACGGTAGTCGAACCGTTCACCGTGAGGGTGAGATCCAGTGCGGTCGCACCCGCGTTCATCACCCAAACGGAAAGACTGTTAAAGTTTTTGTAGTTTTCCGCCAAACTCTCATACGTAAGGATGGGTGCCACGGTGAAGTTGCCATCGAAGTCCACGCGCAGAGCGCCCGTGCCTTCTTTTTGCAACTTGTCGGTGTAGCCGTACTTGCCGCCCGTCACCGCAAAGGAGGGACGGAACGCGGTGGCGTATTCCTGCGTATAGGTGGAATCGTACACCCACACGTCGTGATCCGCCAGCATCCAATCCTGTGCCGTGAAGTAGGACTGCGAAGCATCCGGCTTTAAGGTGGTATCGGAAAACTTCAGCGTGCGGAAGGGCGCGGCGGGAATGTTCGCGGCGTTCGCCAGATTCGCACCTTGGTTGAAGTTGTCGAACGCGTAGGTCGCGTTTTTCGGGTCTGCCACACGGTTGTTCCACACCTTCACGGTGTCGGCATCCACCAACACCGCCTCGGCGTTCACGTAGATACCGTCGGCACCCGCCACGGTAAAGCCGTGCAGGTTGGCCGTGCCGTCGATGGTCTTAAGCCCACTGCCCACGCGGTCAAAGGTGATATAGATCGCACCGTCTTTGATCTCCATCGACTTGTAGACGGGCGCCGTGTACTCACCCGTGCCACCGTACACCATATTCATTGCCGCGGCGGCAAAGCGCTCGCCGACCGGCATCTTAGTGCGCGGGTGGATCGGGTTGGTGGAAGAAACGCCGTCCTCTTTCATGTGATCGAGCGGCAGATCGTAGATGGTGAGCATCGAGATCGTGTCGGTGTCACTCAGTTTCCAGCCTTTTTCCATGTTTTCGGCAAGGTAGCCGAGGTGCTGAGTGTTGCTGTTGCCGTTGTCGTAACGGTAGGGCGCCACCTGCGTGAAGATGAAGGGCATATCGCCGTTGGCATAGCCGAACGCCTTAC
This sequence comes from Oscillospiraceae bacterium, assembly GCA_015065865.1. Lineage (GTDB taxonomy): Bacteria > Bacillota > Clostridia > Oscillospirales > Acutalibacteraceae > SIG588. The sequence goes on along the minus strand of SVPM01000043.1, from coordinate 13,402 downwards.
CCCAACTGTCTTTCAACAGCGCCAGCTCCTGACCGTACAGTTCCGAACAGTTGGAGTTGCTTTCGCCCTGATACCAAATGGCACCCGCCACGTTCAAGCCCGCCAGCGGACCGACTTTTTGGTTGTACCACGTGGCCATCGTACCGTTGGAGGAGGACCAGAATTCCTCATCGAAATAGAGGCCGCGCTTAAACAGTTCATTCTTCAAAGCCGCGTCACTGTCGATCGCCTCACGCGAGATCCACGCTTCGATCTGGGTCGCACCGAGCGCCGTGTTGAGGAAACCGACCGGCACGCCGAGTTGTTCTTGCAGTTTGTTCGCAAACACGAACGCGATGGTGGACACGTAGGTAGAACCGAGCACCTTCGTGTTCGTGCCGTCGATCCAGTACGCACCCTTGATGTCACGTGCGGGGTCGAGCAACACTTCGCCCGAGGGGCGGGTGGGCATCCAGAACACGCGCACATTTTCGTTGTTCCAACTGAGGATCTCGTCCTTGTCGGCATCCACCGCGATCTGCAGTTCCATATTAGACTGGCCGCTCGCGATCCACAGTTCACCGATCAAAATGTCGTTGACCGTAACATCCAAGTCACCGCCGTACACACGGAAAGAATACTTGTCGAAGCTACCCTTGCGCGCCGCAAAGGAGAGGTCAAAACGACCGTTTTCGTCCACACGTGCCGTCGCGGTTTCGATCTTTTCTCCGCCCTTATACAGTTCGGCGGTCATTTTGGTGTCCGCTTCGCCGTAACCGAACACGTTCATCGGTTTGTTCTGCTGGAACATCATACCGTCCGAGAACACGCTCGGCAACACGGTAGTGGGTTCGGTGGAGGTGAGGTCCACCAAGCGCACCGCCGTCACCTTCAAGGTGACCGCACCCGTGAGCGCCGCGTTCCAACCGCTGATGTACATACGCATATAGTCGATGGCCGAAAGGTCGATATCGCCGCCCGTTTTCGCCATCGCGGAGAGCGGCACGGTGTAGGTGCGCTCGTTGATCTCCCAATCGAGAGCACCGATATTGTAGCTGAGTTCTTCCTTATCGCAGGTGCCGCTCGAGGTCAACTCGATCTGACCGTTCGCACCCTTCATACCCGCGACGTCGCCCGTGGCGGTAATGTCGATCTCCAGCGCCAGTTTTGCGGGGTTGTGTGCCGAAGCGTCGATCACATCAAAGGTCGTGTTTGCGGCAAAGGTACCGCCGACAGCGAGCGTCTTATCCAGCGTGAAGGGAATCTCGCCCACGAGATAGGTGGTGTCGTAGGTCGGCTCTTCCGGCTCCACGTGTGCGCGGCTCATATCCACCACTTGCACGTCGGTCATACGCACAACAACGGTGTCGCTCGGAATGCTGTAGTGTTGCCACCAAAAGAAGGTAAGATCTTTGTTTTCGAAATCCAGTGTACCGCCGCTGTAGCAGGTGGTCATCGGAAGCAAAATATCGTTCCACACACCCGGTTTCAGTTCACTGCCGTCCGCCGCTTTCATATTTCTGGTCTTCCACACCACACGGGTACCGCCGTTTTCACCCACAAAGGTATCCGAAATGTAGAACTCACCGCTGGACTCCGTCACAAACGCTCTGCTTTCGGGGTCTTCGGTGTCCATGAAGAACAGACGGGCAGAAATCGCAAGATCGGTCGGTTTCACACCCGAGGTGTCAATGTTGAAATCGCGCACCCATGCGCCGTAGTTATATAACGAGCCCGCCGCACTGGGGGTCATCGTGTTCGCGAGCGGCACTTCGCCCAGCACGTAGTTATCCATCAGATCACGTGCCTCGGTGGTCATATCCACAATACGCGCATTGGAGATCGCCACCGTGTAGGTGTCGGTCATCGCCGCGGGCCAATTCACCATAAACGCGCGCATGTAGTTGATGGCGGAATAATCGATATCGCCGCCTTGTACGGCCGCCTCACTGAAACGGAAGGTATAGGTATGCTTACCTTCGCGGAACGCCACGTTGGCAAAATTCCAGTTGATCTCGTTTGCGTCCCACTTGCCGGAGGAGGTCAGTTCCACCTTCGCATCGCCCCAGCCGCCGAAATTCTGCATACTGCCGGGGGTGGTGACGTTGTGGATCTCCACATCCAACTGCAACGCGAGATTCGCCGTGTTATAGCCGCTGAGATCGATCGCGGGGGAGTTGGCTTGCCCCTTCGAGAAACCGGACGCCTTGTTGACGCCGTCACCCGCGATGGTAAAGGTCTGGTCATACGGCAGTGCCGCCACGCGCTGCGGTTTGAACGCCTTGCGGGACATATCCACCACCGAAAGAGCGCCCAACTTGACCGTCCAAGTGTTTTTGGCAATACCCATAAACTCCGGCCAGATAAAGGTCAAGCTATCGGTTTCGGGGTCAAAGACACCGTCGCTCGCGGTTGCCGCCGAGAAAGGCAACACCACGTCGTTCCACTGACCGGGACGAAGTGCCGTGCCGTCGGCACGGACGATGTCCGCCTTGTCCCACGTGAGCCGTTTGCCGGCATTGAACTCGGTCGAGATAAACATACGCACGTTGGCTTCATCCCAAAATGCGTTGGAGGCGGCGTCGGCGCTGTCCGCATAGTAAATGCTGAACTGCACCGCGAGATCTTCCATCGCGACACCCTTGGTGTCGATCGGCAGATCCCGCCGCCACAAGTTACCATAAGTATAGCTGCCTGCCGAACCGCTGATCGTAGCAGCCACATTCTCGTACACCGTATACAGCACGCGGTTATCGGTCGAGTAGACCGTCGTCGCCGCTGCCGCGGTGTCGGCAAGCGCGAAGGTGCACGGCACGGCACAAAGCAGCAACGCCATGCTCAACACGCAAGCCAAGATACGTTTGATGGTCATAGAGTTTCCCTCCTGATAAAAAATGAGTATAAAACTATAAAAATATTATACTACTTCACCTATATACCGTCAAGGGGGACCCTGTTGTAGTTTGTTCCAAAAAAGAAGCGGACGTTTTGTGGATTATAACAACGCCCCGCCGCAGCAAACGACGGGGCGCATAAATATGTCCTTATTCCTGCAATTTTTTGCTCATACGGCGGCCGACCGATCGCACGATCAAAAACACAGTGAGCCATACGGCAAAATAGATGACCAAAAAAACGATCGTAAAGATAAGCAATACCACGGGTTCAAACGGGATCCAATCGTTTACGAGATAACACCCGATATACGCAACGTACAACAGCGAAAGATGGCAAAGCAACGCTTTGGGCAGGCTGAAACTTTCAATTTGATTGAACACCGACGCCCCCGCCTGCACAAACGCCAAAAGGTAGGTCGAAAGAATGGCCGCCAGCACCTCACGGCCGCCGAGCGAGAAGTGCAGCACCGTTTTTTCCAAAACGGCATAGGCGATCCCCATCACAACGGGGCCGAATCCGCCAAAGAGAAACCCCCGATGTAAAAACACTTTCACATGTTTATTCATATCATATACCCAACCTTTCTTTTACCGCTTTGAGTTGACGGCGAGACACGTAATCCACGTCACCGTTTTTAAAACGGATCTTAAGCGTTCCCGCTATCGAGGCATCAAACCGTTCCGCTTTTTTGAGGTTGGCAAGACAAGACTGATGGATCTTCACAAAAAAACGGGGAAGCCTCTCCTCCAACGTATACAGCCGCTCTTTCAATACATAGGTGGTTTGCTCGCATACCGCACACACCTTGCCGTCGACGATCGTTATATAGTAGATATCCGACGGATCGAGTTTGACCGCCTCACGGTCTTGAAACCCCAGCAACTCACCCGTCTGTCGTTGCAGCAGTTGTTGGATCTCTCTGACCAATGTATTCTCCTCTCGCGTGTAGATAACTACGCGTTCTTCGCAGTCCCGATCCACAATGATTTCACATTTCATCGCGCCGCCTCCTTCCCCTCTTATCTTACGCCGCTCTCCCCGTCTTTGCAAGGAGTTTTCCCTCTTCGGTCGAAAATGCAACGCAGGCGGTCGTTTGGTAATGCGGGCAACGAAAATCGCCCTGTCGATCGACAGGGCGAACCACTCACATCAACAATATACCGCGCAATGAAAATCCGACACCGAACGAAAGCGCATTCGCAACAAGCGAAAACAGCAGGCACGCGCGGTAAGACACACGCAGTCTGCAGCGATAAAAATACGCCTCGATAAACACCACGGCGATCTCCAAGGCAAACAATATCAACGCCACTAACCATTGTTGCGGCAAAAACGCATATACCAACATCATGATCACGTTCAAGATCGGATTGGTGACGAGATTGCAAATAAGGCTTGTTCGCCGCCACCCTTTTCTGTCGCGGAGAAACAACGTCGGAATCGATTCCAACACGATAGTACCTGCAAGAAACACCGCGAGGGTCAATAATACCACATTCATCGGTCATCCTCCTCGGTTTCCGCCTCCACCGCACAGTACGGAGAATTCTCCTCGTTTTCCGTATCCTTCTTTTCCGAAGGGGCCGACGGTCCTTCCTTCTTAATGACATACGTATTAACGACATACACCGCCACCAAAAGAAGGGCAATCAGCAAAAAAATCATCAAAGCCAGTTTTTCCCGCACCGCTTCCGCAAGCATCTGCCCGATCGTGGGAACAAACACGTCCAAAAAATGAGTCGTCATATTTATCTTCCTTTCTTGGTGCATGCAAAAACGGCAGGCAATGCCGCCAATGTTAACGCAATCACCGTGATTTGATGAGCAAACAAGGTTTGCGGGCGAACAAAGAATGCAGGGGCAGACCCCAGAAAAAGTCCGATCGTGGTAATGCCGAAAGCGAACCCCACCCGCTTCGGGAACGCGGATACCAAAATCGCCACCGTCACCGGCATCGTCATGCTAAACAGGGCAACGCCGAGCAACGACACCGTTATATTGGTATTGCCGGCCAACAAAAACGGCAGTCCGCCGAGCAGGCTGATCATACTCACCCGCCGAAATCCGATACGGTCACCCAGCACCCCGCCCAGTATTTTGCCGATACCCATACAAACGAATAACGCGACCGCCTGCGGCGGTGCTTTGTTCCATTCGGTGGGAATGGCGTATGCGGTATACCCTCGAACGATCACCGCAACAAGCGTGCACAATACAAGGAATGATGCCCCCCTATCGGCAGAGATCGCAAGCGTTGCCGCCGTATCCGACAGCGGATCCCTCTTGTGGATAACGCACACGGCAACGGTGCTGACCGCCATTAAAAACAACGGGATCACCAAAAGTTTCGCGGATGCCGCGCCACCCAACAACTGGCCGGTTATCACGCCGAAAGACCCACCGCCGACAAAGACGGCATTGGGCGCGATCTTTCCCTTTGTGCCGCGCAGCGTGTGCTGTGCACCGGCGATATGGATCATCGCATTTCCTAACGCCAACAAAACCAGTGCCGGCACATCAGCCCCGATCCACAGCGCCGCCATCATCAGCAAACAGCCGATCAAACCGATATTGCATTTGAGATATCGGTCAATAAGGTTACCCAATATCCCTTGCGACAGAAACGCGATCGCATCAAAAAACAGTGCCAGCACCCAGCAAACGGGACTTGCGGTAATGCGAGAAAACAGGAAATAAAAGGAGGTCACCTCGACCGAAAAATGGATAAATCCGTATACCGTCCCTAAAAGGAACTTTTTTTGCAACGTCATCACTCCGTTATCCGATGTATGGAAAGCGGTTCTTGCGAAGGCGTATCCCACGTATTCAGATCCTTTTCCATCCAAATAATACCGTACCACTCACCGAATTTATACCCGCAGTTCGGCAGCGTTGCGGTATAGCGATACCCCGCCGCCCGATGAAACGCCACCGAGGCTTCGTTGTCGGTGGTGATAAGCGCATACACCTTTCGATACCCTTGCAACCGAAGCAGGCTTTCCAGTTGTGCATACAGTTGTTTACCGATACCGCGCCCGCACGCTTCGGGACAAAGGTATACGGAAGCCGCCGCCACCCACTGATACGCGGCCCGTTCAAAGGGGCGACTGCCGTAAGCATACCCCAAGACGGTTCCGTTCTCTTCCCAGACCAGCCACGGGAATTGGGCCGTGATCTTCAAAAAACGCGCGGTGAATTCCGCAAGATCGGGAACCGTGTATTCAAAACTCACGGCCGTGTTTTCCACATACGGTCCGTAGATCTCCAAGATGCGCGGCACGTCCTCAACCGTCGCCTGCCGAACGGACATAACATCACTTCCTTTGATCTCAATAACGCTATTGTACGACACATTTCCCCCGCTGTCAACGGGCGTTACACCTTCCGTTTCATCAAACCGTGCTTGTTGCAGTAGATATACAAATATCCGCCGCCGCGAAGATGCAAACGCGTCTGCGCGTTACCCTCGGGGTAGAACTTCACAAACTGCACCCGCTCAAAGGTCACAAACGCCGCAAACGAGATAAAGTGCGCTTTGGTCATCGGGTGATGCACCGTAATAAAATGCTCATCCTCCACCGCCTGCACCGTGAGGGAATGTTCGGCATCCGTTTCCTCTGCCTCCAAGGGCGGCAAGGTGATGCCGCAACAAGCGATCACCGCATCCCCCACGGCGTGTATCGCGTTCCCGCACACGGGGCACACGTAAAACTTGGAACGCAGCATATTGGCGGACCCGTTTTTGTTGGTCACCGTGTTGCCGGACATCAGCTCCGCCACCGAAACCCCCAATGCGTTGGCCAACGGCTCGATCAAGGTGATATCGGGCAGTCCCTTGGCGGTCTCCCACTTGGAAACCGCCTTGCTGCCGACACCCAACTGTGCCGCCAGCGCACCTTGGGTGATTCCCCGTTCTTCACGCAGACGCCGCACGGTGGCGGCCGTAACATATGTATCCATTGCGGTCACACTCCTTTTTTACAGTATACCGCAACGCCCCCTGTCATGCAACCTACGCTGCGTGGACAAGAAGCCCTTGTATCGCCTCACGGCACGGTAACGGTCGCAATATGCGGGCGGTGATCCGAAGATACGATCGCAGGAATATCGGCCGCGCTCACCCGCAGGTCGTTACTCACAAAAATGTAGTCGATCTTCATCGTGGGCGAGTCGGAGGGGAAACTCAGTTTGGGCGCAGAAAACACCTTCGCCGTGTCATAAAGCCGTTGCTGAATGGGGCGTAACACCGCATTGTCGGGTGTCACGTTCAAATCACCCATAAATACACATCGTGTGTTCGGTATATGACCGACCACCGTATCTACCGCGCTTTTCTGTTCATCGGGGTTCAGCCCAAAGTGGCTCACCAACACGCTGAGACCGCCACCGACAGCCACCGTTGCCTTCAGCAAACACCGCGTTTCGTAATAACCGTCATATCCCCTCACCGCAGGGTCGGGAATGGCAACCGTTTCGGCCGCGGTTATGGGGAAACGGGAAAGAAGTGCGTTTCCGTACGGGTTCTTTCCGTCAAAACGGATCGCTTCGGCAAAATAGCAGTGAAAGCCCAATTTGTCGGCCAGAATTTTCGCCTGTGCTTCATACCCTGCTTTTGGGCCTTTACCGCGTATCTCTTGAAGCCCCACAATATCGGCACCGCACGCCGTTACGGTATCGGCGATCCGATCATAATCGATCTTTCGCGTTATGAAATTCAAACAGTGTTGCGTGTTATAACTCATCACACGAACGTTCACGGTATTTCTCCCCCACTTCGGTCTTTTGATACAGTATACTTCCTCTTACGGCCGGTCGTGTTCCCCATCCGCTGAAAAATCCTCCAAAAAGACCTGCACCGAGCGGGTCATTTCCCGCGAAAAGTCGGAATTGTATTTTCGGTTGCAGAACGCCGTTATCCAGTGCTCAAAACTTTGTGCGCCGGCCTTTGGCAAAAGCATCTGTTTCAGTTCTGCGGCATCCATATCCCGATACCCGTTTTCGTGTACGATGTGGTGCATCTCTGCGCGCGGCGGTTTTGCGCGTTCGGCTTGTTGCACAGTGGGGTATCCGAAAACGAGCATCACCGCAGGAAAAACAAAGGGCGGCAGCGAAAGCAGCTGACGTTGTTGCTCCGCATTTTCCATAATATCCCCGATATAGCAAGAGCCGATGCCAAGGCTTTCTGCCGCCGTTACCGCGTTTTGCGCGGCGATGTTTGCGTCGCTGACCGCCAGCATCAAGTCACCCACACCGGGTTTGCGGGGGGCGCAACCATATTCCGAAAAGGCGTTGTACCACTTGCGGCAATCGGCGCAAAACACCAGCACCAGCGGCGCCTTGGCAATAAACGGCTGATGGTCACAACTTTCCGCGAGTTGTGCTTTCCGTTGCGGATCGGTCACGTGAATGATGGTGTAAAGCTGCTGGTTGCCCGCCGTGGGGGCGTTTACCGCCGCTTCCAAGATAGCCGACACTTCTGCAGGCAGGATCGGTCTTTCGGTAAAAACGCGCACGGACTTTCTCGCCTTTAACTGTTGAATTACGGGATTCATCCTTCTCCCCCTTGCTTTCTTCTGAAATTATTTGTATTCGTCTTTTAGTTTCAAAATCTTTTCTTCAATTTTTCGGATTGTTTTCTTAAATTCCTCATCCGTTTTTCCCGTGGGGTCGGTCAGTTCCCAATTGTCATCAAACGCTCTGCCAATAAAGGGGCACTCCACATTACACCCCATGGAAATGGCCACGTCGGGATTCGGGATCTCTGTAATCAACTTGGAATACTGTGTTTTTTCCATATCGATCCCATACAATTCCTTCATGAGCCTAACGGCGTCTTGGTTGATCGCGGGTTTGGTTTCCGTTCCGGCAGAATACGATTCAAATATATCCGATGCCAAGTGTTTCCCCAACGCCTCCGCGATCTGACTGCGACACGAATTATGTACGCAAATAAAGGCCACTTTTTTCTTTGCCTTTTTATGAAACGGGCATTCTTCCCCTATGCACTGATTGTTCATATGAGAGCGAGAACAGATTACTTCGTCGGTTTCCATAGTAATCCCCAACTTCTCACTTGTGAATGTAATTGCTTCCGTAATGGCAAGATACGAGTCTCTTTTGCAACAACGAGGACCGCCGTTTTTTCCTATCGCTTCCAAGGCTCTTGCCGTCATTTGATTGGAAAGTCCCCAAGCCTCTTTTGACAAAGGCGTTGATCGTAATGCAACAGAAAGATACATGCCTGTGCTGACACCCGCTCCGCAGGCGCCCCAAAAGCCGCAAGCACCGCCGGGGACTTGCTTTCCTCTCTTTTGCATTTCACAAAGCGCGGCTTTTAGGTCTATCTCTCCGCCTGCATTTTTATAAGCCGTTAAAAGGGCAGAACCGACCATCGTATGATGTTCCGGACCGTGCATATGGCAAGACGGCATACACATCATTTCTTCCATGATCTCGATGGGGTTTGTGGACTTGCTGTTAAAGCATATCGAGAGGATCTCATCCATTCCGCTTGTATGGCACTCATCACAAACGAAATGCCCGTTTATACACCTTGTTTTGCCGCTTTGCTTTTTACGGCAAAGCGCACATTCCATCACTTCATCGGTGTCAAGATATATGAGTGGTGCTTTGCAAATTAAGCATTCTTTGTTCATACAAAACGCCTCCTCTGCTTAACTATCGTTTTACTGAATGTTATTATATCATAGGTTATGCGCGGTTTCAACAGATATAAAGAGAACTTCGGGCAACAAAAGGTCCCCTTGTGTAAAGGGGGCTGTCTGCGAAGCAGACCGAGGAATTGTTTGCAAACGTCACTCACAATCCCTCCGTCTTTTGCTATGCAAAATCCACCTCCCTTTACACAAGGGAGGTGGATTTTTACATTTTATAATGATGATTTCATATTATTCTCTAATCTTCCTATTTATATAAAACCCGTATGCAAGAGGAATCACCGTCAAAAATACGGGTGCTACGTATAAGGACAAGGTGTTTTCAATATTGAATATCGAAAGTGAATTTACCAAGCAATGCGTTATAATACAAGGAACCAGTGATTTGCTTTTGTGAAATATAATGACAAACAAATACCCTGTTGCGGTGGCATAGCCTACTTGCATTAAGGTGGGAATAAGTTCTGCTCCGTTTAACAAATTGACAATATGGCCCATTCCAAAGGTAACTGCACTTACAATTACGGCACTGTTAATACTGCTTTTGGCCATCATCCTAAACAAAAATCCTCGGAAAATAATCTCTTCTGTAAATCCAACGTTAATCATTGTTAAGATGTAAAGCAGTATCTCTTTTGACGAATGGGTAATATTAAAGCCGTTCCACAGATTAACCGTTACAATGATGAACAATGGAATAAAGTATAAATATTGCCTTGCATTTTTAACCTTTTTCAATCCATAGTATGCCGTTCTTTTTAATAACAGCATTATTACTATCAAACACACAGATAATATGGCATTGGCAATAAGGCCAACCCCACTTATTTCCCCGAAGTTTTGGATACAAACAGAATTGACCACGATATATACGATTATCAAAAATATACAGAAAGAGGTTTCATACTTTTCAAACGTTTTAACCATAAACTTCCCCACACATTCTTGATTTGCAATTACATTATAGCAGAAACAGTAAGCGCTTACAATAGAAACGAAAAAATCCGCCCGAATTTCTTCGGACAACGAAAGACCCCCTTGTGTAAAGAGTGCCTTTCCGCGAAGCAGACCGAGGAATTGTTTGCAAGCATCACTCACAATCCCTCCGTCTTTTGCTACGCAAAATCCACCTCCTTTACACAACGGAGGCTATAAAGATCCCTCTGCCGATTTCTCGGCAGAGGGATACGTTTTGCTTTATAAATCTAATTACTTAGATTCCTTGATAGCAGCCTGAGCGGCAGTACGCAAAAGTGGGAATGTTTTTGTTGAAAATAGTTATCATTCAACAATACAGTTATTTTTAAAGTCGTAGCACAAAAAATTAAAACCCGAAATTGTTTTTGTCCAACGGTCGTGCTCGCCATCGCAATGTGGATAATTGTCTTTATAAGTATATTGAGGAAAGCCTAACTTGATTTGCTCACCCTCTACAATACATTTGACTTCGGAAAATTTTTCATCACCTAACAACGGGGTTTCTATCTTGGTAGATAAACACTTCTTTGCTTCCGAGTCATAAAAAACAACTTCGCCCGTTTTTGCCTCAACATTAGCGGTAATATTTTCATTCACAAACTCAATTTTTGTAAGCGAGATATGACCACAGGCTAATTCTATCGTTTGGCCGTTGGGGTAATTGTCACTATTAAAAGTTGCTTTATGTACCATATACTCTTACTCCTTTATACCCTCGTTTTCCATATCATAACACATTTTTCAGATAATTACAATAAAAATCACCCTGCCGATTTTTCAGCAGGGTGATAATTTTGTTTTATAAACCTAATTACTTAGATTCTTTGATAGCAGCCTGTGCTGCTATCAGCAAAAGTGGGAAATTATAAAAGTAATGAGCATTATTTCTTTCCCTCATCAATGGCACGAAGTAAAATCGGCATTTTCGCAAGAGCAGCATACCTCTCTGCTGGATTATTATACTTTTGCAGAGTTTCCAAAGTGTTGAGCAACTCGAATGGTTCAACTCTATGTTTCTTAAAGATATACGCCGCCTGCTCACAACTCATACGGTGTATAAGTTCGGTGACTACTTCGCCGTTTTCAATATATGCTGTTGTATCCGCGTGCTTTCTCCACGCTTCAATACAGTAAGAAACCTCAAAACCTGTTGCGGTTATTTTGAAGCATTTGTCCTCGGTGGTTAGCGTCTCATCAGAGGAAAGAATGCTTTTAAGGCATTCGAAAAAAGATAGGGTTTGCTCCTTCAATGAATGAGTATAATTTTTGACAAGAGAAACGACATATGCATAGCGGGGTTTATTATCGACAAGAGTGTATTGTATCTTCCGCAGTCTATATACAGTATCGATACTTTGCAGTATGCTTTCATTAATTTGTTGAACCCGACTTTTCTCCTTGGGTTTATATACATATTCGTTCATTCCATCACCCCTTTATTTTATTATAACATACCTTGTGTCCAATAAAAAGGACTTCGCAAAGAAAATCCGCCCGAGTTTCCTCGGGCGGAAAATTTTGTTTATTCGGTTATGAATTATTTCATATCCTTGATAGCGGCCTGTGCTGCTATCACCAAAAGAGGGAAATTATTTCTCTATGTACTTGGGATAACATTTTTTGAATTTAGAAATCATTTCTTCGTTATCTGTAATCATGAACATATAAGAACTATCAACGGCATATAGCTCAAATTCTGCATACGGATGTTGCAGTTTGGGCTCGTCCAAATGGGGATTATATTTTCCTTCCTCAAAATTTTCCACATAAGGTAAATCATATTTTAATATAGCTTCTTTTTGATATTTAGAAGGAATTGCGGAAAATACTGCCCATATCCACTGAAAGTCATCCTTTTCTAAAATTTCAACCAATTCCTTTGTGGTTAAAAGAAGATGAGTATTTCGGTTAAGCAATTCTTGCGTTTCTGCTTTTCTTGGATACGCCTCAATGTCACTAATCAACCACAAATAGTCTTTGTCAACCAAATCCAAATCAAGCATCACTTGCTTTAAGAAAGTATAATACTTAAATTCGTGTTCGCAGCATAATCTTTTCACTTCACTCACCTCTTAATCCCATTATACCGATTTACTAATCAATTTCAATAGAATATACAAAAATCCCTCTGCCGATTACTCAGCAGAGGGATAATTTAGTTTATAGCTTTATACTATCCTGAAATTACTTCATTTCCTTGATAGCAGCCTGAGCGGCAGCCAAGCGAGCGATCGGCACGCGGAAGGGCGAGCAGGACACATAGTCCAGACCGATCGTGTGGCAGAACTCGACCGAGACCGGGTCGCCGCCGTGCTCACCGCAGATACCGCAGTGGATTTCGGGGCGGGTCTTCTTACCGAGCGACACAGCCATTTCCATCAGCTTGCCAACACCGGTCTGATCCAACTTCGCGAACGGATCGTTCTCGTAGATCTTGGTGTCATAGTAAGCGGTGAGGAACTTGCCGGCATCGTCACGGCTGAAGCCGAAGGTCATCTGAGTCAAATCGTTGGTGCCGAAGCAGAAGAATTCCGCTTCCTTGGCAATGTCATCGGCGGTGAGGCACGCACGCGGGATCTCCATCATGGTACCCACTTCGTACTTCATCTCCACGCCCGCAGCAGCGATTTCCGCATCGGCGGTCGCCACGACGACGTCTTTGACATACTTCAATTCCTTCACTTCACCCGTGAGCGGGATCATGATTTCGGGAACGATGTTCCAATCGGGATGATTCTTCTTCACGTTGATGGCCGCACGGATGACCGCAGCAGTCTGCATCTTCGCGATCTCGGGATAGGTGACAGCCAGACGGCAGCCACGGTGACCCATCATCGGGTTGAACTCATGCAAGGAGGCGATGAGGTTCT
>SVPM01000042.1 GCA_015065865.1 Oscillospiraceae bacterium | reverse complement strand
CTGAAGAACGGTGAAGTGACGCTCGGCCGTTATGCCATCGTGAGCACCAACGGCTTGAAGGATAAGGGCCACTACTCGTTCGGCACCGACGGTAAGATGCTGATGAACACGGTTGAGAATGGCTACTACTACACCGAAAGCGGTGCGGCAGAAAGCTATCTCGGCCTCGTGAAAGCAGCCGACGGCAACCTGTACTACGTGCAGGCACAGGGCAAGGTCGTGGTTGACAACGCGAACTTCTACGTGACCACCACCAACGGTTACGTGACGAAGGGCTTCTATGCGTTTGATGCCAACGGCGCGCTGATCCTGTAAACACAGCATGACCTAAAATAAACAACGCCCGAAGATGGCCTTCATCTTCGGGCGTTTGTTTTGTCGTGAGAGAGGGGAAGGCTCGCGGGTGACAACCCCTCCGAGTCGCCTTGGGCGACCCACCTTTCCTCCCGGAGACGGGCCCCTTTTGTCCGCTTTGCGGACATTTCCCCCGCACGCGGGGGAATCCCCTTACACAGGGGAGGCGGAATTTATCGCCTTGGGCGACTCACCTCCCCTTGATTTTTTTTTAAAAGCATGGTATACTGTTCATATATCAAGTAAAGCGGGGTTGGTTCGATGAAAAATACGTTTCGCGCAGTGCTGGCACTGCTGTGTGTGGTGACGTTGTTGCTGGGTTGCAGCAGTGCACTGGGTTCGGTGAGCGTGGCGGCATCCAAATACAAGGTGTCGTATAAAGTGTTCCCGCCGGCAGACGGTATGTTTGGGGAGGAGGTCACTTTAGCCCCCAACGCGGGATCGAAGATCGGTGTTTCTTACAATCAATGCGGTGTGCAGTTACCGGAAGGGCTGGAGTATGATGCATTGGCATTGTATGTGCGCGTGACGTTGAACGAGCCTGCCGCCGCCGCACTGGAAGCAGACGGTTCGGTGGAACTGGGTAACTCGATGGATGCCGGCAGTGCACAACTTCGGTGGACGACAAAAGGCTGCGGCTGGAAAGCGGGCGAAAACGAGATCTTGTTCCGCTTTGCACAGGCAACGGGCGCGAAACTGGACATTACCAAAACGTTGAACTGGTTCCGTATTACGTCGGGCACTTTGAGCGCAAAGGGTTCGGTAACGTTCCATGAAGTGGCGGTGGTGGATGCGACCGAGGGCGGTATCGAGTTTGGTAAGGACGATACGTATTTGAAGATCACCGCACCGATCACAGCTACTCCCAACACCATTGAGGCGAGTGTGCGGGTGGATCCTGCCGCCAAGCTGACGGCGGAGCGATACGCCGTTTTCTCGAACCGCGGCAGTGGCGACACACAGCCGATCGCGCTTTCCATGACGGCGGCGGGTGCACTCGTTTTCCAATGGGGCGACACCTCTTTCACCGTGCCGTGTGACGTGCGTACCGGCGAATGGGTGGACATTGCGGTGGTGCGTGATATGACCGATAAGAAGTTTTACGTGTATCTTGACGGCGAGAAGAACGCCTCCTTTGACGCAACGGATACGGCCGATATTCTGCCCACCGCCGCGCATACCATCGCGTGGGATGCCGAGAGCGCGGTGTTCAAAGGCGGTATTGCGGACGTGCGCGTGTGGAGCGACGTGCGTACCGAAAAGGAAATTCGCGATAGCCGTGTGGTGAAGACCAGCAACCGCCAAAACGGACTGGCCGCCGATGAGCAAGGCTTGCTCGGCAGTTGGTATTTGGTGGGTACGGCGAATTACGTGTTGGCTGTGCAGAAAGACGGTTCGCGGTTTGGAAATCACGCAACGTTCGGCGGTTCCCGCGCGGATGATTGGGTGGATTATACCGTCCCCACCGACACGGTCGGCGAAGATTATTACACGATGGTATTCATCCCTGATACGCAAGAGCTGTGTACCGGTGTGTTCACCGAAGAGTGGATGGCCGCCGCACAGTGGATCGCGGATAATGTGGAAAAGGAAAATATCGTGCACGTGATCGGTGCAGGCGACAACACGTGGACCGACGATACCGCGCAGTGGCAACGCATTAAAGCGGGTTGGGATCTGTTCACAAACAAGGTGTCGTGGAGCAATATGACCGGCAACCACGACTATCCCGGCAGTTGTACGCCGACGGACAATCCCGATTATACCGAACGCAATACCAAAAAATACAATTTATTTTTCGGTAAAAACTACATTCAGTCCACCGCCGCGAAAGACACCTATTGCGGTTCCTTTGCGGACGATTACAACATTTACGGTGTGACGGCAGATGAAAACGGCAAATATCAAGGCGCGGAAAACTCGTATTTTCGTTTCGGTGTGAGCGGTGTGCGTTGGATGATCCTGCAGCTGGAGTATCACCCCCGTGTGAGCGTGATCAACTGGGCAAATGAAATTTTGGCACAGTATCCCGACGACAACGTTATCGTGACTACCCACGCCTATATCGGCGGAGATAACGGCCGTTATTCCACCCATTGGATGCCGTATACCAAATCGGATGCCGTGATGGGCGGATATATCGGTCAGTTGATGACGTCGGGTTCCACTAAGTGGCCGGGCGGCTCGGAAGAACCGATCTGGACACACCTTATTGCGAAAAACGACAACGTAAAAATGCTTTTGTGCGGTCACGACGGTACCTCGGACGGACATGTGCTCACCCGTTGGGATAAGAACGAAGCGGGTAATGTTGTGCCGCAGGTGATGATGAATGCACAGGATCTGGAGAATCCGAACGGATTCCTCTATTTTGAGGGACAGGCATTGTCGATGCTCGGTCTGCTCCGTTTCAGTGCGGACGGTACCAAGTGCGAAATTCAATATTATTCGCCGTATCACGATGCGACCTACCATCCCTCCAACTTGGAGATGCTCTCGCTTTCGCTGACCGCGAAACCGTGTGATCACCCGACTACCGAACCGCGCGATGAGATCCCCGCTACCGCGACACAAAACGGCTATACGGCCGGTGTGTGGTGTACTGCGTGCAAAACGTATGTTGAAGGCGGCGAGGTGATTCCCGCAACCGGTCTGTTGGGCGACGTGGACGGCAACGGTGCCGTTAACTCCACCGATGCGCGCCTGACACTGCAATACGCGGTGCAGAAGATCGACGGCGAAGGGTTGGAACTCGGCGCGGCGGACGTGGACGGCAGCGGTGCTGTCAACTCCACCGATGCGCGTTTGATATTGCAATACGCGGTGCAGAAGATCGACAAACTTCCTGCGGCGTAACGTTGTCAAATTTTGGGGGTTGACAAAACCGCCCTCAGCGCGTATACTGTATTAGCAATAAAAAACTGAATACCGACTTATCAAGAGCGACGGAGGGAACAGGCCCTGTGATGTCCGGCAACCTGCCATGCGGTAAGGTGCCAATTCCTGCGGGTAATACCGAAAGATGAGCGACGTAAAACCGTTCGGCCTTTCGGTCGGGCGGTTTTTTAGTGAATATCAAAGCGGAGGAAACATAAGTATGAACAGAACGTTTTTTACATCGGAATCGGTCACCGAGGGACATCCCGATAAAGTGTGCGATCAGATCTCGGATGCGGTGTTGGACGCCATTTTGGCGCAAGACCCTGCGGCACACGTGGCGTGTGAAACGGTGGCGACCACGGGTATGGTGCTCGTGATGGGCGAGATCACCACCGCCGCCACGGTGGATATTCCCGCCATTGCCCGTTCGGTGGTGCAGGATATCGGTTACAACGATGCTTCGCAGGGGTTTGACGGCAAGACGTGTGCGGTGCTTTCGGTGCTGGATGAGCAGTCGCCCGATATTGCGATGGGTGTCAATGCGGCGCTGGAAAGCCGCGAGGGCGACCACGAAGAATACGACCGCATCGGTGCGGGCGACCAAGGTTTGATGTTTGGTTTTGCCTGTGATGAAACGGCGGAACTGATGCCGTTGCCTATCTCGTTGGCGCACAAGTTGGCACAGCGTTTGACGGCGGTTCGCAAGGATGGCACACTCGGCTATCTCCGTCCCGACGGCAAAACGCAGGTGACGGTGGAATACGACGGGCTTACCCCCGTGCGTGTGGAAACGGTGGTGGTGTCCACCCAGCACAGCGAGGACGTGACGCTTGAGCAGATCCGTGCCGACCTGATCGCCGAGGTGATCAACCCCATCATTCCTGCGGAACTGATGGACGAAAACACCAAGATCTTCGTGAATCCCACCGGCCGTTTCGTGGTGGGTGGGCCGCACGGCGACAGCGGCTTGACCGGTCGTAAGATCATTGTGGATACCTACGGCGGCTATGCGCCGCACGGCGGTGGCGCGTTCTCGGGTAAGGACCCGACAAAGGTGGACCGCTCGGCGACCTATATGGCGCGTTATGCGGCGAAGAACGTGGTGGCGGCGGGCCTTGCCACTCGTTGTGAAGTGCAGGTGGCGTATGCCATCGGTGTGGCACGTCCCGTTTCGGTGCGTGTGGACACCAAGGGTACGGGCGTGCTTTCGGACGACCGTATCGCCGAAGCGGTGGAAGCGACTTTTGATTTCCGCCCCGCCGCGATCATCGACACACTGCAACTGCGCCGTCCGCAGTACCGTCCGCTGGCGGCTTACGGTCACATCGGCCGCGAGGACGTGGACGTTCAGTGGGAACGAACCGATCGCGCCGCGGCGTTGCGTGAGTATTTGAATCTGTAAAAGGAGTGACGGCGGTGCAACCGTTCTTTCGTCGCACGTGGGCACAGATCGATCTGGATGCCGTGCGGGATAATTATGAATACATCCGCCGACAACTGGCGGATACCTGTCACCTGATGGCGGTGGTCAAAGCGGACGCTTACGGCCACTGCGTGCAATATATTGCGAAACTCTACGATGAACTCGGTGTGCAGTGGTTTGCCGTTTCAAATTTGGAGGAAGCGCTGCAACTGCGCCGTATGGGGCTTTCGCAACGTATTCTCATTTTGTCTTACACCCCGCCCGAAGCGGTGGAGGCGTTGGCCGCGCACGATATTACCACCGCCGTGGTGAGTTTGGAGCACGCCGAAGCACTTTCGTCCCGTGCCGCCGCGTGCGGCGTACAACTGACGGTGCACTTGAAGGTGGATACGGGCATGGCGCGTGTAGGGATGCGCGATACCGCAGATATTATTGCCGCGGCGCGGTTGCCTCACCTTACGGCCGAGGGGATATTTACCCATTTCGCTACGGCCGATACCGAGGACGAGGCGTTTGTGCGCGCACAGTTTGCGGCGTTTCAAGCGCACGTTGCACAGGCGGCAGCGGCGGGGGTGCGGTTCCGACTGCATCACTGCTGTAACAGTGCCGCGACCTTGCGATATCCCGATATGCACCTCGATATGGTGCGTCCCGGCATTATTTTGTACGGTTGTATGCCCGACGGCAGTGTCGATCCCCATCTGCGTCCCGCACTCAGTTTGAAGACGGTGGTTTCGCAGGTCAAAACGGTGGCAGCGGGCGAGTCGGTCAGTTACGGCCGCACGTTTAAAACGTCGCAACCGATGCAACTTGCCACCGTGCCGATCGGATATGCCGATGGGTACTCCCGCCTTTTTTCCAACCGCGCCGCGATGTTGGTGGCGGGAAAACGGGCACCCGTGGTCGGCCGCGTATGTATGGATCAAACGGTGCTGGATGTGAGCGGGATCGACCGCGTGACGGCAGGGGATACCGTAACGGTGTTTGGCGAAGGTTTGCCGGTGGAGGAACTGGCGACAACGATCGGCACCATTTCGTATGAACTGTTGTGTTTGATCGGTAAACGCGTGCCGCGCGTGTTTTTGCAAAACGGCGACATCGTCGGCGTACACGACGTGATAGCGGAGTGAACCGTAGGAGGAGAAGGATGGATAGAGCGCGTATTGAAGCGGCGGTACGAGAATTGCTCGCCGCCATTGGAGAGGACCCTGATCGCGAAGGGTTGGTGGAAACGCCTGCCCGCGTGGCGCGGATGTATGAGGAGATCTTCGGCGGATTGGCGGAAGATCCCACACAACATTTGAAGATCTTTAACGAGGGCGAAAATGAAGAACTCGTTACGGTGCGGGATATCCCGCTTTACTCGATGTGCGAGCATCATCTGCTTCCGTTCACGGGGGTGGCGCATATTGCGTATATCCCCCGCGAGGGACGGGTGCTCGGCCTTTCGAAACTGGCACGTGTGGTGAATTGCTTTGCGCGCCGTCCCCAGTTGCAAGAACGCCTCACCGCGCAGATCGCGGATTTCTTGGACAAAGAATTGCAGCCGCTCGGCGTGGCGGTCATCATTGAGGCGGAACATCTGTGTATGACCATGCGCGGTGTGCGTGCCGCGGGGGCAACCACCCAAACGTCTGCACTTCGCGGTATTATGCGGTTGGATGTTCGCACCCGCGCGGAAACGCTCTCGTTGCTCACGGGTAAGTAATAATAATAAACGGTCGGTGAAAAGGTTACACCGACCGTTACTTTTTGTGATCTTTCGTTTTGCAAGACGCGGCGAAACCGCTTAAAACGCGAAAAAACGGGCATTTTGTTGTTTAATTTGAACAAAAACGTTCATTTATATTTGGTCAAGTTGTGGTGAACGGAAAAGGTGAAAAGGTTACAATTTTGTAACTTGCTTTTTACTCTTTTACATAGTATAATTCACTCGAAGGCAGGGAACTGCTGTGAATAGAATTGACTTTATCAACAGTAAAGGAGGAATACCGATGCAGAAGGTACTGGTTTTGAATGACTACTACGTGCCCGCCAAGCGCCCCACGCGTGAATATCTGTTTTGCAAGCGCGCGCTCGATATCGTTGTTTCTTTTTTGATGTTGCTCCTTTTGATGCCCGTGTTGGCGGCTGTCGCTGTGGCGGCGGCGGTGGATACTCACGGTTCGCCCCTCTTCGTGCAGGAGCGTATGGGCCGTGCAGGTAAGTCCTTCCGCGTGTATAAGTTCCGCACCATGAGTGTGAACGCCCCCGCGAATATGCCGACGTATCTGTTCAACGATGCGAACGCCTACATTTCCCGTATCGGCGGTTTCCTCCGCAAGACCAGTCTGGATGAACTGCCGCAGTTGTGGAACATTTTGAAGGGCGATATGAGTTTCGTCGGCCCCCGTCCCGTGGTGTTGCAAGAAACGGAACTGTTGGATCTTCGCCGCAAAAACGGCGCCGGTATCGTGCGCCCCGGTCTCACGGGTCTGGCACAGATCAGCGGCCGTGACGACGTGTGTGTCGGCTTGAAAGCGAAACTCGACGGTGAATACGCCGCGAACATGAGCCTGTTCGGTGATATCAAAATTTTCTTGAAGACGTTCATCAACGTGCTTCGCTCGGAAGGCGTGACCGAGGGCGGCCAGCCCGAACTCGCCACCACCGAGGAAGTGCCGGTGAACAAGGCCGTATCCTAATAAGGAAAATTAAAACAAGGCGTGCAGTTTGCACGCCTTGTTTTTTCGTGTAATCGTGCGTAGCACGCTGTAACAAGTGAAGGTTACGAATCCGGCCTCCCCTGTGTAGGGGGCGGTGAGGCGCCGTAAGGCGACTCGGAGGTCACAATACGAACGGGCAGGGGGCTTCGTATCAAACGAAACTCCCTGCCCGTACAACGTTCAAAAAGGCGCCGCGATCATACGGCGGTGAAATCCGCAAAGGTCAAATACAACTCCTCTTTTGGCACCTCCAGCGAAAGCAGGGCGCCCGTTTCGGGGTCGGAATACAGCGTGTAGGTGATGCCGCCTTCCAATTCCCCTGTGGTTTTGTGCCGCCCGTCCTCGGTGAGCACGCCGTCTGCCGTGGTGTATACCACCGCATCCAGCGCTTGCAGCAGTCGCCGACCCAACGCCGCCGACGGCACCTTTTCGGGGGAGAGCGACCATTTTAGCCCCAGCATATCGAGGGTGACGGTCTGCCCGTCCCATGTCATGGTGAGACCGTTCAGTTCGTCGGGTTTTGTCAGCGTGAGTGTGAGCAGGCCCGCCGAGCTTCGCTCGACCTTTCCCGCTACCTCGTTGCCGTGATAACGGCCCGCCGCTGTGCAGGAAAAGCCGACGGCGATGGGGCGCTGACCGACAGCGGCGGCGGTGTTACACCCCGTGAGCAGCAGGCACAGCAGAAGTGGGAACAGACGAAGCGGACGGATCATGCGGCAACACTCGTTTCTCAAGATCTAAAAACAATCCGCCGAGCTCGTCGATGATATCCCGCGGGAGCATCGCGTGTTGCGAAAGACGCGCGGCCGCGCGGTCGCCTGCCGCGCCGTGCAGATACACCGCACACATCGCCGCCGCCCACGGTTCCATACCCTGTGCCATAAACGCGCCGAGCATACCGGCCAGCACGTCGCCGCTACCGCCTGTTGCCATACCGGGATTTCCCGTGGAGTTCAAAAGCAGAGCGCGATGGGGGGAGGCGATGACCGTTTCGTGTCCTTTCAGCACCAAGGTGACACCGTATTCTTCCGCAAATTCCCGCGCCACGGTGGCACGGTGGGCTTGAATATCCGCCACCGTGCGCCCTGTGAGGCGCGCCATTTCGGCGGGGTGCGGGGTGAGTACCAACGGCCGTCGGATGGTTTTCAATCTATCTATATGCAGTGCCGCGGCATTTATACCATCCGCATCCAACACCAGCGGTGTGTCACCGTGGGTCAGCACGTCCCACACCATCTCTTCGGCGGCGGGGGAGCGCCCAAGACCGGGGCCAAGCACCACGGCGGTAGCGGATTTTGCTTTTATCCGTACCGCCATTTGAGCAGTGGCATCCGCACTGTCCAGCGGCAGGCAGACCGCTTCGGGTAAGGCGGCGGCAAAAATCGGGTAGATACTGCGGGGCAGTGCCACGGTGAGCAGACCCACACCGCAACGCAAGGCCGCTTCGGCGCAAAGGCGCGCCGCCCCTGCCATACCGTCACTGCCCGTGACGGCGAGCAGATGTCCGTACGTTCCCTTGTGGGAATCCGCCGCACGGGGTGCAAAGTGGGATTGCACCATACTGTGCGATACGGTGATCTGTCCGTGGCTGTAACGGTCCACCAGTTCTTCGTCAATGCCGATAGACACCACTTCCACTCGCCCGTAATACGCGGCGGCGGCCGCGGCGATCAAGGCGGGTTTCAGCGCCGAGAAAGTCACGGTAAGGGTGGCGGCAAGCGTGTCGCCATCCGCTTCGCCCGTGTCGGCGTTCAGACCGCTCGGAATATCCACCGCCACCACGGGGGCGGCAACACCGCGCGCCAGACGGAACAGATGGCGCATATAATCCGGCAGGGCACCGTGAAAACCGATGCCGAACACCGCATCCACGAGCATGCCTGCCGAGCGCACCGCCTCAGCGGCCAAAAAGGGTTCGGTTTCCAAATTGCACAGCGTGACCGCCGTACCTTTTAAGCGTTGCAGCATATCGCGCGCTTGCTCGGTTATGGGAGCACCGCTCATCAGCACCACCGTGACGGCGGCACCTTCATCCAGCAACTTGCGGGCGATAACAAAACCGTCTCCGCCGTTGTTGCCGTTGCCGCACAACACGGTGACTCGCCGCCCTTCCATCGCCCAGTTGGAGCGAATGACACGCGCGGCGGCACTACCCGCATTTTCCATCAAACGCAGGAAAGAGAGGCCGCCCGTAACGGCGGCCTGTTCCAATTTACGCATACTGTCAACCGACAAAACCTTCACGCAGATCACTCCTCTACGGGGAATTCGCACGTTTTCTGCACTTCACGGCGAAGCAGGGGAGAAAGGCCTTCCACCAGTGCCGCGAGCACACGGGCGTTGGGTTGAAACACCACGACGGTGTGGCCGTTCTTTTTGCTGTGATAGGTGAAATACCACAGGTCAGCCGCTTCGCCTGTGGTACATTTTACCACACGGTTAAAACGAGAAAGGTCGCAATCGGGGGTGTAGGGAGCAAGGGATTCGATCTTATCCCCGCGCACCGAAACCAGACGCAAACGGCGGCGCTTGCCGCGAATGCGGTCGATATCGATATCACCGTTGGTCACGCAATATTCGTATTCGGTGAGGAGCATGGCGGTGCACCAGTACCAGCCGTAACCGATACCCACCACGGCAAACGCCAACAGCATACCGCCCATCATCACCGCCAAGGTCAGCAACACGAGCGCCGCCACCGACAGCCCAAACACCGCGAAGAAATAGCGCCCGCCGCGCTTTTCGCGAATTAATTGTTCCACAAACAAGTCCATAAAAGACAACTCCTTTTTTACTTATGCTCTCATTATACACGAATATATACGAGATTGCAACGGGAAAACGGGGGTCTATCGTAAACAGTTTGTGAAAAAACTCTTGACAAAACGCGACTACGCGCGTAGAATATAGTTAGACTACAAACGTAGACGAGGAGGAATGGCTATGAAAGTACCCCACATCGGTGAGGCAGAGTTGGCGGTGATGCAGGTGCTGTGGCAGGCGGATGCGCCGCAGACCACCGCCGACATCAACCGTGCGGTGGAGGCGCGCGGATGGAAACGCACCACCATTTCCACTTTTTTGACCCGCCTTGCGGAAAAGGGCGCTGTTACCTGCGAAAAGCGCGGGGCGCAGTATTATTACACGCCTGTGCTGACCGCAGAGGAGTATCGCCGTGCACAAACGGGGGCGCTGGTGCATTCGCTGTTTCACGGGTCGGTGACGGCGCTTGCGGCAACCTTGTTTGAGGACACCACCCTTTCAGAGAAGGATATACGGGAATTGCGGGAGATCCTTGAAAGGAGTGCCCGATGACAGCGCTGTATACCGTCTTGCGTTCGATGGTGATCGCGAGTGCGGCAGGCAGTGTAGCGGCTTTACTGTTGTGGGGGTTGTTATTCTGTGTGCGGCGGGTGTCCCTGCGGTGTCAATACGGCCTGTGGGTGGCGACAAGTGCGTTGTTCTTACTGCCCGTGCGGTTTCGGCAGCAGGTGCCGGTGGATATCCGCCCGTTTCAAACGGTGACGGTGTATATTACCGAAACAGCCACGCGCCCGCTCCCGCCTCCGACAGCGGCGGTACCGCAGTTGGCGTGGGGGGATGTGGCGGCACTCGTCTGGTTTGCGGTGGCACTGTGTTTGTTGGCGTATTACACCGTGAGCTACGCGGTGGCGGTACGACGCTTGCGCCGCACGACTCATGCGGCGGCGTGCCCGCTGCTTGCGGAATATACCAAACGGCGGGTGCGGGTTCGCGTGGGTGCCTCGGTGACCTCTCCGTTGCTTTTAGGGGTGTTTCGCCCCACGTTGTATTTGCCCGATCGCTCGTTTGATGAGCAGCAATTACGGCATATTTTGGCACACGAAACGACACACCTGCACCGCGGCGATCTGTGGGTTAAGAGGCTGTGTTTGGCGGTGCGGTGTGTGCATTGGTTCAATCCCGTGGCATATCTGGCGGTCAACCGTGTGGCAACGGTGTGTGAAACGTCGTGCGATACCGCGGCGGTCGCGCAGTGCGGCGGCGATACGGCGGCGTATCTCGGCACGGTGCTCTCGCTGCTGTGTGAGTCGCGAACGACACCGCTTACCACGGCTATGGCAGAAAGTCTGCGGCGTGTCAAGGCGCGGTTTCGTACCGTGAGCGAACATCGTCCGCGGCGTGCGGCCACGGTATGTGCCGTCGTTATGGCCACGGTGTTGCTGGTGGGGGCGTTGTGCGCGGGCGGCGTATATGCGGGGCTGGATAAAGCGCCGCGTGAAATACCGCGGCCGACATTGCCGCCGTCGCCTACCGTTACGGTAGAGAGTGAGTCTTCGCCGTCTGCCGTCACGGCGGAGAGCGCGGTACCGACATCCGCATGGTGTTGGCCGGCACCGACGACACGCGACATTTCTTCTTCCTATGGGTATCGTTGGGGGGATTTGCACCGCGGTATCGATATTGCGGCGGCGGTGGGAGACCCTGTGGTTGCGACGGGCAGCGGTCGGGTAGCGGTGTGTGAAGGGCGTGGCTACAACGGCGGTTACGGCGTGACGGTGGTGATCGAGCACGGAAACGGTGTGCAAACGCTGTATGCCCATTTGGACAGTGTGGCGGTGGCTCTCGGTGATACGGTCACGGCGGGACAGACGATTGCCGCAGCAGGGATGACGGGTAAAGTCACCGGCCCGTGCCTGCACTTTGAGGTGCAGGTAAAGGGCGAAACGGTTGACCCGCTGGCGTGGTTGAACGGCGTGGGTGTAACAGAATAAACGCTCGGGGGGAATCACAATTCGTGATTCCCCCTCTTGTATTTTACATGTGTATTTGGTATAGTAGAAAAGAGGTGAGAATATGTCGGGAACGGTCTTGTTGATTTTTGAAATTATCGGTACGATCTCGTTTGCTATTTCGGGTGCGGTTACTGCCTTGCAAAAGAAGATGGATATTTTCGGTGTGGTCATCTTGGGGCTTACCACTGCCGTGGGCGGCGGTGTGATCCGCGATTTGGTGTTGGGGCAAACGCCGCCCGCCACCTTTCAAAACCCGTTGTACGCTTTGGTAGCGGTTGCCACGGCGGTAGTGGTGTTTTTTCCTGCCGTGCGCCGCTTGTTTGACCGTCATCACCGTTCATATGAAATGGTGCTGTTGGTGATGGATTCGCTGGGGCTCGGTGTGTTCACGGTGGTGGGCATTCGCACCGCCTACGGCGTGTCGCACGGGTTCTCGCTGTTTTTGCTCATTTTTGTGGGTGTGGTCACCGGTATCGGCGGCGGTGTGATGCGTGACGTGCTGGCGGGGAATACGCCGTACATTTTTGTGAAGCATTTTTATGCTACGGCATCGCTCATTGGGGCGGTTTTGTGTGTTACCTGTTGGCCATTGCTCGGCGAGATGTGGGCAATGGTATGCGGCGCCGCCGTGGTGGTGCTGCTCCGCTTGCTTGCGGCGCGGTATCATTGGAGTTTGCCGAAAGCAGAATAGGAGAGTGTAACAAGTGAACACTTTTTGTATTACGGATTTCGGCGCACGGACAGACGGAACGCTGTGCACCGCCGCCATTCAAGCGGCGATCGATGCGTGCTTTAAAGCGGGCGGCGGTGAAGTGACGGTGCCGGCGGGCACATTTATGACCGCAACGGTGCGGTTGCGTAGCCACGTGACCTTGCACCTTTTAAAAGATGCGTGTTTACTTGGCAGTCGCGATGCGGAGGATTACACCCACTGGTTGGAGGATGCGGTGGAGCCGCTGGATGCGGAAAAGGCCAAACTGGAGAGTGCCGTGACGGCGAAAGATCCGTTTACCTTCAACTACGTGTGTGCGCGGTGGCGCAATTCCTTGATCCGTGCATTTCGCGCGGAGGATATCGCCGTGATCGGCGAGGAAAACGCCGTGATCGATGGAGCGGATTGCTACGACCCGCACGGGGAGGAAGGCTTTCGCGGCCCGCACGCCGTGGGGTTTGAGGAGTGCACGGGAATCACGCTGAAAGGGTATACCGTTGTGCATAGTGCCAACTGGGCGCACTGTATTTTCCATTGCCGCGACATTACGGCGGAACACATCCGCGTGATGGGCGGACACGATGGGGTGCATTTTCGTTCGTGTGACCGTGTGACGGTGAAAAACTGCGTGTTCCACACGGGCGACGATGCGGTGGCAGGGTTTGATAACACCGACGTGTTGGTGGAAGATTGCGAGATCAATACCGCGTGCAGTGGGTTTCGCTTTGGCGGCACGCGGGTGACGGTGCGCCGTTGCCGCTTGTTCGGTCCCGCGGAGTTTATGCATCGTTTCTCACTTACCGAGGAGGAAAAACAGCAAGGTGCGGCGGCACTCCCTGCCGCGCACCACCGCAAGAATATGCTCAGCGCCTTTACCTATTTTGCAGACGATTCGCGCATGGTGCGCGAGTTGCCGGGTGAGTTTTTGGTGGAGGATTGCAGGGTGGAAAACGTGGACCGCCTGCTACACTATAACTATTCGGGTAATGAAACGTATCAAAAGAATCGCCCGTTGTCGGATATCACCTTCCGCAATTTGAAAGCAAGCGGCATCCGTATGCCGCTGACGTTATACGGTGCGCCGGAATGCCCCGTGACAGCGGTGTTCGACGGTGCCGATATCGAGATGGCGGAGGGTGTTCCGCTGATGCAGGCGGCACATTTTGAGCGTATTGAATGGAACAACGTAAAAACCACTGACCCACGGGTGCGGGTGTGGACCGCAGGTGCGGTCACGGGGGATACCGCCGTGACCGTGGAGAGGGCAAACGAGCCGTTTTTCACCGAGGCGATATGATATAAACAGCACAAGGGAGACGACCTGCGGTCGCCTCCCTTGTTGTTTAGTCTTCTCGAAACTCGGCAATATCTTCTAATCGCA
Source organism: Oscillospiraceae bacterium (assembly GCA_015065865.1). Classification (GTDB taxonomy): domain Bacteria; phylum Bacillota; class Clostridia; order Oscillospirales; family Acutalibacteraceae; genus SIG588. The sequence goes on along the minus strand of SVPM01000042.1, from coordinate 2,269 downwards.
GTTCAATGCCGCACACAGTTTGATGGCGCAACGCTCGCGTAAGGCATAGGTGGAAATGCCGCGTTCCTCCAAGGTGCGTCTCCTCAGCCTAACCGATCAAATACGATCATAAACGTTCCCCGTTTTCTTTAGGCGATACAAACGCAATCGTCACAAGTTGTTATTCCAATCCTTTTGGCAGATCTACGAGCGGGCAGCCGCAGGCGGCGGCGAGAGCGCGGCATTCGTCGAACCGCAGTTCCAGCCCGTCTGCCGCGTGCACGTCGCCCGATAAAACGGCACTGCCGCCGCAGGCGGCGATATGCCGTAACAGATGCGGGGCGGGATAGGGGGCGGTGCGGTAGCCGCGAAAGATGGCGCCGGTGTTGATCTCAAACGGGATACCATAAGGAATCAACGCTTCAATGGCTGCTTTGGCGGCCGCTAGGTAACGCGGATGGGTTTCATCGAACAGGCAACCGCCTTCGTTGTATTTGGTGATAAGATCCAAGTGCCCGATGATGGCCGGTTGCATTTGGCCGAGTTCTGCCACGGCGGCAAAATACGCCTCGGCCAGTGTGTACCAATCCCCGCCGAAAAGGCGCTCTACGCCCTCACGCAAGCGGTTTTTGGAATAGTCCAGCACCAGATACTCCCCGTTTTTTATTACATAGTGCACCGAGCCGATGACGTAATCGTAGGCAGAGGTGTCCATGGGGGAATAGAGGTCTTTTTCGATCCCGCAGTAGATGGTGATGCGGTCGCGGTACTCTGCTTGCAGAGCACGGACCTCATCGTAATAACGGGCGACATCTTCGAGCGTATAGGTTTCGGAAAACGCCATCGGCGAATGTGCCGAAAACCCCAAGTGGGTCATACCGCGCGCCAAAGCCGCTTCCGCCATTTCACGCGGGGTGTTTTTGCCGTCGCAGTGGGTGGTGTGGGTGTGAAAATCACCGCGTATCATTCCGTCATCTTCTCCTGTTTTACCTTGTGGTCAATAACGTGACGACCGGCAAGTTCGTCGTGAATATCTTCGAGCGAGATGCCCATTTCGATCATCAGCACCATCACGTGATAGGTGAGGTCGGCAATCTCATAAACGGTTTCTTTTTTGTCGTCCGCTTTGCCTGCAATGATGACTTCGGTGCATTCTTCGCCCACTTTTTTGAGGATCTTGTCGATACCTTTTTCAAACAGATAAGTGGTGTAGGAACCCTCTTTTTTCTCGGTCTTGCGGCCTTCGATCAAGGTCATTAACTGCTCGAGCGAGAAGGCGTGACGGTCTTCGCTTTCCCAAACGGGGGTGTGGAAGCAGGAGTCCGCACCCGTGTGGCAGGCGGGGCCGTCTTTTTCCACCAAGATCTCGAGTGCATCCTTGTCGCAATCGGCGGTGATGGACACAATGTGTTGATAGTTACCGCTGGTCTCGCCTTTCAGCCACAGTTGCTCGCGCGAACGGCTGTAAAAACAGGTCAGCCCCTTTTCCATCGAGATCTGCAAACTCTCACGGTTCATATACGCTAAGGTGAGCAGGCGGCGGGTCTTGGCATCCAGCACGACGGCGGGAATAAGCCCTTTTTTGTCAAATTTCAATTCATCCAAGTTCAGCATAGCAGACTCCTTATAATCTCACGGGAATACCGTTTTGTTTCAATTCTTGTTTCAAATCGGGAATAGATACTTCGCGGAAGTGGAAGATGGAGGCGGCCAGCCCCGCATCCACTTTCGGCAGTGCGCGGAACAGATCGGTGAAATGCTGTTTGTTTCCCGCACCGCCCGAGGCGATGACCGGCACCGATACGGCACGGCACACGGCATCCAACATCGGGAGATCAAAGCCGTTTTTCACACCGTCGGTGTCGATGGAGTTGACCACCACTTCGCCCGCACCCGCATCCACCGAACGGCGGATCCAGTCGATGGCTTCCATGCCCGTGTTTTCGCGGCCGCCTTTGGCGAACACGCGAAACACGCCGTCTACCCGTTTGATATCCACCGACAGTACCACGCATTGGTCGCCGTAGAGTTTGGCGGCTTCGCGGATAAGATCGGGGTTGCGAATAGCGCCCGAATTGACACTCACCTTGTCGGCACCGCATTTCAGCACACGGTCAAAATCCGCCGTGGTGTTGATGCCGCCGCCCACCGTGAGCGGGATGAAGATGGTGCGTGCGACTTCACACAAAATGTCGGTGAACAGTCGCCGCCCTTCCGACGAAGCGGTGATGTCGTAAAATACGAGTTCATCCGCCCCGTTGTCGCTGTAATATTTCGCCAGTTCCACGGG
>SVPM01000041.1 GCA_015065865.1 Oscillospiraceae bacterium | reverse complement strand
TTGCGGTGGTCGTGGTGGTTGTGGCGGTCGTTTCGGTCGTCGTGGTGGTCGCCACGGTGGTCGTTGCCGTTGTGCTGGTCGTCACGGCCGCGGCGGTCGTGGTGGCGGCTGTATCGTCGGCGGGGGTAGAGTTGCCGCGCCACAGCCAAATGCCGACGCCGACTGCCACGAGAAGCAAAACGGCAATCAGTACTACGAGAGCGATCTTCCACGAAAATGTGATCGGTTTTTGATGTTTCGCTGTCATATACGTTTCTCCTGTATTGTCTGTGATAATATTACCGCACCGAGCGGCGATAGGCGGTGGGGGATTGCCCCGTTACCCGTTTGAACATACGGGTGAAATGGTGAATACCGGTATAGCCCAACAACTCCGCGATCTGGGTGATGTTGTATTGCCCTTCCCGAATCAAGCGGCGTGCCTCTTTCATTTTCCGGTGTATCCAATAGTCCACGGGGCTTTGCCCCACCGATTCCCGAAAAATGCGGCACAGCAACGCACGGCTGACCGAGAAATGTGTGCACAACCGCGGCAGTGAGGGGGCCTCTTGCAGGTGGGCTTCGATAAACTGCACCACGGCGGTCGCCAGCGAGTTTTCTGCCATACGGCGGGTGTCGGCCGTTTGCTCCACAGGGGATATACTGGCTTCGTTGGCGCGCAACAGTGAAAATAAAAATTCTGTCAAATAACACTGCAGCAGTTGCAACGACCCGCGCGGAGCGCGTGAAAAATCGAGCGGCGTGCGGTTTTCAAAATCGTGCGGTAACGTCCCCAGTGCATTCGTTGCCTCTGCCAAGAACAGGGAAAGGATCTTTTTGGAGGGTGGGGAGAGGGTAAAGATCTTGCGGTCGAAGAAAGAAAGAAGTTCGCCCTCGGCGGCAAAACTTACCACCACCATATTGCTGGTGTCACGTTGATTGGCAATGTGGGCGTGCGCTTCATTCGGACGGTGAAAAATGATCTGCCCTGCCGAAAGTGAGCAACCGATACCGTCGGTTATGGCGTGGATACAGCCGTCATCCACGTATACCAGTTCCCAAAAATCATGCTGCTCGGGCGGATGATAGAAGGTGCGCCCGAACTCAAAATAGTAGATAGAGTGAAATCCCGTGATGGTGATCTCACTCGGAATGGGAATGTGCGGAAAGTCCATACCACACCTCCGTTTACGATGTGTTAAAAACACAATATTATAAGATAAAGACTTTAAAGCCATTATACCATATACTGAACATAAAAACAAGAGTGAAAAAGGAGGATATGATAATGAATGTGTTGGCGATCGGTTGTCATCCCGATGACATTGAAGTGGCCTGTGCCGGAACGCTGGCAAAATACGTGAAACTCGGGCATCGCGTAACGGTGTGCCACGTGGCAAACGGTAATTTGGGGCATGCCGTGATCGCACCGGACGAATTGCGCGTGATGCGCCGCAGTGAGGCGCAAAATGCGGGTGCGCTCGCGGGGATCGAGGTTATTACCTGCGACGTGGGAGATCTGATGGTATACCCGAACAAGGAACAGCGCGACCGTGTGGTGGGGGTGATTCGGCAGGTGATGCCCGATGTCATCATCACCCACAGCCCGAATGACTATATGCCCGATCACACGGCGGTGAGTCAGTTGGTGTTCGACGCTTCGTTCGCCGCGAGCGTGCCGCATTACCCGAGCGGGGAATACGCGGCGGCACCTGTCACCCCACTTTACTATATGGATACCTTGGCGGGGGTGAATTTTCAGCCGACCGAGTATGTGGACATTACCGATACCATCGATTTGAAATTGGAAATGCTGGAATGTCACGAAAGCCAGATGACGTGGATGCGGGAACACGATCACATTGATTTTGCGGAGTTCGTGAAGACCTGCGCCCGTTTTCGTGGGTTGCAATGCGGAGTGGGGTATGCCGAAGCGTTTACTCCGTGCCTTGCGTGGCCGAAACTCACGACCAAAAGAATGTTGCCGTAAGCAGAGAAGGCACATCCGAACACGCCTAAACCGGTATAATTCCGACGCTTTTCGGCTTGTCGGCGGTGGCAGGCGACAGCCTCGCCACCTTCTCCGCACCAAAAATCGCACGAAATTCTACTCGTTTTAGGTCGAAGAATTTGAACGGAGCCGATTTTTACATCGGCAAGGAAAAAACGCAGTAAATCCTTGCGGATTTACGAGTATTTTGACAAAGCCGAGGGGAAAATCGGCCCGTTAAAATCGGGTTCGGATGTGACTCCTCTGCTTAAGGAGGAAAAAATATGGATTTTTTGTCTACCGTAAAAGGTTCGTTGCTCGAAGGCTTTTATCCCGCGGGATGGGATATGGCCAAAATGGATGCGTGCTGTGAAAAAGGGGTGGAGCGTGAAGCGTTTTGGCATCCCGAGTTCACCCCTGTGGCATGTGACAATGTGGCGGAATTTGACGTGATGATGGGTCACGAGATCGCGCTTACCATCAAGAAAGCACGCGAGAACGGGGAAAAACTTGCGATGATCATTCCCGTGGGCCCGATGGGGATGTACCGCTGGGCGGTGTATTTCCTCACGGAGTGGGGCATTTCCTGCGATCACGTGACCACCTTCAATATGGACGAGTGGGCGGATGCTGAGGGGAATACCCTTGCGGCGGACGATCCCGCCTCATTTGAGTGTACTATGCGAACGGCGTTTTTTGAGCCGCTCGGTGAGTTGACCGTGCCGGAATCTCAACGCAATTTTGCCACCCGTGAGAATCTGCCGACTTATCCTGCAAAGATCGCCGCGCTGAAAGCGCAGGGTGCGAAACTGGTGTTGGTCTTCGGCATCGGGCGTATGTGCCACATAGCATTTTGGGAACCGCAGTTTGCGGGTGAATATGAGAGTGAGGCGGCGTGGCGCGCAGAGCCTTACCGCATCGGCGCGAAACTGCATCCGCTCACCATCGAGCAAAACGCGCTCACCAGTTTTAAAAGTCGCACCACCTTGGTGCCGTGTTGCGCCAACACGGTGGGCCCTGCGCTCTTGTTGCAGGCCGACCGTATCATCGGCGGAGCGGACGGCGCGCTCGGGCGCGGTATGGGTTGGCAGGGAATGAGTTTCCTCACCACCCTGCACTACGGCCCCGACCCGTGGGTGACCTCGTCCTATATGCCCACCTTGCCGGGGAAACTGTTCTATTTGAAAGAACTCGCAGGCCCGTTGGTGCCGGATGTGAACTAAAGAACATAAAAAACCGCTTTTCCGTGAGGAGAAGCGGTTTTTTGCGTAACAATATGTGTTGAAAACGATTGGGCGGCCTTGCCGCCGACACCTCATCACCCGATAACCTTATCTTCCACTTCCTTCAGTGCGCGGGCGAGGAAGTCTTCCACCGCCATGGCACCGAGGTCCACACCGCCGCGTGCACGCACCGCCACGGCGTTGTTTTCAATTTCCTTGTCGCCGATGACCAGCACGTAAGGCACTTTCTGCATCTGTGCTTCGCGGATCTTGTAACCGATCTTCTCATTGCGGAAATCGGTCTCCACGCGCAGGCCGGCCGCCGCCAGTTTATCCGCCACTGCCTTGGCGTAATCGCCCTGACGGTCGGTGATCGGCATCACACGCACCTGTTCGGGTGCCAGCCACATCGGGAACGCACCGGCGTACTTTTCGATCAGCAGGGCGAGGGTGCGCTCGTAACAGCCGATGGAGGTGCGGTGGATGATATAGGGGTTCTTCTTGCTGCCGTCGCGGTCGGTGTATTCCATGCCGAATTTTTCCGCCAGCATTTGGTCGATCTGGATGGTGATGAGGGTATCTTCCTTGCCGTGGACGTTCTTGATCTGAATATCCAGTTTCGGGCCGTAGAACGCCGCTTCACCGATACCGATCTTGTAATCAATGCCGAGATCGTCCAAAATGGTCTTCATCACGCCCTGCGCTTCGTCCCACTGCTCTGCCGTGCCGATGTACTTCTCACGGTTGTCGGGATCCCACTGGGAGAAACGGTAGGTCACGTCCTCATACAGGCCGAGAGTCTTGAGCATGTAAATGCACAGATCAAGACAGTTCTTGAACTCGTCTTCCAACTGCTCGGGCAGACACATCAAGTGGCCTTCCGAAATGGTGAACTGGCGCACACGGATAAGGCCGTGCATCTCGCCGCTCGCCTCGTTGCGGAACAGGGTGGACGTTTCGTTGTAGCGCAACGGCAGATCACGATAGGAACGGGCGCGGTTTAAGTATGCTTGATACTGGAACGGGCAGGTCATCGGGCGCAGTGCAAACACTTCGTCCTCCGAATCGGGATCGCCCATCACGAACATACCGTCACGGTAGTGATCCCAGTGACCCGATACTTTATAAAGATCGCTCTTGGCCATCAGCGGGGTCTTGGTCAACTGCCAGCCGCGGCGCTGTTCCTCGTCCTCCACAAAGCGCTGCAGCAACTGGATGATGCGTGCACCCTTCGGCAGCATGATCGGCAAGCCCTGACCGATGATCTCGGAGGTGGTGAACAGTTCCAATTCACGGCCGAGTTTGTTGTGGTCGCGTTTCTTCGCCTCTTCCACCTGCAAAAGATACGCTTCGAGTTCGCTCTTTTTCGGGAACGCCGTGCCGTAGATACGTTGCAACATCTTGTTCTTTTCGTTGCCGCGCCAGTATGCACCGGTGCAGGAGGTGAGTTTCACGGCCTTGACACACCCCGTGTCGGGCAGGTGCGGGCCGGCGCACAGGTCGGTGAAATCGCCTTGACGATAAAACTTGATGGTCTCGCCTTTGTCGGCGTGTTCTTCCATCAATTCCAGTTTATAGGGTTCGTCTGCCATCCGTGCGCGTGCTTCATCCGGCGGCAGTTCAAACGCTTCGATCGGCAGCGCCTCTTTCATAATAGCGCGCATTTCGTTCTCGATCTTTGCAAGATCGTCGGGGGTGAAGGCGACATCGCGGTCGAAGTCGTAATAAAAGCCGTTATCCACCGCGGGGCCGATGGCGAGTTTCACCTCGGGGAACAGGCGGCGCACCGCTTGTGCCAAAATGTGGGAGGCGGTGTGGCGATACGCGCGTGCACCGTCGGGATCGGCAAAGGTGAGGATCTCCAACTGGGCATCCGCGGTAAGCGCGGTACGCAGATCGACCACCGCACCGTTCAAGCGGGCGGCACAGGCGTTGCGATACAACCCCATCGAGATCTCGCGGCACAACGCATCGATGGTGGTGCCGTGCTCCACCTGTTTGACGTCGCCGCCTTTTAACGTAATGTTCAACATACAAAGCCACTCCTTAGTAAAAATAAAGAAAAAATAAACCGCGTCCCAAAAGGGACGCGGTAAAATTTACTGCGTGGTTCCACCCTTGATTCAACAGCAGGTGCTGTCCTCAAGCGGCCGATAACGGTGCCGACCGTCGCACTCTACTGGGGATTTCAAGTGCGCTCTCAAGGGTGGTGGGGAAGATTGCCTCTGCCTCGTGTGCCGTTTTCAGCCGATGGCGGCACTCTCTGCGGGTGAGGTGAACGGTCAACGCCCGTCCCTATCAACGATTTTACAGATATTATTATACCATTCCGTTTTAAAATGTCAAGTGGATTTTTCCACGTCATCCAGTGCGACGAGATCGCGAATGCCGAGAATTTCCAATACGCCGCGGGTAAGCGCGGCGTATTCCTTCCGCAGAAAAGCAAGGTGTATTTTCCGAGTTGAGTGTTCAAAGCTCGGATCGCGGACAGTCAACGACACCTTTCCTCGTGGAGAAACCACAGTCGTATTTCGTTCCCGGATGGGTGTGAGAAAACAAAAAAACGATGGATACCGTGAGCCACGGTATCCATCGTTTTTTATTACTTATTCTTCCATCATTTCAAGACGGTATTCGGTTACGGTGCGGTAATCTTCCCCTGCATCCACGCGGGTGGAGGGGAACGCGGGGTGATTGGGGGAATCGGGGCAGTGTTGCGTTTCAAAACAGAACGCACTGCGGCGGGCGAGCGGAACGCCCCCTTTGCCGATAGCACCGTACATCACGTTGCCGGTGTAAAGTTGTGCCGCGGGTTGATCGGTAAAGCAGGAAAGGCGAATGCCGCTTTCCACCGAACAGGCGGTCATCACGCGGCGGAACCCCTCACCGTTTAAGAGATAGTTGTGGTCATACCCGCCGCCGAGTGCCAACTGCTCGTGACTGTCGTCGATATCCCGCCCGATGGGTTTCGCCTCGCGGAAATCAAAAGCGGTGCCGCCCACGTCCATCCACACGCCCGTGGGAATCAAGTTTTCGTCCACGGCGTTGATGGAATCGCCGTCGATCCACAGGATGGTATCGGCGACCGTGCCGCTGTTATCCAAACGGAAATAGGAATGGTTGGTGAGATTCACCACGGTGGGGGCATCGGCCTTGGCATCGTACTCGATACGCAGGGCGTTTTTGGCGGTTACCGTGAAGGTGACCGACACCAAAAGGTTGGCGGGATACCCTTCCTCACCGCTCGGCGAAAGGCGGGAAAACCGCACTGCGGGTTCGCCGCCCTTGCTCAAAACGGCGGCGTGCCACACCCGTTTGTCAAACCCGACGTTGCCGCCGTGCAGATGGTTGACACTGCGTTCGTTGCACGGTAGAGTGTATTCCTCGCCGTCCAGCGAGAAGCGCCCGTTCGCGATGCGGTTGCCGTACCGCCCGATGGTGGCGCCTTGGTATCCGTCGTTTTGAAGATACCCCTCCAAGGTGTCGTAACCGCACACCGTGTCGTGCCCTTGAAACACCAGTTGTTGTATCGTCGCACCGTAGGTGAGCAGGGCGGCGGTCATACCGCCCGCACCTTCCAAAATATATCTATCCACACTCTCGCCGCTCGGCAGGGTGCCGAACGGTTCCACACGAACACTCATATCAGAAACCTCCTTGTTCCTATCATAAAAGTCAGTATATCATTTTGTTTACAAAAAAGCAATTGCAAAAAATGAAATTATGTTGTATACTTAATCACGTAATTTAAAAAGGCACAGAAAGGAATATACACTATGGGTAAGGGTACACGTAAACGCGAATCGGCGGAGAACCGCCGCGCGGAGGCGGAACGGCTGGAGGCGGCCCGTCGCAAGGAACATAAGCGCAACGTCATTGTCGGTGTGGTGTCGGCGGTGGCGGCGGTGGCGATCTTGGGCGGTGCGATCTTCGGCATTTGGAACAACAAGCGCATCAACAGCAACGATTATCAGATCCATCACACGATTGCCGCAAAATCGAAGAACTATAAGGTCACCAAGGCGATGATGACCTATTTCACCGCTTCGACCTATATGAATTACTGCTCGAATTACGAGGATCAGTTGGAGGATCTCGGGCTGGATACCTCGAAGGATCTGAGCCTGCAGCCGTGTGCGTATGACGACAGTATCACGTGGCACGACTACTTTGTGGATACCACGAAAGACACGGTGACGTGGATGCTCAGTTTTGCGGAGCAGGCACGTGCGGACGGTGTGGAGTTGACACAGGAATACAAAGACCTGATGAAAGAAACGCTGGATGCCACCAAACCCGAAAACTTCGGTGAGGACCTGACGCTGGATGACGTGCAAGCCTGTTTGGAACTTTACTATATGGCGGTCCTGCAGGAAGAAAAGGTGCGGGCGGCCAACGTGGCTACCGAGGAAAACATCAACGCGTGGGCGGACAAGAACAACAAGACCCTGCTTCGCGCGGATTATACCTATTATAATATCCCCTACGGTACGGGGGCGTACTATGCCGATGAGGCGGCCGCCCGTGCAATGGCCGATAGGTTGCTGAACAGCACTGAAGAGGAGTTTATTGCTACCGCCAAGGCCGAATTGCTTGCCCGCGGCGTGTATGCCAACGCCGAAACGTTGGAAGCGCAGTTTGCCTCCAACTATCTGCGTAATGACTACGCTTACCGAGAGGACGACGGATTCAGCGATTGGCTGTTTGCCGCCGATACCAAGGCGGGGGATACCAAACTGGTCGAACGGGCGGAGAGCCGATCGCTTGCGGTGTATCTGTGCCGCACAGCCGCTTCGCGTGACAGTGAGCCGGTAGTGGATGTGCGCCACATTCTGTTCACCGAGGAAACGTATGAGAGCGATGAGGCCGCCAAGGCCAAGGCGGAAGAAGTGCTGAAAACGTGGCAGGACGGCGAGGCGACCGCCGAATCGTTCGGTGCATTGGCGAAGGAGTTCACCGAGGATTCTAACGCGGATAAAGGCGGCTTGTACGAGGGCGTGACCCAAGGCCAGATGGTGCAGACCTTCAACGACTGGTGTTTCGATACCACGCGTAAGACGGGGGACACCGGTATCGTAAAGACCGATTACGGTTATCACGTGATGTATTTCGTCAAGTCCTATGACCGCTGGTACCTCACGGCAAAGCAGACGATTGAAAGCGAAAGTTATCAGGCGACGTCCGACACCTACAAGGCCGCCTACGGCGTGACGGTGGACGAAACGGTTGCCGACACGGTCGTTTTTGCGTAATTCTACCACGGAGCCAAGCGTTCCGTCTTGAAAAATCCACCCACCCTCTGTTCGTTTTGACGGAGGGTGGGTGTTTTTTTCTTCTTCATATTGGGCAAATGGGAAAAAATTGCAAAAAAAATAATCAATTTCCGTTAGGGAATTGACTTTTTTACAAAAATAGTATATGATATTAAACTGCACAATCTTGCGGGAGGGGGAAACTGCGCCTACAGTATAGCACATTTCGGCGCAAATTGCAACCCCTTTCGGCAAAATGACGGAATTCTCCTGCACCGCTGACGGGACGGCGGTGCGGGTACGTGAAAAGAAGGAGTGATCGACCGTGCAAACCAAGCAGGTGAAGTTGGGCCGCACAGAGCGAACGAGCTTCGGTAAAATTAACGAAGTGCTCGAAATGCCCAATCTTATTGAGATCCAGAAGAATTCGTATCAATGGTTCTTGGACGAGGGATTAAAGGAAGTTTTTGCCGATTCCCCCGCGATCGAGGACTACACCGGTAATCTGATCTTGGAGTTTTTGGATTACCGTTTGGACGACACCCCGAAATATACGGTGGAGGAGTGCAAGGAGCGTGACGTGACCTATGCCGCCCCCCTGCGCGTCCGTGCCCGCCTGATCAACAAAGAGACCGGCGAGATCAAGGAGTCGGAAGTGTTTATGGGCGATTTCCCGCTCATGACCGAAAGCGGCACTTTCGTTATCAACGGTGCTGAGCGCGTCATCGTGTCCCAGCTCGTCCGTTCGCCCGGTGTGTACTACGGCTTGGAGTATGACTCCACCGGTAAAAAACTGTACAGCACGACGGTCATCCCGAACCGCGGTGCGTGGTTGGAGTATGAAACCGATTCGCAGGACGTGTGCTACGTCCGCATCGATAAGAACCGCAAGATCCCCGTGACGGTGCTGGCGCGTGCGCTCGGCCTCGGCTCGGATGCGGAATTGATCGAGTTGCTCGGTGAGGACGAGCGTATGCACGCCACCATCGAAAAGGACCCGACCAAGAACACCACCGACGCTCTGCTTGAGGTGTATCGCAAACTGCGCCCCGGTGAGCCGTTGACGGTGGAAAACTCGAAACAGCATCTGGAAGGCTTGTTCTTCGATGCGCGCCGTTACGACTTGTCCCGTGTCGGACGGTATAAATACAATAAGAAACTCGGTCTGGCAGGCCGTTTGGAAGGTTGCACCATCAGCCGTCCCGTCGTGCACCCCGCAACCGGCGAGATCTTGGCGGAGCCGGGTGAGGTTATGACCCGCGCCCGTGCACAGGAGATCGATAATACCGGTCTGCTGGAAGTGTACGTCACGGTGGAAGAGCACGGTGAGGCGCGCGAGGTCAAGATCCTCGGCAACGGTACGGTGGATATCCGTGCGTTTATCCCTGCGGAATACACCACCATCGACGAGAAGTTCCTCGAAGAAGCGGGGATCGGTGAGCGCGTGTGGATCCGCGTGTTGAACGAACTGCTCGAGCAGAACGGCGATGAAGCGTCGTTGCGCGAGGCGATCATTGCCCGTGCACACGACCACACCGTGAAGAATGAGGAAAACAAGGAAGAACTCATTCCCGGTTTGATCCCGAATCATATTACCCGCGACGACATCTTCGCCTCCATCAACTATCTGCTTTGCCTCGGTCACGATATCGGTACTACCGACGATATCGACCACTTGGGCAACCGTCGTATTCGTTCGGTGGGTGAGTTGCTGCAGAACCAGTTCCGTATCGGCTTCTCCCGTATGGAGCGCGTGATCCGTGAGCGTATGACCCTGCAGGCGCAGGATATGGATGTGATCACCCCGCAGGTGCTCATCAACATCCGCCCCGTGGTGGCGGCTATCAAAGAATTCTTTGGTTCTTCGCCGCTGTCCCAGTTTATGGATCAGAACAACCCGCTCGGTGAGTTGACTCACAAGCGCCGTTTGTCGGCACTCGGCCCCGGCGGTCTGTCCCGTGACCGCGCCGGCTTCGAAGTGCGTGACGTGCACTACAGCCACTACGGCCGTATGTGCCCGATCGAAACGCCCGAAGGTCCGAACATCGGTCTGATCTCTTATATGGCGACGTTTGCCCGCATCAACCGTTACGGTTTCATTGAAGCGCCCTACCGCAAGGTGGATAAAGAGCGCGGCGTGGTCACCGATGAAGTGGTGTATATGCCCGCCGATATGGAGGACGATTTCCTTGTGGCACAGGCAAACGAACAGTTGGATGCCGAAGGCCGTTTCGTGAAAGAGCGTATCACCGTGCGTCACCGCGGCGAGTTCTACGACGTGGAGAACACGCGTGCGGACTATATGGACGTTTCCCCGAAGATGCTGGTTTCGGTCGCGACCGCGATGATCCCGTTCCTCGAGAACGACGATGCGAACCGTGCATTGATGGGTTCGAACATGCAAAAGCAGGCTGTGCCGCTGCTTACCACCGAGTCGCCGATCGTCGGCACCGGTATTGAGTATAAGGCCGGCGTGGACTCGGGTGTGTGCGTGCTGGCGAAAGCCGCCGGTACGGTGCACAGCGTGGCGGCGGATCGCATTGAGGTGCGCCGTGACGACACCGGTGATATTGATACCTATACTCTTATTAAGTTTGCTCGTTCCAACCAAGGCACCTGCGTGAACCAGCGCCCCGTGGCGGAACTGGGTCAGCACGTGGAAGTCGGCGACGTATTGGCGGACGGTCCTGCGACCTGCAACGGTGAGATCGCCCTCGGCAAGAACGCGTTGGTCGGCTTTATGACTTGGGAAGGTTACAACTACGAGGACGCCGTTCTCATTAACGAAAAAGTCGTGCGCGACGACGTGTTCACCTCCATTCACGTGGAAGAATACGAGATCGAATCCCGTGATACCAAGCTCGGGCCGGAAGAGATCACCCGCGATATCCCGAACGTCGGTGACGATGCGCTGAAGGATCTGGATGAACGCGGTATCATCCGTATCGGTGCCGAAGTGCGTGCGGGCGATATTCTGGTCGGTAAGGTCACCCCGAAGGGCGAAACCGAACTGACGGCGGAAGAGCGCTTGCTCCGCGCCATCTTCGGCGAAAAGGCACGCGAAGTGCGGGATACTTCGCTGAAAGTGCCGCACGGTGAGTACGGTATCATCGTGGACGTGAAGGTGTTCACCCGCGAGACCTGCAGCGAACTCAGCCCCGGTGTGAATATGGTGGTGCGTTGCTACATCGCTCAAAAGCGCAAGATCAGCGTGGGCGATAAGATGGCGGGGCGCCACGGTAACAAGGGCGTTGTGTCCCGCATTCTGCCGAGTGAAGATATGCCCTTCCTGCCCGACGGTACGCCGCTGGATATCGTGTTGAACCCGCTGGGCGTTCCGTCCCGTATGAACATCGGTCAGGTTTTGGAAGTGCACCTCGGTTATGCCGCCCGTGCACTGGGTATGAAGATCATGACCCCTGTGTTCGACGGCGCACACGAAGACGATATCCGTGAACTGCTCACCCGCGCCGGTATGCGTGAGGACGGTAAGACCGAGTTGTACGACGGTCGTACCGGTGAGATGTTCGATAACCCCGTTACGGTGGGTATTATGTACTACTTGAAACTGCACCATCTGGTTGACGATAAGATCCACGCTCGTTCCACCGGTCCGTACTCGCTGGTTACGCAACAACCGCTCGGCGGTAAAGCGCAGTTCGGCGGTCAGCGCTTCGGTGAAATGGAAGTGTGGGCACTGGAAGCGTACGGTGCGGCTTACACCCTGCAGGAGATCCTCACGGTCAAGTCGGACGACGTGGTCGGCCGTGTGAAGACCTACGAGGCGATTGTGAAGGGTCAGAACGTGCCGAAGTCGGGTGTGCCCGAATCCTTTAAGGTGTTGGTTAAGGAACTGCAGTCGCTCGGCCTCGATATCCGCGTGCTGAACAAGGATAAGGAAGAGATCGACTTGAAGCAGACCTTTGAAGAGGACGAGGAGTTCAATATGGTCGCGGCGGATGCCGATGACGCTTTCTCCACCGTGGCGAACGAAGATGAGTTCGAAGGCTACGATGTGAAGGATGCCGAAGATATGGACTTCGCCGATACCGAAGAGGTCTATGAGGACGATTTTGACGATGAAGACGCGTCCTACGACGACGGGGACGAATTTTAAGGAAGGGGGCGCTTGAATAATGATGGAATTTAACATTTTTGATTCGATCCAGATCGGGCTGGCTTCCCCCGATAAGATCCGTGAGTGGTCCTACGGCGAAGTGAAGAAGCCGGAAACGATCAATTACCGCACCCTTAAACCCGAACGTGACGGTCTGTTCTGCGAACGCATTTTCGGGCCTACCAAGGACTGGGAGTGCCACTGCGGTAAGTACAAGCGTATTCGCTATAAGGGCAAGGTGTGCGACCGCTGCGGCGTCGAAGTGACCCGCGAGAAGGTGCGCCGTGAGCGTATGGGCCACATTGAACTGGCGGCTCCCGTGTCCCACATCTGGTATTTCAAGGGCATCCCGTCCCGTATGGGTCTGCTGTTGGATATCTCGCCGCGTCTGCTTGAGCAGGTGCTGTACTTCGCATCCTATATTGTGACCGATCCCGGCGATACCCCGCTGATGAAGCGTCAGGTGCTCTCGGATAAAGAATATCAAGATTGGTATGAAAAGTACGAAAACGATTTCGAAGCGGGTATGGGTGCGGAATACATCCAGAAGCTGCTTGCGGAGATCGATATTGAAGCGCTTTCGGAAGAACTGAAAGCGGAGCTTGAAGGCGCGACCGGCCAAAAGCGTGCGCGTTTGCTCAAGCGTTTGGAAGTGGTGGAATCCTTCCGCCAGTCGGGCAACCGTCCCGAATGGATGATCCTGAATGTGATTCCGGTCATTCCGCCGGATATTCGCCCGATGGTGCAGCTCGACGGCGGCCGTTTTGCGACCTCCGACTTGAACGATCTGTACCGCCGTGTGATCAACCGTAACAACCGCTTGAAGCGTTTGCTGGAACTCGGTGCGCCCGATATCATCGTGCGTAACGAAAAGCGTATGCTGCAAGAAGCGGTGGATGCCCTGATCGATAACGGCCGTCGCGGCCGTCCCGTGACCGGCCCGAACAACCGCCCGCTCAAATCCCTGTCGGATATGCTGAAAGGTAAGCAGGGTCGTTTCCGTCAGAACCTGCTCGGTAAACGCGTTGACTATTCGGGTCGTTCGGTTATCGTTGTCGGCCCCGAACTGAAGATGTATCAGTGCGGTCTGCCGAAGGAAATGGCGATCGAACTGTTCAAACCTTTCGTTATGAAGCGCTTGGTGGAAACGGGTGCGGCAGGCAACATCAAGTCTGCCCGTAAGATGGTTGAAAAGCTGCGTCCCGAAGTGTGGGATGCGCTGGAGATCGTTATTAAAGATCACCCCGTGATGCTCAACCGTGCACCGACATTGCACCGCCTTGGTATTCAGGCGTTTGAACCCGTGTTGGTGGAAGGTCGCGCTATCAAACTACACCCGCTGGTGTGTACTGCGTTTAACGCCGACTTTGACGGCGACCAGATGGCCGTGCACGTGCCGTTGTCCGCTGAAGCACAGGCGGAAGCCCGTTTCTTGATGCTGGCGGCCGGCAACCTGCTCAAGCCTTCCGACGGTAAGCCGGTCGCGGTGCCGACGCAGGATATGATCCTCGGTTCTTACTACCTCACCATCTACAAACCCGGTGAGCCGGGCGAAGGCAAGGTGTTCCGCAGTGAAGACGAAGCGATGATGGCGTATACCAACAAGATTATCGGTCTGCACGCGAAGATCAAGGTGCGCCGCACCATGGAGATCAACGGCGTGATGCAAAGCCGCTTGGTGGAAACCACCGTCGGTCGTATCATCTTCAACGGCCCCGTTCCGCAGGACCTCGGTTTTGTGGACCGTACCGACGATGAAAACAAGTTCCTCTATGAAATTGATTTCAAAGTCGGCAAAAAGCAGCTTTCCAAGATCATTGAAAAGTGCATTAAGGTGCACGGTGCCGCCGATACCTCGGTGGTGCTGGACGCCATCAAGGCGCAGGGCTACAAGTACTCCACCCGCGGTGCTCTGACCGTGGCGGTGTGCGATGCGTCCATCCCGCCGCAGAAGAAGCAGATGGTGGCGGATGCCGAAGCCGAAGTGCTGAAGGTCACCCGTCTGTATGAAGACGGTCTGCTCTCGGATGACGAGCGTTATCGCCGCGTGATCGACGTGTGGAACTCCACCACCGAAGCGGTGTCGCAGGCGTTGCAGGAGAACATGGATCCCTACAACCCGATCTATATGATGTCCGATTCGGGCGCTCGTGGTTCGATCAGCCAGTTGCGTCAGCTCGCCGGTATGCGCGGTCTGATCGCCAACACCTCGGGTCGTACCATCGAAGTTCCGATTCGCGCAAACTACCGTGAAGGCTTGAAGATCCACGAATACTTCATCTCTTCGCGTGGTGCGCGTAAAGGCTTGGCGGATACCGCTCTGCGTACCGCTGACTCGGGTTATTTGACTCGCCGTTTGGTGGACGTTTCGCAGGACGTTATCATCCGCGAGGACGATTGCGGTACTCACGAGGGTATCGAAGTCTACACCATCAAGGACGGCAAAAACGATATCGAAAAGATCGACGAGCGTCTGTCCGGCCGTTTCCTGTCGGAAGACTTTGTGGATCCCACCACCGGTGAGGTCGTGGTCAGCCGCGACACCATGATGGGCGACAAAGAGATCCGCCGCTTGATCGACGAATATCACGTGGAAAAGATCCGCATCCGTTCGGTACTGACCTGTCACGCTCGCCACGGTGTGTGTGCCCGTTGCTACGGTGCGAACCTCGCCACGGTGGATCCCGTGTCGGTCGGCGAAGCGGTGGGTATCATCGCGGCTCAGTCCATCGGTGAACCCGGTACTCAGCTGACGATGCGTACCTTCCACACGGGCGGTGTCGCTTCGGCGGAAGATATCACGCAGGGTCTGCCGCGTGTCGAAGAATTGTTCGAAGGCCGTCGCCCGAAGCATCTCGCCATTCTGTCCGAGATCGCGGGTACCGTCCGTCTTACCGAAGAGCGCAAGAAGCGCGTGGTAGTCGTGACCAGCAATGAAGAAGGCAACATCGATGAGCGCAGCTATCCCATCCCGTTCGACTTCCGCATCTGCGTGCAGGAAGGCGACTACGTGGAAAAGGGACAGGCGCTGACCGAAGGCTCCAAGAACCCGCACGACATTCTCGCTATCAACGGTCCGCTTGCGGTGCAGGATTACCTCATTGAGGAAGTGCAGCGCACCTACCGTTTGCAGAGCGTGGATATCAACGATAAGCATATCGAAGTTATCGTCAGCCAGATGATGCGTAAAGTGCGCGTGGACGATGCGGGCAGCACCGCGTTGCTCGCCGGTGCACTTGCTAACCGTGCCGACGTTGAAGCCGAAAACAAAGCGGTGCAGGCGCGTATGGATGCCGGCGAAGAAGGTCTGGCTCTTGCAACGTGGACTCCCATCCTGCTTGGTATCACCAAGGCTTCGCTCGCAACCGACAGTTTCTTGTCTGCCGCCTCCTTCCAGGAGACCACCCGTGTGTTGGCGGATGCCGCCATCAAGGGCAAGGTCGATCCGCTGTTGGGCTTGAAGGAGAACGTCATTATCGGTAAGCTCATTCCCGCCGGTACGGGTATGCAGGTGTACAACAACGTGGACGTGGTGAACACCCACAAAAATGACGATGCTCCGTATGTAGCGGCTTTGCGTAGTATGCTGGAGGACGGCGAAGAGGCCGATTCCGCGGTTTCGGAAGAAAATATTTCCGAAGTGCAAGAATAATACTTGACAAACCACGGCAGACTATGCTAAACTATCATACTGTGGATTTATGCGGTCAACCGCCGAAGCATTAACGGCTTCGGCGGCTTGTCCCGCGTAAAGATACCAAAAATAAAGAAAGGAGATGTCATCATTGCCCACTTTTAACCAGTTGGTACACACCGGTCGTAAGGACCTGGAGAAGAAGGCGAAGGCGCCTGCTCTGTTGAAGGGTTGGAACTCCAAGAAGCGCGTTGCCATCAACCAGAACTCTCCCCAGAAGCGCGGTGTTTGCACTGCGGTTAAGACGACGACCCCGAAGAAGCCGAACTCGGCTCTGCGTAAAGTCGCCCGTGTGCGTTTGTCGAACGGTATCGAAGTTACTTCGTACATCCCCGGCGAAGGCCACAACCTGCAGGAGCACAGTGTCGTGCTGATCCGCGGCGGTCGTGTCAAGGATCTCCCCGGTGTGCGTTATCACATCGTGCGCGGTACGCTGGATACGCAGGGTGTTGCTAAGAGAATGCAGGCCCGCTCCAAGTACGGTGCA
>SVPM01000040.1 GCA_015065865.1 Oscillospiraceae bacterium | reverse complement strand
ACAAGTAGGATCGATAGTAACCACACCGTCGTCCCACACGTGGTCGCCGGTAGCGGGAATCTCTTCGCCTTCTTTGATCAATTCGCCGCAAGCAGCACACACGGTATCACCGGTGTAACCTGCGGTGCCGCAATCCGCCGCTACATAGCCGTTAACGATGGTTTTTTCGTGCTCACACGCCAAGGGGATCACTTCGATCGACGCGATATAGCTCAGATCGTCGTTCACACGCAGTTCGTAGGTGACGGTCTCTTCGCCGGTCTCTTCATCCACCGTCTTAACCTGCACGTAGTGTTCGTCACGGAAACGGATGGATGCGCCGCCGTTCAAGCTGTTGCAGAACACCGCATCGGTCAATTCAAACTCGACTGTGCCGTTCACAAAATTGAGGGGGTAATACGCACTCCAACGCTCGTCGCCCGCAATTTCCGCCGTATCCGATTTGGCTTTTTGATACTGCATAATGATTGTTGTGATGTCGCTGTTCGCCTTGGCGGTAACACGCAACAGGTAATTCTTCGCCGTTACGCCATCGGGCGACAGCAACTTGTTCACCTTAACATAACCGTAGTTGAAACGCGGATACGCCTTATCAACGTCTTCCCCATACCACTCGGCAAGTTCGGCGTTCATGGTAAGGCCTTTGGAGACCGTTGCCGTATACTGCGGATAGTAAGGGTTCGCTGCGACGTCAAAGAAGATCGCCTCGGAGCCCTCCTCCGTCGTCGAGGAAACCAGTTCGTCCGCCGCACAGATGGTTATAGACTTCAAATAGATCGCACGACCGCTTTCGGCGGCATTGTCGTTATTCCAGCAATACAGCGTGAAGGTCTTACCGTTGACCAGTGCCTGTGCATTGGAGAGTGTACTGTAAGACTCTCCCTCCACTGCGGTGGTACCGTTGCCGATGTTGCCGTTATACGCCGCCACGATATCCGAGCCCGCACCGACCGTAAAGGTCACGGTGTTGAGTTGTCCGCGGGTGAGCGCCGTGCCGACATTCACAGGCAGGCAGTCCCACACGTTGTCAACACCGCCGCCGTTGATGCCGAGGGTATAACCGTTGCCGAACATCGCCAGACGGTGATCGTTCCCCCACGCAGAGGTGACGTAATACTCGTAGGTGATCGCGAGATCGGTGCCGTTCAGAATATCCGTTTCTTCAATGCCGAACTTGTCGACATCCACCTTGAAGGAAACGGTTTGATTCTGTTTGTTCAGCCTCGCACCGTAGAATTCGGTGCCGGGGATCGGCTGAATGTCGTAACCGTCGGCCGTTGCCGACGCGCCGACCAACTCGCCGCTCGTAAAATCGAGCCGTGCATATTTCGTCAGTTTCGGGATGACCTCGCCTTCGGTCATCAACTCACCGCACTTCGCGCAGTAGCCGTTACCGGTGAAACCTTCATTTTCCAAAGTCGGCTCGACCTTTTCGGTGTAGACCACCGCCTCGTGAGTACAGGCCTCCGTTTCCTCTTGCGTGAGATCCACAATCGCCGCATTCTTCAGTTTGATGGTCACATTCTGCCCCACATAGTCGGCGAGACCGTTGATGTAAATACGCAGATAGTTAAACGCCGTAGGATCCAAATCACCGCCCGTCGTGCCGCCGAAAGAGGCAAGGTCGATCTGGCAACGATACCACATACCCTTTGTCCAAGAGATGCCGTTAAAGCTGCGTCCCCGCTCCTCTACGTCACAGGCGCCGGAGGAAGTCATTTCGATCTGGCCGCTGATTTTTCCCTCGGCAAACGCTGTCGCCAGTGCGGAAGTTCCGTCGAGATACACGTCGAACTGCAACGCCAGTTTACCCGCTGCGGGCAGGCCCGTGGCGGGATAGCCGTATGCCGTGAGGTCAACGGGATCAAACGTCTTGGAAATCGCCATCAGCAGACCGCCTGTACCCACCGTCTGATCGGTGAGATCAAAGGTATAGGGCAGTTCCGCCAACACCTTGTAGCTCTTCTCCGCCTTTTTCATCGCGGCCTTGGCATTCCAGATGGCATTGGCGGCGGCAACATACGCCGCGTTATCGACATTGGATTTTTCAAGCAGTGCCGCACCATCGGTCATGGCCTTTTTAAACGCCGCCACACCGGTGAAAATGTAATCGTCGAGATACTCCGCGTTGTTATACTGTTCAGACCAGCGCAACTGTGCTTCCAGCATCACACGGTTATCCACCGTCCATCCCGTCTTTTCCGCAATGAAGTCGGCTATCACTTGACTGCGGTTGATGTGCGCCTGAACGCTCGGATGACCGTGCGTACCCGTGCCCTCGCTCCCTGCGGAAAATGCCGCAAGAGGTATGTAATACACCTTATCGTCCCCGGCGGCGTTGCGTTGTGCGACCGCCGCTTGGAGGGCCGCTTGACGGGGGTTACCCATCAAACCATATGTCCAAATAATAACCGCGTCGGGGTTCTTTTCACGCACCAGCGTAAGCAGTGCCACCGCCTCAGAGGTCATAAACGCATCCGAAACAGTCACACCGTCAACCGTACCGCCTTGATCGTTGGTACCAAGATTGATCACCACCACGTCGCTGGGATCGCTCTCGAAATCCCACGCCGTACCGTCTACCGTCGTGCCCGGCAGGGCCGCGGTTTGGGTATAATAGGGATAGATCGAACTGTTGATGTCATTGTGGATCACCGTATTACGGCAGAAACCGATACCGCTGCGCGAAATGGTCTGTACATCCGCACCAAGTTGTTTTGCCGCCAGTGCGGCCCACGTCATGGTGCCTTCCACCGTGTCGGTGGTGTAGTCACCGCTGCCGTCTTCCACCAAATTACCGAAACCGCTGGTAATGGAATCGCCGATGAATTCGATTTTCCGTTCGGCCTTAGCAGGTGCCGTGAACAGCGGACCGCCCACGACCTTCAGGTTTTTCACCGTAACGGTGGCAGAGGCACTGTAGGTCGCCTCGTTGCGCTTGCGTACCTCGACGGTGTGCTCGCCAAGCGGCAGATCGCTCACCAAGTCATACCACACATCCGATGCGGTCACGCAGACCGTTTCGGTCGGCATCAAGGCACCGTCCACGTAGACGTTCAGATAGCCGCGATCTCCCGCCGCAACCGTCGTCGCCGAAAGTTTCACCGAAGCGGCCGTACCGTAGAAACGGAAGGTAAAACCGCTGTTGGTCCAGAACAAACGCAGGTTGCCGCTTGCATCCTGCGGGGTGCGGCCGTGTACCGTCACGTCGTCTGCGATGGTTTTAAACGTCGTACTACCCACACGATCGGCCTCCGCCGCCGCGAGCGGTTTTGTCAGATCGACCAGCCGCACGTTGTTGATCGAAATGGTTATCGTCCCGCCGAGCACGGCCTCGTCTACAAAGAAGTACAAACGCATAAAGTTCCACGCGACAGGATTCAGTGCACCGTTAAACAACGAGAGATCCACCGTAGAACGTGTCCATTGTCCGCCCTCAAACGCCACGTTGTTACTGCCGGTAGAGCTTTCTTCCGAATCCGCCTTGCCCGAACTGGTCATTTCGAGTTGACCGCTGTTTTGCTTTTGGACGATCGCATTGGCCAATGCGTTATCACCCTCAATATAGGTATCGAACTGCAACGCCAGTTTGCCCGCTTCGATCTTCCCTTCGGCGGGATAACCGTATTGCGTAAGATCGATCGCCTCAAAACTTTTAGCGTATGCAAAGTCGGGGGTGGTAGGCGTTCTCTCCGCCATATCCACAAGGTCGCCCAATTCTTTCAGCACCGTGTAGGAGGTGTACCCTACCGCTTCACCTGCGGCAGCCTCTGCCGTAATCAGCAGGTTCTGCAAACGCGCCGAAAGCGCGATCACATCTGCCTGCGAAACGCCTTTTTTCGCCAGTGCCAACGCGGCGAGCACAGCGGCATCGTCACCGCCCGCCGCCACGTATGCCTCCGTCTCGGCGATGGCGGCATCCAACACCGCACGGTCGGTAGCCACGGGGGTTTTGGTCAACACCAGATTATCCAGTTTCAGCACCAGATCCCCCTTCAGTTGCGGCGCAAAGCAACGGATGTTTTTAATGTGTGTAAACTTGTAACCTTCCGTCACCGCAGGGACATACAATTGCTTTTGCACCTTGTTCCAGCCGGCTTTTAACCCCATGCTCGTCAAGGCAAACGAAAATTCCGCCTTATCTACGGTGTGTGAGATCTCCAGATTCGAACCCGCCGCAATGGCCGCAGGGTCGGACACGTAGATCCAAAAATCAATATACCAATCGGTATAATCGGCCGGCAAGGGGATGTTATATTTACCCTCGGTGTTGATGTACGCCATCTCACCCGCAGCGGCCGTCGCCGTAAGGGCCCCCTTTCCTTCCACAAAATCAACGGTATCACTGCCGCCCAAGGCCCCTATAGCAGCACCCGTGGCGGAATCGTACGTTTCGATCACGATATCCGTCGCCTCTGCGACAGCGACATCTTCGGCCAACGCGAAAATGCCCGTCGGCATCAGCGAAAGCAACATCGCTACGCACAAGATCCAAGAGAACATGCGCTTTTTCACAAAAACTCCTCCTTTTTCCAAGCACAAACAGTGCACTTTGACGTTCTAAGTATATCACACATCGCCATGGACTGCAAGGTCTTTTTTTGCTGTCTTATATGTAAAACCTGTCATTTGCAACGTATCACCGTGGGAATCTACGACCTCATTTTTGTGTAAAAAGAGAGCACCCTCACAAGTTTGCTAATACGGCGGGCAATTCCCA
The DNA here is from genome assembly GCA_015065865.1 of Oscillospiraceae bacterium. Classification (GTDB taxonomy): domain Bacteria; phylum Bacillota; class Clostridia; order Oscillospirales; family Acutalibacteraceae; genus SIG588. The sequence goes on along the minus strand of SVPM01000040.1, from coordinate 12,170 downwards.
CAACGTACCGTCCGGATCAAACAATATCGCTTTCACAACACTACCACCTCAATAAAAAGAAAAAGCCTTCCTCTGAGGAAGGCTTTTTCTTTTTCGTAAACTCGCACGTCGTCAGCACCCTGTGCTAACATCAATCATCGCGGCGGGAGCGGCGCGCATCGCGGGCGCCGTCGCGGCGGAAACCGCCGTCACGGCGAGCCGGACGGGGACCGCGGGGCGCTTCATCCGCATTGTTTTCGGGAGTCAGACCCTCCACCTCGATGAGCGCATCGCGGCGGGAGAGGTTCAAACGGCCCTGCTCGTCGATCTCGGTGACTTTGACCATCACTTCGTCGCCGACGGTGACTACGTCTTCCACCTTTTCCACGCGCTTGACATCCAACTTGCTGATGTGCACGAGACCCTCCTTACCGGGGGCGATCTCCACAAACGCGCCGAAGGTCATCAAGCGGGTCACGCGACCCTTATAGATAGCGCCGATCTCGGGATCTTTCGCAATGGTCTCCACAATGGAAAGCGCACGTTTCGCATCTTCGCCGTTGATAGCGGAGATAAACACCGAGCCGTCTTCTTCGATATCGATCTTACAGTTGCAATCCGCCTGAATCTTCTGAATGACCGAACCGCCCTTACCGATAACTTCGCGGATCTTATCCACGTCGATCTTGGTGGAGAGCATCTTGGGCGCCCACTTCGACAGTTCGGGGCGCACTTCGGGAATCGCCTTCAGCATAACTTCATCGAGAATATACATACGTGCATCGTAGGTCTTCTGCAACGCCTCCTTGATGATCGCGGGGGTCAAGCCGTGCACCTTCAAGTCCATCTGGATCGCAGTGATACCCTTCTTGGTACCGCCGACCTTAAAGTCCATATCGCCGAAGAAATCTTCAAGGCCCTGAATGTCCACCATCGTCATGAAGCGGTCGCCTTCGGTCACCAGACCGCAGGAGATACCCGCCACAGGCGCCTTGATCGGCACGCCCGCATCCATCAGCGCGAGGGTGGAACCGCAGATAGAACCCTGCGAAGTAGAACCGTTGGAGGAGAGCACTTCACTCACCAAACGCATGGTGTAGGGGAATTCTTCGATCGAGGGGAGCACCGGCACGAGCGCACGCTCAGCCAGAGCACCGTGGCCGATCTCACGACGGCCGGGGCCGCGGGACGGCTTGGTTTCACCCACCGAGTAGGAGGGGAAGTTGTAGTGATGCATATAGCGCTTCTCGGTCTCGTTGTCAATACCGTCGAGCAACTGGGCGTCGCCGGTGGAACCGAGGGTCACGGTGGTGAGCACCTGAGTCTGGCCACGGGTGAACATACCCGAACCGTGGGTGCGGGGCAGAATGCCGACTTCCGCCGCGAGCGGACGGATCTCGTTAATGCCGCGGCCGTCCACACGCTTACCGTCATCCAACAGCCAACGGCGCACGACGTACTTCTGCAACTTGTAAAGGCACTCTTCGAGCTTCGCACCCTGCTCGGGATACTGCTCGTCGAACTGCGCGTGCACTTCATCGTACACAGGGCGCAGGCGCTCGTCACGGATCAGTTTATCATCGGTATCCAGCGCATAACGCACCTTTTCGATAGCGAATTCTTTCACCGCTTCGTACATGGCCGGATCGGGATCGTTCGACTCGAAAGAGAACTTCGGACGGCCGATCTCTGCCTGAATGCCCTTAATGAATTCCACGATCTGCTGGTTGGCCGCGTGGCCGAACATAATGGCGTCGAACATGGTATCGTTATCGATCTCGTTCGCACCCGCCTCGATCATGGCGACCAGATCGGCGGTGGAAGCCACCGTCACATGCATTTCGGAGCGCTCTTCCTGCTCTGCCGTGGGGTTGATGACGAACTCGCCGTCCACCATACCAACGACAACACCCGAGATCGGGCCGTCCCACGGAATATCCGAGATGGAGATCGCGATGGACGCACCGATCATCGCGGTAGTTTCGGGCGGGCAATCGGGATCCACCGACATCACGGTGCAAACCAACGACACGTCGTTACGCATATCCTTGGCAAACAAGGGGCGGATCGGACGGTCGATCACACGGGAGGTGAGGATCGCCTTTTCGGTGGGGCGGCCTTCGCGGCGCATAAACGAGCCGGGAATGCGACCCACCGCATACAACTTCTCTTCATAATCCACCGAAAGGGGGAAGAAATCCACACCGTCACGGGGTTTGGCGGATGCGGTCACGTTACACATAACCACCGTTTCGCCGTAGCGCACCAAGCAGGAACCGTTGGACAACTGCGCCATTTTGCCGGTCTCGACCACCAAGGGGCGGCCTGCCAGCGTAGTTTCAAATACGCGTGCATTTTCAAACATAGTTCTTTTCCTCCGTTTGTTTTTATTTTTTCGGAGCTTTCACAATGCTTTAGCAATAAAACCAACCCGCCCCGTGAGCGGACTCGTTTCACTGCTAAAATACATCGCCAAAGCCCCGATTTTTGACTTTTGAAAAAGCAGGATGAGGCAGGCGGGAAACACCCGCCTGCCCCAAACAGGTTTCTTACTTACGAATACCGAGCTTTTCAACGATAGCACGATACCGCTCGATGTCGGTCTTCTGCAAATAGTTCAGCAGACCGCGACGACGGCCGACCATCTTGAACAGGCCACGACGGGAGTGGTTGTCCTTCTTGTGGGTCTTCAGATGCTCAGTCAAGTCCGCAATACGGCGGGTCAACACAGCGATCTGAACTTCCGGCGAACCGGTGTCTCCCTCATGAATCGCGTAGTTCTGCATGATGGCGGTCTTCTCCTCCGGCAACATCATAGCACTTCACCTCTTTCTAAAATATTTGCCGCCGAACCCAGCCCGAGGAAAGCACAAAGAGGTGTTTCTCCGCCGTCCGGGTAAGGGGCACGCTTGGGGTTTTCCCCATTAGCCCTACGAGTATATCACACTTTTTCCCAAATGTAAAGAGTTTTTTGAAAAAAGTTTTTATCCTTTGGTATCGTACCACGTATCGCCGCTGTGCACATCCACCGTGAGCTTCACCGTAAGGGCGGCGGCGTTTTCCATTTCTTCCTGCAACAAAGCCGTTACGGCGGCAACCTCTTCCTGCGGTGCTTCCACGATCAGTTCATCGTGCACCTGCAAGATCAGCCGCGCCGCAAAACCCTCACGCAACAAACGGTCGCGCACGCGGATCATCGCCATCTTGATGATGTCCGCCGCGGTGCCTTGAATGGGGGCGTTGCGTGCCACCCGCTCGCCGAACGCGCGAAGCATCGCTTGGCTTGCCCTGAGTTCGGGCAGGGGACGGCGGCGGCCGAAAACGGTTACGGCGTAGCCCGTGGCTTTCGCCTCCGCCACCATGGCATCCATAAACCCTGCAACGGCGCTGTAGTGCTTCAAGTAACCCTCGATATAGGCCTTTGCCTCGCCGTAGGATACGCCGATATCCTCCGACAACGAGTGGGCACCGATGCCGTAGATGATACCGAAATTCACCGCTTTGGCGCGGGAACGCATCAGCGCCGTGACCATCTCCTCCGGCACGCCGAACACCTGTGCCGCGGTGATGCGGTGCACGTCCTCGCCGCTGTTAAATGCGGCTTTCATGGTCGGCTCGTCCGCCATATGGGCAAGCACGCGCAGTTCGATCTGCGAATAGTCGGCATCCACCAACTGCCAACCCTCCCGCGCACGGAAGAAGCGGCGCAGTTCCCGCCCGAGTTCTTGGCGCACGGGGATGTTCTGCAAATTCGGCTCGGCCGAAGAAATACGCCCCGTGCGCGTTTCGGTCTGGTTGAAGCAGGAATGAATGCGGCCGTCCTCACCCACCACCTTCAAAAGACCTTCGCAATAAGTGGAGGACAGTTTGGCGAGTGAGCGGTATTGCAACAAGGCGTCCACCACGGGGTAATCCTCCCGCAGTTTTTCCAGCACGTCGGCATTGGTGGAATAACCCGATTTGGTCTTTTTGCCTGCGGGAAGTCCCAGATCTTCAAACAGGGCCTTGGCCAGTTGCTTCGGAGAATTCAAATTGAATTCATACCCCACCATATCCCACACGAGTTTTTGCAGCGCCGCGATCTCGCTTTGCAGCGATGCCCCGAATGCGGCAATACCCGCGGCATCCACCGCCACACCGTCCCTCTCCATTTCGGCGAGCACGAGGGCCAGCGGCAATTCCATATCGCGCAAAAGGGCGGCCATACCCTGTTCTTCCAACAGGGGGGCAAGTTTTTCCGCCAATGCCGCCATCTGTTCCACCTCACAGAGCGGAGGCAGGGAATATTCCATCGCAAGGCGCGCGAGGGTATAGTCCTTTGCCAGCGGGTTTAACAGATACACCGCCAGCATCGTATCCATCGTAAAACCCTGCGGAATGAGCGGCAACAGCGCCGCCGCCAGCGTCTTGTAATCGTGGGTGCGCTTCGCGATCGCCGCATCGGTATACAACGCCGTAAACAGCGGGTCATCCGCCGCACAAACCGCGCGTTTACCGCCTGCCGACAGGTGCACGCCGTCGTCACACAGCAATATGTCCGCCGCGCCGTTTTCACGGGCGGCATTGCACACCGCGGAAAGCGTGTCTTCCACCGCCGCCGCACACACACCGCCCTCCGTCACGGGGGGCGCCGTTGCGGCATCGGTGAGTCCCCACCGCTCAATAATCTTAAACAGTTCCAAACCGGCAAGTTTTTGCGCCAACGCCTCCCGCTCAACGGGACGGTGGCAATACGCCGCCAGATCGGTCGGCACGGGTGCATCGGTGCAGATGGTGCCGAGCGTGCGGCTCAAAAACGCACTCTCACGCCCGTCAATAAGTTTTTGGCGCAAGGCAGGGCGCAGGTCGGCCGTATCGAGGGCGGCATAAAGCGCCTCCACACCGCCGAACTGCTGCATCAGCGAAAGGGCGGTCTTTTCCCCCACGCCCGCCACGCCGGGGATGTGGTCACTGGCATCGCCCATCAGCGCTTTCAAATCGATCATCTGCGCGGGAGAAAGTCCGTATTTTTCGCGCAGTGCCGCCTCGTCCATCACCACCGTTTCGGGTTGCCCTGCGCGGGTGGCGGCCAGCAACACCGTGACCCGCTCCGAGATCAACTGAAACGCATCGCGATCCCCCGTGGCAAGCACGCATTCGCCCCCCTGCTCGGTCGCGGCACGGGCAAGGGTGCCCAAAATATCGTCCGCCTCAAACCCTTCGGCTTCCAACACGGCACAACCCATCAAGGGCAGAATTTCCTTAATAACGGGCATCTGCTGCCGCAATTCTTCCGGCATCGCGTGCCGTCCCGCCTTGTACTCATCATACATTTTATGGCGGAAGGTGGGGGCGTGCACGTCAAACGCCACCGCCACACCATCCGGCTGTGCCTCACGGCGCAATTTGTCCAACATATTCAAGAATCCGACAACGGCGTTGGTGAACCGTCCGTCTGCCGTGGTAAGCAGACGAATACCATAAAACGCACGATTCATCAAACTGTTGCCGTCAATCACCATCAAACGCACAGAACATCCCTCCAATATGGATATTGTACTCAATTTTCCGCCCAAAGTCCAGTAGTTACACAAATTTTTTCATACGGTTGCATTTTTGTGCAGAGTTTGGTATACTAACCGATAAGAAAGTGTGAAAGGGGGCGGCGATATGCATCCGAACTCACCCATTGCGGTCATCGATTCGGGGCTCGGCGGCATCAGCGTGTTGCGGGAACTCGTGCGATTGATGCCGTGGGAAGATTTTCGCTATTTCGGCGATTCCGCCAACGCCCCCTACGGTGAAAAAAGTACCGCCGAAGTGCGTGCACTGACCCTCTCCCACGCAGAGCGCCTGTTTTCGGAGGGGGCCAAAGCCTTGGTCGTGGCGTGCAACACCGCCACGGGCGCGGCCATCACCGCCTTGCGGGAACGGTTCGACGACCGCGTGATCATCGGGATCGAGCCGGCACTGAAACCCGCCGCCCGTTCCAAGACCTCCCCCGCCGTTTTGGTGATGGCGACCCCCCTCACGTTAAAACAAGAGAAATTTGAGCATCTGCTCGCACAATATAACAAAGATGCCCGCATCACCGTGTTGCCCTGTCACGGGTTGGTGGAACTCATTGAACAAGGTGTCGTCACAGGGGAACGTCTGACGGCGCATTTGCAAGAATTGTTTGCCCCGCTGGCGGGCGAAACGCCCGATGCGGTGGTGCTCGGATGCACCCACTATCCTTTAGTGCGGGAGGCCATTCAGCAGGTGATTGGCCAAAACGTGCCCCTGTTTGACGGCGGGATCGGCACCGCACGGGAAACACTGCGGCGGTTGGAAGAAGCGGGGCTGTTGAACGGTACCGACCGCACGGGCACCGTGACGTTCGAAAACTCGGCCGACTCTCCCACCCTGCTCGCACTGTGCCGCGACTTGCTCGAGGAGGTGGCGAAATGAGCCGTCTTTCGAGTGCGCGGGTGTTCAACAAACGCGTGGCTTGGTTGTGGGCGCTGGTCTGCTGTGCTCTGTGGGGCAGTGCGTTCCCCTGCATCAAGATCGGATACCGCCTGTTCCGAGTGGACGGAGCAGACACCGCTTCGCAGATCCTGTTTGCGGGGTGTCGCTTCACCCTCGCGGGTATCCTCGTACTTTTCGCGGGCAGTTTGCTGTCACGGCGGTGGCTGATCCCCAAAAAGGCGGCGGCACGTCCGATCGCCGTGTTGGCGCTGTTTCAGACCGCGTTGCAATATTTTCTGTTTTACATCGGCGTTGCCCACACCGCGGGGGTCAACTCCTCCATCATCACGGGTTCCTCCGCATGCGTGACCATTCTCATCGCGTGTTTCGTGTTTCGGTGCGAACGGTTTACTCTCCGCAAATTCTGGGGATGCCTGTTGGGGTTCGGCGGCGTGCTGTTGCTCAACATAGCGGGCGGCAGGTGGAGTTTTGCGCTGAACGGCGAAGGGTTTTTGCTGCTTTCCACCGTGGCGTCCGCCGTGTCTACCATATTGCTCAAACGCTACTCCACCGCACACGACCCTGTGTTGCTCAGCGGTTGGCAGTTCTTTTTCGGGGGTGCGGCGCTCGCTCTTGGCGGCGGGTTGCTCGGCGGTCGGCTCACCGTATCGCTCGCCGGTGTCGGCGTGCTGTTGTATCTCGCGTTCCTCTCCGCCACGGCGTATACCCTGTGGGGTTTGCTCTTAAAACATAACGACGTGTCGGCCATATCCGTATATAAATGTGCCATTCCGCTGTTCGGCGCACTGCTTTCGGCGTGGTGGCTGGGCGAGGCAGGAAACCTCCTGCAGTGGCAGACACCGCTCGCGCTTATTCTGGTGGTCGGCGGCGTGTTGGCAATACAAACGAAGCCGAAAAGGGCGCTGTCGCATTAACGGCGTTTTGCACAAGCGGCGAAAGGCATAGACACAAAAACAACCGGTAAGCAAAAAGTGCTTGACCGGTTGTTTTTGTATTTACGCCGCAGGAAGTTTGTCGATTTTCCTAACCGCATATTGCAATATAATGCGTGCATCGGTGGAATCCACGTGGCCGCTGCCGTCCACATCGGCGGCCGTCAGATTCAGCGTTGCGCCGTCGATCTTTTGCACCGCATATTGCAGTGTCACACGCGCATCGGTGGAATCCACGCTACCGCTGCCATCCACGTCACCGAGTGTCGCGTCATCCGTGCCCACATAATGCCACATGGCGTCGGTGAGGAGGTCATTGTAACTCCCAATCGTAATATTGGCGCGGTCGGCCTCGCTTCCACGATAGTACACATCTTTAAGCGAAAGACAACGACGGAACACCGTGCCGGCAATGCTTGTCACGCGACTGCCGATGGTCACCGAGTCAAGCGCAGTGCAATTGTAAAACGCACCATAATTAATTGTTGTCACGCTGTCCGGTATCGTCACCGACGTAAGCCAAGTACAATTCTCGAACGCCGTGCTACCGATCTCCGTCACGGGATACCCGCCCAAAGTGGACGGAAGCACCAGCTCGCCGCTGAGAGATATATCCGTTATACCTGTGATGGTTGCGTTGCCGTTCGACACGGTATAAGTATAATACTCTGCATATTTGTCTTTGCCGCACGCATTGCAGAGATTGTCGCCACCATAAGCGTGACCTGTGGCGGGGATGGGATCTCTCGCCTCTTTCACCACACCACAAACAGCACACACCACAGCGTATGTATAGCCCTCTTCGGTGCATGTAGGCGCAACATAACCGCTCACCGCTTTATCCGTGTGTGTACACCCCGCATAATGCCACGTGGCATCGGTGAGGTGCGTGTTGTTGCTTCCGATCGTGATGTCGCCTTCTTTACCGCCATAATACACATAGGCAAGCGCTGTACAATTGTTAAACGCCGAACTGCCAACGCTAGTCACACTGTTCGGCATCGTCACCGATGTGAGCGAAGTGCAACCCTTAAACGCCGAACCACCAATGCCGGTTACACTGTTCGGTATCGTCACCGATGTGAGCGAAGTACAATTAGAAAACACCCCGTAATTGATATTTGTCACACCATTCGGTATGGTCACCGAAGCGAGCGAAGTGCAATTAGCAAAAGCAGAACCACCAATGCTGGTCACACCGTCCGGTATCGTCACCGATGTGAGCGAAGCGCAACCATTAAACGCATAAACGGCAATACCGGTCACACCCTGCGGGATCACAAGATCGGTCGCCAATTCACCGTTTACATACAACTTCTTCGCATATTCCAACGGGTTGTTATCAAAATCGATTTGACACCACGCAGCAAGATCGGTGATGTGCACCGCCGTAAGCGAAGTACAGTTGTAAAACGCCGAACTGCCAATAACGGTTACACTGTCCGGTATCGTCACCGACGTGAGTGAAGTGCAACCATTAAACGCAGAAGCGCCAATACCGGTCACACCCTGCGGGATCACAAGATCGGTCACCAATTCGCCGTTTACATACAACTTTTTCGCATATTCCAACGGGTTATCATCAAAATTGATTTCACACCACGCGGCAAGGTCAGTGATGTGCACCGCCGCAAGCGCAGTACAATCGTTAAACGCCGAATCGCCAATGACGGTTACACTTTTCGGTATCGTCACCGACGTAAGCAAAGTACAATTGTTAAACGCCAAACTGCCAATGACGGTCACACTGTCCGGTATTGTCACCGAGGTAAGCGAGGAGCAACCCTCGAATGCACTTTCCCCAATGCTCGTCACGCCGTTTGCAATTTCAACTTCAACAAGATTGGTGCAACCTGCAAATATATATGACCCCATACTCGTCGTACCGCCGGAAAGAGAGAAGACAACCTTCTCAATCGTTGCCTTGTCGAAAACCGATGCGGTTTCCCACCAAGTTTCTCTGTGGTCTTCCCCCCAACCACTGCCACCGTCGATACGATCCCAATAGTATGACTCATAGGCAACATACCTTTCCGATGTCTGATCGGCTTCAATATTTGTTTTCAGAATCAACGTCGTCGCTTCACAACGGGAAAACGCTTGGAAACCAACATCCTGAACAGTCGCAGGAATGACCATGGTCGTCACACCTTTTAAGCCGTAAAACGCATGGTCACCGACACTCGTGATCTGTGTGGGAAATGCCAACTCCGTGAGCGGCGTCCCCTTTATATACAAACCTTTTTCGGCATAAAGCAACGGATTCGCAGTACACCCTAAGTAGTCGATGGTGACACACCGCGTCCGGCTTCCGCCGCTGCTACCGCTACCCTCCCAGTGATTTTCTTCTTCTATACTTTCCTTGCGTTCAAAATCCCCTTCAAAATCAATCGCACACCACACCGCAAAATCGGTAATATTCACCGCCGTAATAGCTTCACAACCGGCAAACACCCCTGCCGCAACCTTTGTCACAGGGTATCCATCCAGTGTCAGCGGGAAATCAACGACTCCGCCGATCTCTCCTCTCAAGCCGGTTATCGTAGCTTTGCCGCCAGACACGGTATAGATATAAATCGAAATGCCGCACACATCGCAGATGCTATCACCGCCAAATGAGTGGCCCAGCGCCTCTTTTACCGTCGAGCCACACTCGTTGCACATCACCGCCTCTTCGCAGGTCGGCTCACATTCCTCGGCAAGCACCGCGTTGCCGTTCAGTTTGAACCATACCGCATCCGAACCTGAAGATGTGATTACATTTTTGGAATACTTTATGAAAATCTCATCGCCGGCCTTGGCTTGTATGGTCACGGTACTCCATGCGGTTTCGCCGTATGCCGTGACCTTGTTGGTGCTGTTATGGGCAATCGTCAGTTTATCATAAATCCGTTCAGTCGAAGTGGAATACTCTATGGTAATCGCACCGTTTTTCACCACCTTCAACGTGGCAACAGCACTGGAACCGTCTTTCTTATTGGTGGAAGCGTACACCCCATCCGCGTAGGCAAACGGATAGTTTTCCGCATTGGCAAAGATAAACGTTGCGTACGCCTTATGCGGTGCGGCTGTACGCGTGATGCCGCAATTGTCACAGATGGTATCGCAACCATTGCTATAACTGTGCACCGTGCAGATACCGTAATGCCACACCGCATCAGTAAACGCACCGTTTCCGTCACCAATGACGATGTTTGCGCGCTCGTCTTTGCTTCCGTTATAATATACATCCGCAAGCGACACACAACCGTCAAAAGCGAAAGCTCCGATGCTCGTCACGCTGTTTGGAATCGTGAGAGCCGTAAGTCCGCTACACGCAGAAAAAGCATAATCTCCAATTTTTGTCACAGGATAGTCGCCGAGGGTGGACGGAAGGGTGGATGGAATTGCCGCTTCCCCACGGAGGGCAGCATCCGCTTTCGTAATAGTGACCTCACCGTTGGTCACGGTGTAGGTGTAATACCCGCTCGTTTGGGCCGCAACCGCGAGTGAAAACACCACCGCACCTGTAGGAATGAGCGACAGCAGCAACGTCACTGCCAAAAGCACCGATAGCATTCGCTTCATAAAACATCCGCTCCTTAAAAACAGAAATACGTCGTGCGTGATCTTTTGCCGATTTGATAGCATCATTATACCACACGCCGTTTCAAAATGCAAGGGGATCCACAGTGAGCATCCCGATCATCAAACGCCTGCACAAGCAAACGCCTACCCCCGACGCGAGGGTAGGCGTTTTATCATTTCTTCAAAATCAGCACATCAAAGGGATTCAACGCCACACGTCCTTCTAACCGTTTCCCCGTGATGAGATCGGTCATCGGCTCGTCCAGCGTAACCGAAGCCGGCTCGCCGCGGTGTTCCACCACCGCTAGGCCTTCTCCCACCGCACCCTTGCGGGGCACAACGGTGACGTTGCCCTCAAAGGTGAAACGGCGCACGGAAGTATACACACACGCAACGTCTAACAACCGCGCCAAGCCTTCGGCATCGGGAGTGGTGCCGAGAACGAGGATCTGTCCTTTGCCGAACGGTTTGCGAAACGCCACCGCACGGCCGTTCAAGGCGGGATACACACCGCCCGTGACCGAAGCCAACACTTCGCAATCGGCGGGCAGATCGTCGAACAACTGCAGCATACCGTAGGCCGAGAAGGCCGCGCCGTCCTTCCAACTGCACACAACGTGATTCCCCTTATCGGGAATCTGGTCGGTCAGTGTAGCACCCGTCAGGTCTTCCAAGCGGCCGGTTGCCGCCTTCACGTAATGTCCGCCGACGGCGTTGCGGATATCGGTGACGGGGCCGACCACCCACGTGCCGCCCGCTCTCACCCACTCTTCAATACGGTCGTACAACCCTTCACGTTCCAGTGAAGGCATAAACGGGGTCATCATAATTTTATAGCCGTCAAAAGAGTGGCTCGGGGCAATGAGGTCGGGGCGCACGCCGTAGGCGCGCAGTGACGTGTGCAATCCGCGCGTGCGGCTATAGTAGAGCCAACCGTCATCGGGATAGATGGGTTGACACGCCTGCATCATATAACTGTCGGTATCCACCATCATCGCAAGTTCGGCGGACACTTTCGTGCCGTTGATGAAATCCGCACAACGGGCGTATTCTTCCGCCAACCGTTGCACCTCGCCGAAGGTGTGCATCGGACGGCCGTTGGCGTACAGCACCGCCCCGTGCATCAATTCGTGACTGGCGCGGTGTTGCCGCCACAGCCAGTAGAGGTTGGCCTCACCGCCCATGGCGATAGGCAGCCACGACAGCGCACGGCAGAACCCCTCTTTACGGATGAGGTTCGGA
>SVPM01000039.1 GCA_015065865.1 Oscillospiraceae bacterium | reverse complement strand
AAAATGAACGGGGATTTCGTAACTTGCAGCCAGATAACTGCCGTCACTCATCCGATAGTGCTTTGCATTGCTTTCTCGTTTCGATTCAATTTCATCAATTATGAAAGGCTCTTCAAAAACGTTTTCCGAAGAAGTCGGCGTTTGTGTCGGTGCATCATCGGCAGCAAATGCGATTATAGGCATACAGGATATCACCAAACAAAGGCAAAGAACCGTCGCTACCGATTTACGCATAAATTCTTTCATCTTTTAACTCCTTTCAAAGGATCACAGTGCAAAAAAGCCAAACACAGGGGTGGGGCTCTGCGTTTGGCTTTTTCACACTACTCCGAACCCAATTCCCGTCAACCTGCTTTTTATTTCCCGTGAAAGATGGGTAAAAACCATGCATCGTCGATTTGGAAGGTGCGCCCTTTCAAATAATCGAGCGATCCGGTTTCGGTTTTAAAATCAAAGGTCAATTTATAGGAACACAGCGCTTGGCGATTGCCGAATCCCGCCGCGCGGTTTTTGGCGTTGGTGCCGTATTTACCGTCCCCCAACAGCGGATGCCCGATGGAGGACAGGTGGGCGCGAATTTGATGCGTGCGCCCCGTCAGCAACGCAATTTCGAGCAAGGACATATCCCCCCGCTCCTCCAACACGCGATAGCGGGTGACGATGGTACGTGCACCGTCACGTGCACGCTCGGAAATATACACACGGTTTTGCTGTTCGTTTTTTTCCAGATACGCGGTGAGGGTGTCCTCTTTTTTCGGCATACGCCCGCTTACCACGCAAAGATAAAACTTGTGGATACGCCGCGCTTTCAACTGCTCGTTCAAGATCCGCAGCGACTCTGCGTTTTTCGCCGCCATCACGATGCCGCAAGTATTGCGGTCGATGCGGTTGACCAGCGCGGGGGCAAAACTGTTTTCCTCCTCGGGGCGATACTCGCCTTTTTCATAAAGATACCGTTGCACGCGCGTAATGAGCGTATCCCGATATTCCTGTTCATCGGGGTGCACGAGCAAACCGGCCTCTTTATTCAACAGCAACAGGTTTTCATCTTCATACACGATCGACAGCCGCTTACCCGCTGCCAAAAAATCGTATTGCGGAGCACTTTCCTCCAAAAACTCATCCTTTACGTACAGCGCGAGCACGTCCCCTTCTGCCAGTCGGGTGGCGATCTCGCAACGTTTGCCGTTCAACTTGATATTCTTTTTGCGAATTTCTTTATACATCACCGTCATAGGCAGCGAACGAAAGGTCTTTGCAAGAAATTTATCCACGCGCTGACCCGCATCGTTTTTGCCGACCGTCACCGACTTCATCAAGAACACCCCCTCGCATCACGGTCCTATCATACACCAAACACCGCAAATTTGCAAGAACTTTGCAAAAAGGGTATTCCCAAACCGGCAAAGTTGTGGTAAAATGTAGCAAATACGACACGGGAGGACCCGTATGAGTACCAAAGATAATCTTCACGCGGGACACCGCGAACGGGTGAAAGCCCGCTTTCTGGAAAACGGGATCGGTGCCTTTGCACGGCACGAAATGATTGAACTTTTGCTGTTTTTCGGTATTCCTCGTAAAGACACCAATGAGTTGGCACACCGCCTTTTGAACCGTTTCGGTTCGATTTCCGCGCTGCTGAGCGCCACCTATGAAGAACTGGTAGACGTTCAAGGTATGACACATAATGCCGCTGTTCTGATCCGCTTATTGAACGGGTTGGAAGCCGAATGTCAACGGGAACGGTTTTCTACCGAACGCCTGCTCAACTCACGTGAAAAGATCCGCGATTTTGTTCTGCCGCTTTTCATCGGTGCGGAAACCGAGCAAGTGCGCCTTGTGTGTCTTGACAACAATCGGCGGGTACTGGCAAGCGGCTTACTGTCGGAAGGCAGTGCCGCCGCGGTGGAGATCAACACGCGGCAAGCGTTGCAGTTGGCTCTGCGATGTAACGCCACTTGTGCGGTGTTGGCTCACAATCATCCCGGCGGACAACCCATGCCTTCCCGCGAAGACGTGGACACCACGGCCGCCCTTGCCAAAGCGTTGGATCTCGCGGGTGTTCAGTTGATCGACCACATCATCGTGGCAAACAACGCCTATCTTTCGATGCGGGACGTCCCCGTCTGTTCCTCGATCTTTCGATAGGAGTGATTTTGATGATCGACAAACTTCAACGCGATCTGTCGCGGCTTGGCATACACCGCGGCGATACGGTAATGATGCACTCTTCCTACAAATCGCTGGGCGAAGGCATCACACCCGCCGACTTTTTCCAAGGTTTTTTGGACCTGCTGGGCGAGGAGGGCACACTGGTACTGCCCGCTCTATCCTATGAAACGGTAACTTACGAGCACCCGTTTTTCGACCGCAGCGAAACACCGTCCTGTGTGGGCTATCTATCCGAATTTTTCCGCACACAAGTGACCGGCGTGCGCCGCAGTTTGCACGCGACCCATTCCTGCACCGCCGTGGGAAAACACGCCGACTTTTTGCTGAACGGTCACGAAAAGGATCTTACCCCCGTGGGGGCCAATTCCCCCATCAGCAAACTGCCGCAGGTGAACGGAAAGATGCTGATGCTCGGTTGCCATCCCGATCACAACACCGCTCTGCACGGCGTGGAAGAAAAGGGCGGTGCACCGTATATCTTCGATCCCACCCGCCGCATTTCCTACGTGTTGAAGGACGGCGAACAGGTGATCCACCAAACCGCTCGGCGGCACGATTTTCATAAAACCGATTGTGATTACGAGCAAAAATACGCCCGTATTTTGGACCTGTTGGATGAGGGCGTCGAATACACCCGCGGCAAGGTGTTGGCGGCAGATTGTTATCTGCTTTCCGCCCGTGCCGTGTGGGAAAAAGGGCTTGCCAAGCTGGCGGAAGATCCCTGTTTCTTTGTAAACAAAGTGATGAAGTAACCATCTTGAAACACCGAGAGGATGTATCGAAACGATACATCCTCTCCGTTTTTTACCGTTATTGCGGGGACACGACCCCTTTTACCACATGTTGGATCTGCTGCAAGATCGCCTCATCGGCGGTCACGTCCTCCTCGGCAGGCACAAAGGTCACTGCCTCGGGATCCACACCGCACAGCGTGGCAAGCCATGTCACAGCGGCGGCATACCGCCCGTACACAAGCGAAAGGTGATAGCCGTCGCGATGTAAACTCATACCACCGTTTCGCACGTCGAAAGTAGGTAACAGACGCACGCGGTACACCACCTCCCCTGCGGGGATCAGCGGTGCATCGACCAACTTGGCCGCCAACACGTAACTGTCGCGGACACGGCGGAACATCTCGTCGCTGTCGTAGTCGTATTCCGACAACGAGGGGTGGTCGGCGCCGTACTCATACCCCCACGTTTGGTGGATATACACCGTTGCTGAGGGACATTCCCGCCGAATCACTTCGGCAAGTTGCGGCAACTCGGGCCAAAAGCTCTGCGGCCGCCCCGATTCCCCGCTCACCTGCTGAACGGTCACAATGTCCCACGCTTCGGCACGCAAGGTGTCCACCAGTGCGGCTTCGCCCTCATAACAGCCGTTCACTTCATACGTATATGCCGCCTCACCGCTTTGCACGTTCTGCCAATGGCGGGCAAGCGAACAACCGCCGATGCACAAATTCACACAGGTGAGATCCACCCCCGCCGATGCGGCACATTGATGCAACCAGCGTTGTGCATCCTGCGAAAAACTGTTGCCGATACTCAACACTTTCATGGGTCACACCTCAAAGCCGAAGAGTACGCCGTGGTAATCCTCTTCCCAACCGCAACCGCGATTGTCGCGGCCTTGTTCATCGAACTGGGTGAAGTTACCGGGCGATGTCACCCAGAAATCACCCGTTTTCAGGTGATGCGGGCCGAGCGCATTACGCAGGCTGCTGAACAGGCGGATCTCCACCGTATTCTCGCCGTTTGTCAACGCATCGGTCACGTCCATCACGTAGGGGGCGAAGGCGAATTCGCCCATTTCCTTACCGTTCACGATCACCTGAGCGGCAGGGGCATACAGTTTCGAAAGCCGCACTTCGTAGCGCACGCCCTCTTCCTTCTTCAACGTGAGAGTCTGGCCGACGGTGGCTTTACCCGCAAAGAACCACAAGCCCTGCTCAGTGAGGTCGTGCACCTGCACCTTTTGGGGAGCGGCACCGATCTTGAAGGTGTGGCCCGTCTTCACCGTGCGGTAATCACCGTAGCGTTCCACCGGTGCGTACACGCCGAAATCACCCACCAGATAAATGCTTTCCAGTTCGGTGTCCACCGTCAAGCGGTTCCATTCCACCTCGTGCACATTGGGGTTGTTATACAAATTGTAAGTATGCGCCGACTGCTTGAAACGAGTAGCGATCTCGATGGTATTCGCACCCTCACGCAGCAGCGAACGGATATCCGACGTGCGGAAGGATTTGTCGATGTAATATCCCGTATCCTTGAAGGCGTAGGGCTGTCCGTTCACCTTGAAAGTGCAAGTATCGGGCATTTCCGCCGCCAGCGCCATTGACCGGACACCCGCCAGATCCTCCACGTTAAAGTCGAATGCCATGGTCACGTCACAGTCGCGACCTGCACGCACGCAAGCAAGCCAGACGTACAAGGTGGGGGCGGCCGGTTGCCATTCGCCGCCGTCCACCTGCCAACGGCAGTAATCGAGTGTGAGACCGTTCGCGGTCATATCGGTAATCGCCATCTCTTTTGCGAGCGGCAACGTCACCGTTTTCACCGCGGCGAGCGCCGTTTCCTCGGCAGCGGGCGCGGTTTCGAGCGTGCAGTCGCCGTAGGTAGCAAAAGCATATTCCACCAGTGTGTTCCCGTTTTCAAATCGGGTAGCAAGTTCCGTGCGCTCACCGCTCAGCAGATCGACCGCCCACACGCGGCAGGTAGCAGGCAAGGTAACGGTCGTCACCTGCTCATCGGCCGTGAGGTTCGCGAAATAGTAACGCATCGCACCGCCCGCGAGTTTACGCACGTTCACGTGCACCGCCGCACATTCCGCACCGTCCGTCGTAACCGACGGTGCCGCCGTGATTGCTTTTACATCGGCTATCGTAGCACACTTCACATAGGAAAGCAGTTCATCCATACGTGCGTCCGCACGGCCGTCAATGCAGGTCGGGCGCTCACCCAACGAAAGGATGGTGCCGCCTGCTTTGGCAAACGCCAACAACAGTTTGTAGACCGATTCCGAAACGGTGGTCATATCCGGCATCACCACGGTACGGTAGGTACAAAGCCCCACCTTAACACCGTCGGCCGTAACTTCACCGTGGCGAGTCATCAATTCTTCGTCACCCAAATGGTACGCGATGTGCGCGTTGTTAAAGTCGCTCACGCAATCGATAAACCGCGCATCGCGCTGCGCGCAGGAGTCTTGATCCAACGGGTTATACACCATATACGCCGAGCGAATGGTGTGAAGCAACAGCACCTCTGCCGCATCCTCACCCTCGCGGAGGGCCGCACCCAAACGCGTGAAATAATCGTTAAAGGGACGATACGCTTCATCAAACCACGGCTGTTGAATAAACAGCGAAGCGGGCCAATCGCGCTTACGCAGGCCGCGCAAGGTATACCCTTCAAGGTGCTGACAAATATCGGTCACACCGTTGACGAACTGCCACTGCGCGATCCATTTCAGTTCGTTCAAACTCACGTCCCAACCGCAGCCTGCAAAGGTTTCGGTAATGGTGGGACGGCCCAACTGCGCCGCTGCACTGCTGAGCTGTTTGGGCAACTGCGGCGAACGGATCACACGGCAGAGATGGTCGATACCGGGCTTGTGGAAAAACTCATAGCACGGCATAGCGGCACCGATGGAGTAGATCTGCTCGAGGAAGGTGTCCTCACGCATCATATGGCCTGTCAGCTGACAGTTGTGTTCGGTACACCAATCGTACAGCGGTTTCATAAAGTGGTGTGCCACCAAATGCGCCATCAAGGTGTAGTAACGGTAACGGAACGTGCCCGCGCCCTCCGCCTCGGTGAACAAAAGCGGCAGACCATCCACCATATCCTCACCGTAGGTTTCCTGCCACAAAGCGGCAAGATCCCACGACCACGGCAGATTGAGGTTGCCGTACTGCGGCTCGTCGGTGAAGAAACCTTTTACCCGTCCGTCAAAATACGGTTTCAAGCGCTCATAATACTTCTGGTGAGTGGACTCGATAAAGTGCTCGGTGGCTTCCTTGCACATAACGTCTATGTAGTAAGGATTCGCCTCGTAATACACGGCAAGCACGCCGTCAAACACGGTGTCCACGCGGGCCACCTTGCCGTCCTCCGCACGGTAAAGACCAAGCAACTTTTCGGGCAATACTTCACCCGCCGCAAGCGTTTTCCAACACAGTTTCTTCTGCTGATACTTTTCGCTCTGCGGAGGAACCACACCGTTGCCCGAACCGCTCGGCCAGCCGTTTTCATCGTACAGCCACGCCTCCATACCGAGTTCGTCGGCTTTCTTGATGCAGGTTTCCATACGTGCGAGCCAATCCTCGCTCATATACTCGGTTTCCAAGCCGCCGCGCGCGTGCAAGAAGAAGCCGTTGATGCCCGCTTCGTGCATACGCACGATCTGTTCTTCCAACTCGGCATCCACCAGTTTATCGTTCAAACTCCAAAAGGGAATCATAGTTTTCCTCCTCATTTTACAGAATCTTATAAAATCGGCAAAAGCCT
Organism: Oscillospiraceae bacterium; assembly: GCA_015065865.1. Taxonomy (GTDB): domain Bacteria; phylum Bacillota; class Clostridia; order Oscillospirales; family Acutalibacteraceae; genus SIG588. The sequence goes on along the minus strand of SVPM01000039.1, from coordinate 10,486 downwards.
AGACCGAAAAATACGGTCTAGGCTATACGCCGAATCAGATATTGGTTTTGATCGCCTCGCCCGTGCGATCCGATTCAAACGCCGCCTCCATGATCTTCATCACGCGCATCGCCTCTTCGGGCAACACGCGGGGGGCGGCGGTGCCGTCCAACACCGCGGCAAAGTTGCGGTAATAGATATCGTAATCCGAATGCGGATAATCGTCCGCGTTCAGCACCACTTCTTCCACCGTATCTTTGGCACGGGGGCCCATCGTTTTGGTCGGGCCGGCTTTGGTGTGGATGATCTCTTCTTCAAACGTGACCTCGTGCTTCGTCGCATAGATCATCTTGCCGTTACAGTTCCAATCGGACACGGTGATAGCACCGCGATCACCGAAGCAGAACCAACGCGGGGTGGGAACGTAATGACTGGTGCCCACTTCGACCAGTGCGTTACGGCCGCCGCTGGTCTTCATAATGAGTTTAAACCCATCGTCACACTCGTCATACGCCACGTGATACATATCACAATACACCGAAGTGATCGTTTCCTCGGGGAACAACTGCACGATCTGATCCAGCAAGTGCACACCCCAGTCGAGCATCATACCGCCGCCGGCAACGGCATACTGACGCCATCCCTGCGGAATACCGCGGCTGCCGGTCACACGGCTTTCGATCTCGTTGATATTGCCGAGTTTGCCGCTTGCGATCGCCTCTTTAATGATGAGATAATCGGTATCTGCACGGCGATTTTGGTGCACGGTAAACAGTTTCCCCGTTTCCTTTTGCACCGCTATGATCTCCTCAAGTTCTCGGCTGTCCATCGTCACGGGCTTTTCACAAATGACCGCCTTGCCGGCACGCAGTGCCGCAATCGAAATGTCCTTGTGAAAATTGTTCGGCGTGGCACAGAGAATGAAATCCAGCGAATCGTCCGCCAACACCTCGTCCAGCGAAGAGTACGCCCGCGCGATACCGTCCGCCTGCGCGAGTTCCATACGCTGCGGATCAATATCGTACACACCGACGTAACGCACGCGGTCGGTTTTTAAGATGTTTACATTGTGGTGACGTCCCATACCGCCGTAACCGACGATGGCACCTTGGTAAGTTTTCATAGTGAATCCTCTTTTGATCGCTGCTTTCAGATTTCTTCGAAACGCGGGATATCGAGTTCGATCTCGCGGCCGAGTTCAGCCGACTTGACGATACCCGAAATGATCGCCTGATTGTAATAGATCTGGCTGGTCGGCACGGGAGCGACACCGTTGTTCAAGATAGCATCCATAAACGAACGGATCTTCGCATAGAACAAGCCTTTCGCCGCAGCACCGGTATTCTGCACCAACGGGATCTTGTATTCAACCTGCGACGAACCGACATTCTTGTACACCGTCATCGGGGACGGGAAGGTACCGTTCCAACAATCGGTGGAGGGGATACGCAAGCCGCCTTCGGTGCCGAGAATGATAGTATCACCGGGGGTGTTCATATTCATCGCCCACGAAATACGGAAGTCGAGGATGATATCGCCTTCCAAGCGAACGAACGCCGCCGCGAAATCGTCCACGTCAAAACGAGCGGCATCCACTGCGCCGACCGTCTTCGGGTCGGTGCCGAAATACTTGGATTTGTAACCGCTGACGGTGAGCGGCTTCGGATAGCCGATCGCGTTCAGCACCACGTCCAGCGAATAGCAACCGATATCGCCCAACGCACCGACACCGGCCGTCTTTTCTTCAATAAAGGTCTTGCCCGGAATACCGCGACGGCGGCCGCCGCCCGTCTGCATATAGTAGATCTTACCCAGTTCGCCCGACTGCACGATCTCTTTGATCTTCTGCATATTGGCATCCATACGGGGCTGGAAGCCGACGGTGAGGATCTTGCCGCTCTTCTTTTCCGCCTTGATGATGGCTTCCGCCTCTTCCTGCGTCACGCACATCGGCTTTTCGAGCATAACGTGCAGGCCGTGCTCCAACGCGTAGATGGTGCATTCCGCGTGGGTCTTATTATAGGTGCAAACGCACACGCAATCCAGTTCCTCGTTGTCGATCATAGATTTGTGATCGGGATAGCAACGCACGCCCGGCACGCCCCATTTTTCAAAGAACGCTTCCGCTTTGCCTTCGATCAGGTCAGCGCCCGCCACGATCACGGCATCCGGCATCTCTTTGATCGCCTGCACGTGTGCTTCGGCGATCCAACCGGTACCGATAATACCAAAGCGCAGTTTACGCGAAGTATCAATGGCCTTTTCTTCTTCCGCTTGGGTAAATTGACTCAATACTGCATCCGACATAATAGTATCCTCCTAAAAGATTATTCTTTATCTTCGGGCGTTTATTCACACCGAAACGATTCAGTAAGTTTGGGTCTTCAAATACTCAATAGACATTTTGATGCATTCCATCGGCGTGTTGTCGCCCGACGGCTGATCCTGCTCGACTGCCACCCATTCGGCGCCGGCTTCACCTGCCGCGGCCAAAATAGCGGGGATATCTTGGCAACCGTGACCCACGGGACGGAACCCGAAAGAATCGTTGGTGCCCTGCGCGGGGGCATCGTCATCCACACCGATAAGATCGAACAATTTGCCTGTGATGTGCCCTTCCTGATGGAAATCCTTCAAGTGCACAATGGGTGCACGGCCTTTATACTGCCGCACGTACTCCGCGGGATTGAGGCCCGCCACGTTCACCCAACAGGTGTCGATCTCTGTCTGCAATACGTCGGGCGAGAAGGCTTTGTACATCAGATCCATCGCCCATTCGCCGCCCACGCGCTCAAACTCAAAGTTGTGATTGTGATAGCAAAGGATCATGCCGCGTGCACGGGCCGCCGCACCCGCACGATTCACGATCTCCTGCAGAGCATCCCAATCTTTGTGCCCCGGCAGATAGTCGGTGGACATATGCGGAATGACCACGTATTTGCAACCGATCTCTGCGTAGATATCCAACGCTGCCTCGGCGTCTTTTTCCAGTTCGGTCAGCGGTACGTGAGCCGAAATCGGGGTAACGCCCGCATCGGCACACATTGCCTTCACTTCCTCCGCCGTATGGCCGAACAAGCCCGCGAACTCCACGCCTTCATAACCCATAGCTCCCACTTTTTTGAGTGTACCCGCAAAATCGACGGCCATATCGTCCCGCACCGAGTACAACTGAACAGCAGTTTTCATTGAACAAACATCCTTTCGTAAAGTACCGTTTTACAGGAACTCGCCATTTATTTTTATAAAAAAGGCAAAAACCTGTTCTTAAAAATGATTTTCCTTTGCACTTCCTCTTGTATTTTATAAATAATTGTGCTATATTACAAGCCAGATACTCCGCCCTCATAGGACAAATATTGCTGTCTTTTAAAAAAGAGGTGATCCCGTGCGTCCCATCTACGAATCTCGCAAAGAAGACCTGCACTACCATTATGTGCGAAATCTCACGCCGATAAAACATCTGCACCCGCATATTGAGTTGGTATTGATGCTGGAAGGCGAAGCCGAAGCGTATGCGGGCAGCAAAGGCGGTATGTTGCGCGCCGGCCAAGCCTTTCTCGCCTTCCCCAATCAAGCCCATCATTACAACGATGAGCACGGCCCCATCGACGGGCGCATCTTCATCTTTTCGGCGGAGATCTTTCCCGCTTTTTACGCCTACTTTTGCGATAAACTCCCGTGTGATCCCATCGTGTCGTTCAACACGGACGAGTTGCTTCCCGTACTGCACACGATGGATGCGGAGCACGGCAATCACGACCGCTACTCCCGCTCGGTGATCGAAGGCGGTGTTTCCATCATTTTGGCCCATCTGTTTCGCCGTATGGAGTGGACCGAAGTCGATCGCCGCAACATCAGCGCCATGCAAGCCATTTTGGACTATTGCAACTTAAACTACACGTCCGATATTACGTTGGATGACGTGGCGGAAAACGTGCACCGCAGCAAATACTACGTTTCGCACGTGTTCAGCCGCGAGATCGGGGTAAGTTTTCCGGCCTACATCAACAACCTGCGTATTCACGATGCGAAAAAACTGCTGCATCGCGGCGATATGAGCGTTACCGACGTGGCGTACGCCGTCGGTTTCAGTTCGTTACGCAGTTTTAACCGCTGCTTTTTATCTCTCACGGGGCAAAATCCCAGCGCCTTTAAGCGCGAAGGAAATAAATAATTTAAAATTACGGTTGACTTTAGCGCGATAATGTGCTACTATGTTGAAGAATTGTATAACGACTATGGAGGAAACACATGAATACCGGTGAAGAAAAGGCGGTTGCCGCCCTGCGCGCACTGTACCGCCGTTATGGCTACCGCCATTATAAAATGAGCAAATTTGAAGAATACGATCTGTACAGCCGAAACAAGGAATTCCTTATTTCGGACAACGTCATCACCTTTACCGACACCAACGGTAAGTTGATGGCACTGAAACCCGACGTGACCCTGTCCATCATCAAAAACGGACAGGATACCGACGGGATGCAGAAGGTATATTATGATGAACACGTCTATCGCGTAGCGGAAGGCACGCGTGCATTCAAGGAACTCAAACAAGTGGGACTTGAATGTGTCGGCACGGTCGATACGTATGCCGTCTATGAAGTGTTGATGCTGGCGGCAGGCTCGCTCGCCGCCTTAAACGAGGAATGGGTACTGGACATTTCCCACTTAAACGTGGTGTTTGCCCTGTTGGAAGATGCGGGACTGTCGGCGGAGGATACCCGCCGCGCGCTGGCGCTGATCGGCGAAAAAAACCGTCACGAATTGACGGCGCTCTGCACCGCCGCCGCGATCCCGTCCGAAAAAGCCGCCGTACTTCTCGAACTCGTGGGGCTGTACGGCACGCCCGCATCGGTACTGCCGCGTTTGCACGCGCTGCTGCAGGATACTGCCGCTGCGCCTTTCGTGAGCGAATTGCAAACGGTCAGCGATGCCTTGGCGCGGGTTGGCTTCGGCGATAAGATCCACATCGACTTTTCGGTGGTGAACGACGGCAACTACTACAACGGCTTTGTGTTCAAGGGGTTCATCCACGGCATTTCTTCTGCCGTGTTGTCCGGCGGACAATACGACCGCTTGATGCAAAAAATGGGGCGCCGTGCGGGGGCGATCGGCTTTGCGCTGTATCTTGACCTGCTCGCGGAATTGCCCACGTCCGCCGCACGCTACGATGCGGATGCCGTGCTGCTTTATGACGGCGGTGCCGCGCTCGCGGCGGTGCAAAAGGCGGTGACGACCCTCACCGCCGAAGGGCGTGAAGTGTTGGCGTTGTCCACACTCCCCGCAGGGTTGCGCTACCAAACGTTATACCAATTGAACGGTGAGGAGGTGACGGTCGTTGGATAAGATGCTGAACGTGGCCCTGCCCAAGGGCCGTCTGGGCGAAAAAGTATACGCGATGTTTGAAAAAGCAGGGTTCCCCTGCCCCTCCATTCACGAAAACAACCGTAAATTGATTTTCGAAAATCCCGATTGCGGCGTCCGCTACTTTTGGGTGAAGCCGTCGGACGTTGCCATCTATGTGGAACGCGGTGCGGCGGACATCGGCGTGGCCGGCAAGGATATTTTGCTGGAATACTCTCCCGATGTGTATGAACTGTTCGACTTGCAGACCGGCAAATGCCGTATGGCGGTGGCGGCTCCCGAAGGATTCCGTGACGACACGAGCCGCGCATTGAAGGTGGCCACGAAATTCACCAACATCGCGCGTGCACACTACGCGGCACGCGGCCGCGATATCGACATTATCCATCTGAACGGATCCATTGAGATCGCCCCCATTTTGGGGCTGTCGGACGTTATTGTGGACATCGTGGAAACGGGTACCACGCTTAAGGAAAACCACTTGGAAGTGGTGGAAACGGTGGTTCCCATCAGCGCCCGCTTGATCGCAAACAAAGCGAGCTTCAAATTTAAGAGCACGCCGATCGAATCCATTCTGCAAAATCTCGCACTGCAAACGGAGGAAACACTATGATTACCATTTACAAATACGGTGAAGTGGACACCGCCGCTATCGTGGCCCCCAACGTGCCCACCGTGAACGTGGCCGACACCGTGGCCGCCATTTTGGCAAACGTGCGTGAAAACGGCGATGCCGCACTGAAAGAGTACACCGCCCGTTTCGACGGAGCAAAACCGGATGCACTCACCGTTTCGGCGGAAGAACTCGAGGAAGCCATCGCCGCGGTATCGCCGCGCTTTTTGGAAATTCTCGAAAAAGCGGCCGCCAACATCCGCCGTTTTCACGAACGGCAGGTGCGTAACAGTTTCATTTTAAACGAACAAAACGGCGTTGTGGTCGGTCAGAAGATCATTCCCGTGGACCGCGCAGGCCTGTACGTGCCGGGTGGCACGGCGGCCTACCCCTCCACCGTGTTGATGGATGCCATTCCCGCAAAAATTGCGGGTTGCCGCGAAGTGGTTATGGTCACCCCGCCGGGCAAAGACGGCAAGGTCAACCCCGTCATTTTGGCGGCGGCGAAGATCGCGGGCATCGACCGCATCTTCAAAGTCGGCGGTGCACAAGCCATTGCCGCCCTCGCCTTCGGCACCGAGTCGGTTCCGAAGGTGGATAAGATCGTGGGCCCCGGCAACGCCTACGTGGCGGAGGCCAAACGACAGGTGTACGGCTTGGTTTCGATCGATATGATCGCCGGCCCGAGCGAGATCCTCATCGTGGCCGACGGCAACACAGACCCGCGCTGTGCCGCCGCCGACCTGCTTTCGCAGGCGGAGCACGATAAAATGGCCAGCGCCGTGTTAGTGACCGATTCTGCCGATCTGGCGACGGCGGTGCAAGCGGAACTGGAAAAGCAGATCCCCGCCCTTTCGCGTGCGGATATCGCCCGCGCCTCCATTGACGACAACGGCAAGATCATCGTTACCCCCGATTTGGAAACGGCGATCGAGATCGCGAACGCCATCGCGCCCGAGCATTTGGAACTGTGTGTGGACAACCCGTTCGATTATCTCGACCGCGTGCGCCACGCAGGCTCTGTCTTTATGGGACGTCACTGTCCCGAAGCGCTGGGCGACTATTTCGCAGGCCCCAACCATACACTGCCCACCAGTGGCACGGCACGGTTTTCCAGCCCGCTGTCGGTGGACGATTTCATCAAAAAAACGCAATACACCTATTACACGCGAGAGGCACTTGCAGCCGTCGCGGAAGATGTGGCGTACTTTGCCGAACAGGAAGGCTTGACCGCCCACGCCAAAAGCGCACGCATCCGTTTTGAAGAGGAAGAGTGAGCAAACTATGAGCCGTTTTTTCAGTGATAAATTCGCGGCGCTTACCCCTTACACTCCCGGTGAGCAACCGCGTGAGCGACGTTACATAAAACTGAACACCAACGAATCCCCTTTTCCGCCGTCCCCGCGCGCGGTGGAGGCGGCGGCCGAGGCGGCAGAGCGACTGCAACTCTATTCCGACCCGACCGCCCGCGCACTGAACGAAGCAATGGCCGATCTGCTGGGTGTGGAACCCGATGAGATCCTGTTTACCAACGGATCGGATGAGATCTTAAATTTTGCATTCGGCGCGTTCTGCGACGACACCTGCCCCGCCGTCTTTCCCGATATCACCTACGGTTTCTACCCCGTGTTTGCGGAATATAACCGCGTGCCGTACAAGGTGATTCCGCTGAAAGACGATCTCACGATCGACCCGACGGCGTATTACGGCGGCGGTCACACGGTGGTCATCGCCAACCCCAACGCCCCCACGGGTATCCCGCTCTCGCGTTGTGAAATTGAAGGGATCGTAAAAGCCAACCCCGATAACGTCGTGGTAATCGACGAAGCCTACGTGGATTTCGGCGCAGAAAGCGCAGTACCGCTGATTCACAAATACGATAACCTGCTGGTCACGGGTACATTTTCGAAATCCCGCTCGATGGCAGGGGCACGGCTTGGTTTCGGCGTGGGATGCAAGGCGCTGATCCAAGATCTGAACACGATAAAATACGCCACCAACCCCTATAACGTCAACGCCATGACCATGGCGGCGGGCGTGGGTATGCTGGCGGACGAAGAATACACCAAAAACAATTGCCGCACGGTGGCGGAAAACCGCGAATACACGGCGAAAGCGTTGCGCGCCATGGGGTTTGTGCTTACCGACTCACGGGCCAACTTCGTGTTTGCCCGTCACCCGCAAACGGACGGCGGCACGATCTACCGCCGCTTGAAAGAGCGTGGCATTCTGGTGCGCCACTTTGACACACCGCGCATTGATCAATTCAACCGTATCACGATCGGCACGCGGGAGGAAATGGACACCCTGCTGGCCGCTTTGCGCGAGATCATCGCGAGCAATAAATCGGAACTCTAAAGGAGGAGTTGTTATGAGAAACGCCCTTATCGACCGCCGCACGGCGGAAACCGACATTTCGTTGCAACTGATCGTAGACGGCAGCGGTATCAGCCGTATCGACAGCGGCTGCGGCTTTTTGGATCATATGCTGACCCTGTTTGCCAAGCACGCCCGTTTTGACCTCACCCTCACCTGCCACGGTGACACGGCGGTGGACGATCACCACACGGTGGAGGATATCGGCATCTGCCTCGGGCAGGCGCTGAACGAGGCGATCGGCGACAAAAAGGGAATCGTGCGCTACGGCTCGCAACTGCTGCCGATGGACGAAGCGTTGATCTTGGCGGCGACCGACCTTTCGGGGCGCGCAGGGCTGTACTACGACGTGGCGATCCCCACCGAAAAAGTCGGCACGTTTGACACCGCGTTGGCGGAAGAATTTTGGTGGGCGTTCGTGCGTAACGCGCACTGCACCTTGCACCTGCGCCAAATGGCAGGCACCAATTCCCACCACATTATTGAAGGGCAGTTCAAAGCCGTCGCCCGCGCACTGCGTGCCGCCGTGGCGGTGGATGCCGCCTTTGCAGACGACATTCCTTCCACGAAGGGAGTTCTGGCATGATCGCGATCGTAGATTACGGTGTGGGCAACCTGTTTTCTTTGCAAAGTTCCTTGCAAGCGCTGGGAGCCGAAGTCACCGTCACCGCCGATGCCGCCGTGTTGCGCGCGGCGAATAAACTGTTACTCCCCGGTGTGGGCGCGTTTGGCGATGCTTCCGCAAAATTGCAGGAAAGCGGTCTCGCCGACGTGGTGAAAGAAGAAGCCGCAAACGGCAAGCCGCTGCTCGGCATCTGCCTTGGTATGCAGATGCTGTTCGAACGCAGTTTTGAATACGGCGAACACGAGGGGCTGGGGCTTATTAAAGGCAGCATCCGCCCGATCGCGGATGTGATCCCCGCCGACTTGAAGATCCCCCACATCGGTTGGAACGCCCTGCAATTCACCGAGAAGGAAAGCCCGCTGTTTCGCCGTATCAAAGACGGCGACCATGTATATTTTGTCCACTCGTTTTACGCCGCTGACTGCGCGGATTCGGTGATCGCAAACGCCGAGTACGGCGCACCGCTGACCGCCGCCGTGCAAAACGGCAATGTGTTCGGTTGTCAGTTCCATCCCGAAAAAAGCGGCGCGGTGGGATTGGACATCTTGCGTGCGTTTTGCGAGTTATAAGGAGTAGAACCCTATGAAGATATTTCCCGCTATTGATTTATTTGAAGGCAAAGTCGTTCGCCTATTCAAGGGTGACTATGCCCAAATGACGGTATACAGCGAAGACCCGCTCGCCGTAGCGCGTGATTTCGAGGCGGCAGGTGCCACCTGTTTGCACCTTGTGGATCTGGAAGGGGCCAAAAGCGGCGACACACCGAATCTGGATACCGTAAAACACCTTGCGGAAAACACCGCGCTGTTCACCGAGATCGGCGGCGGTATCCGTTCGTTGGAAACGGTGGATGCCTATCTTTCGGTAGGGGTCGATCGCGTAATACTCGGCACCGCCGCGGTGTGCGATCCCGCCTTTTTGCGCGCGGCACTGGCGAAACACGGCGAGCGCATCGCCGTAGGGGTGGATATCCGTGACGGCAAGGTGGCCATCAAAGGCTGGACCGAAACCGCCGAAAAAGACGCGATGGATTTCTGCCGCGAACTGGAAACGCTCGGCGTGCGTACCGTAATTTGCACCGATATCTCCCGTGACGGCGCTATGCAAGGCACCAACCACGCGTTGTACCGCACGATGAGCGAAGAACTCTCGCTGGATATCGTAGCGTCGGGCGGCGTTTCCTCACTTGCGGATGTGGAAAAACTGGCCGAAACAGGCTTGTACGGTGCGATCATCGGCAAAGCGTATTATACCGGCGCCATTGACCTGCGCCGCGCGATCGAGGTGGCAATATGATAACCAAACGTATTATTCCCTGCTTGGACGTCCGTGACGGGCGCGTGGTCAAGGGGGTCAATTTTGAAGGTCTGCACGACGTTTCCTCCCCCGTGGAACTCGCGAAATATTACAGCGACAACGGGGCGGATGAACTCGTATTTTACGACATCACCGCTTCGTCGGAAGGGCGGCGACTGTTCACCGACATTTTGTGTGAAGTCGCACGCACCATCTTCATCCCGCTC
>SVPM01000038.1 GCA_015065865.1 Oscillospiraceae bacterium | reverse complement strand
GTGCCGTATCGGCCGCCTCGGCGGTAAAGTCGGCGGTGTTTTTGACCTGCCGCCCGCCCCGCAAGCCGATAAACAGCAATACCGCGAGATACCCCACGACCAATCCGCAATCCAACCACATACCTATCCCTCCCATACAACCACTATATGTGTCCCCTATGAAAAATAGGTTGCTCTGTGCAAAAATGTATGGTAAAGTAAAGAAAAAGACCGTTGGAGGTAGCGTTATGAAGATGCCGTGTGTATGGGGGCAAGGGCAGCTCTTTGCCTTTTCCGCGCTGGACGGTGAGGTGCACTGTGCCGATGATCTGGTGGGGATCTTAAGTGCCGATCGCATCGGGATTCGGTTTTTCACCAAGATCAAACGGGAATTGGCGTTGACCGGCGGAAAACTGTGGGATCTCGTGTTCGGTGCGGTAACGTCGGATTATATTGCCGCCACCGTCAATCGCGGCGCGCCCATGCGGATCGTGTTTGCCGCGGCCCATCTGGTGGTGGGGAATACCGCCGCCGAAATGGTGCCGTTGGTGTTGTGTGAAGGTCGTGTGACGACGTATAGCGTGGACGGCGCAGAGGTGCAGGACAGCGGCGACGGCGAATACACCGCGTTGGCGGCGGAGGGTGATCGCTTTGCCTTTGCGTTTGGCAAAAGTGCGGCCGAAGCCGCCGCACTGGCACGGCAGGGGCTGGCGATCGATATCGAACGGGCGGAAGCGGAAAAACGTGCGTTTTACGAGCGGTACGGCTGGGATGACGCGCAGTACGGCGGGCTGTACGGTAAATGCCTTTCGGTGATGAAAAGTCAGTTGTATTCGGCAGGTGAGGGCTTTTCCACCGTGTGGTCCACCCCCGATCGCCTGCCCCACAAATATTTGTGGCTGTGGGATTCGGTGTTTCACGCGGTGGGACATCGACACGTGAACACGCAGCTGGCACAAGACTTGATCTTGGCCATTTTCGACCATCAAGCGGCAGACGGCTTTATCCCGCATATGGCCACCCCGAACGGCGCATCGGACGTGACGCAACCGCCCGTCATCGCGTGGGGCGCCGTGAAAGTGTTCGAAAAATCGGGCGATCACGCCTTTTTGGAAACGGTGTATCAAAAAAACAAAGCGTTTTTGTATTGGTGTCGCGAAAACCGCGTGAAAGGTGCCGAGGGATTATATATTTGGAAAACCGCGGGCGAGGAGATCTGCCGTTGTGCAGAATCCGGTATGGATAACTCATCGCGTTTCGACGACGTGGTAAACGTGGAGGCGATTGATTTCTCTTGCTTTATGGCGAACGAAACGCGGCAGATGCGGCGTATGGCAGAGATTTTGGACAGACCCGATGAAGCGGCGGCGTTTGCCGCGTGGCACACCGCCTTGTGTGCCGCCGTTAACCAAAAACTGTGGGATGCGGCGGACGGTTTTTATTTCGATTTCGATTACGACCGCGGGCGCATTCACAAGGTGTGGTCGGTAGCCTCCTTTTTGCCGCTGTTTGCGGGGGTGTGTGATGAAGCGAGGGCGGCGGCGCTCGCGGCACAATTGCAAAACCCCGCCACCTTTGCCACGGCGTTCCCGATTCCGTGCGTTGCCAAAAGCGACCCCACGTTCGGCAGTGATATGTGGCGCGGACCGGTGTGGATCAACTATAACTATATGGTGATCGACGGCTTGCGGGAATACGGATACACCGCCTTGGCGGATGCGTTGCGTGACCGCACGGTGGACGTGATGAAGGAATGGTATGAAAAAACGGGCACGCTGTATGAATTTTACGGCACCGAAAACGACCGTTGTCCCTCTCAACTTAAGCGTAAGGGCGAGCCGATCGAGCCGTACAATATGCAGGTGCGGTACCAATCCATTCGGGATTACGGATGGAGTGCAACACTGTTGTGCGATTGGTTGAATGAGAAACGCTAAAAAAGAAACCACCCGCCAAACGGGTGGTTCAGACAGGAAAAGTCCGACTTGTGTCGGGCTTTTTCTTATTCTGCGACCAGATGCAGCAGGTGGGCGATACCGGGGATGGATTCCCCTTGTTGGGTGGTGGTGGGGGACATCAGCGCTCCCGTTGCCACGAACAGAATGCTTTTCATTTCGCGGCGCTCCAGTTTTCCCAAAAGGTACCCACATAAAACGGCGGCCGAACATCCACACCCCGAACCGCCCGCGTGCACATCCTGCCGTTTGCGGTCATACAGCAGCAGTCCGCAATCGGCGTGACGGCTGCCGAGCGTGACCCCTTCCCGCGTGAGCAGTTGCTGTAACAGATCACTGCCAACCTGCGAAAGATCGCCCGTTACCACCAGATCGTAGTCTTCGGGTGCGGTGTGGGTATCCTGCCAAAAATGAAGCAGGGTATCGGCGGCGGCAGGTGCCATGGCGGCCCCCATATTGTTGGCGTCGGTGATGCCCATATCCATCATACGTCCGCCGCACACGGCAGCGACTTTCACACCGCCACCGCCCATTCCCACAATGGCGGCACCGGCGGCGGTGGCGGTCCACTGTGCCGAGGGCGGCCGCTGACCGCCGTATTCCAGCGGCAGACGAAATTGCCGCTCTGCCGCGCAAAAATGGGACGAGGTGACCGCCGCACAAAGATCGGCCGCGCCGCTGTCCACAAAAACCGAAGCCATTGCCAAGGTTTGCGCCATGGTGGAACACGCGCCGTATTGCCCGTACATCGGAATACCGAATTCCCGAAGGCCGAATGCCGAGGCGGCACACTGGTTGAGCAGATCACCGCAAAACAAATGATTGATCTCGGAGGCGGCGAGCCCCGCGCGGTTGAGTGCGCGGGTGAGCGCCTCTTTCTGCAACGCGCTTTCTGCCTGCTCCCACGTCTTTTTCCCCATGGTGGTGTCTTCAAACACCGCGTCAAAATAGCGGCCGAGCGGACCTTCGCCCTCACGTTTGCCCACCACGGCGGCGTGTCCCTGCACGGTCGGGCGGTTGTTCAGCACCACCGTATAACGGCCTTGTCTTTCGGGCATCGTCCCCACTCCTCTCGACGGTTAATATATCCGAAGACGGTGCGGATATACAGCGGTTGACAAGAAAAAGGGGATAGCGTATAATTAATGTAAATTATTTTTAAGGAGTATGTTGTGATGAAACGTGTAATTGCGTTGATAAGCGTGTTGATACTGCTGATGGGGAGCACCGCGTGCGCCAAGAAGGCGTCCGATGCGCCGTCGGGCGGGAAAACGCCCGAAAAGGCGAACGGTACCACGGCACAAAACGAAAGCGGTGCTACCACGCCGCAGGGCGACCCTGTGATCGTTACGAATGAAAACGGTGTGACCGTCACCGCGCCGCAGGGCGGCACGAACGGGACCACAACGGCAGGGGGCGCGGGATCGGCTTCCCAAGGCACCACCGCGAAGCCGGCCACCCAGACGGCCACGGGGGAAGGCGATGCCTTTAAAGGATTGACCGTGCTGGACAACGCGAAGTGCCGCATCCATGTGACCGACGTGGACCCCAACGGTGCGAGCGGGTACGTTATGCACGTGAGTTTGGAAAACCGTTCGACGAAGGCGGCCTACTATTTCTCGGTAGACGAAGCGACCGTCAACGGCGTGGCTGTCGGCCCGCTGATGGCGGTGGAAGTGGCGGCGGGTCAAAAAGTTGAGGAAAGCATTCTCCTGTCGAACATTCTGCCCAAGGGGGTAGATATTGGGGAATACACCGATATCCTGCTGAATTTTTCAGTGAGCGATGCCAACGACTGGGCCGCACCGCCGATCGCGCAGGCGATCGGCCGCGTATACCCGAAAGGGGCGGACAAAGCGAGTGTATATCGCCGCACCCCGCAGGAGGGCGACCGCGTGCTATTGGATACCGATGCGATGACGGTGATCGCGGTGAACACGGCGGAAAACGCCGCCATGCACTATTACTACAGCGACGTGTATTTTGTGAACAAGACGAAAGACGCGGTGATGCTGTCGTTGGAGGGTACGACCATCAACGGTGTGGAGATCGAACCACGGTTCGGCACGCTGCTTGAGGGCGGCTGTTCCACCTTTGGAAAGATCGTGTGGTTGAACAACACCTTGGCGGGCAGTCACATCGACAAGGTGGAGGAGATCCGTTTTACCTTGTGCGCCTATGCACGGAGTGTGTTGGAGAGCGTGACGGACGACACCGAAGAGCCGCCTCACGTATTAAAAGAAACGCTGACCTATAAACCGTAACGGATAACTTCGGCGAGGGGGAGAAACGTTGTGAACACCCGTTTGTGGCACGATTGCTATGAAAAAGATTGGATGCGCGCATTTCCGTTGGGAAACGGACGGATCGGCGCGATGGTATACGGCGACCCGCATTGCGAAACGGTGGAATTCAACGAAGAGTCGCTGTGGGGCGGCTATCAAAACAAAGAGAAAAACCCTGCGGCAACGGCGGTGTTGCCGCGGTTGCGCGAATTGCTCTTTTCGGAACGGTACGTCGAGGCGGCGGCACTGTGCACCGACAATTTTTTGGCTCAGCCGCGTGCGGTGCGAACGTATGAGAGTTTCGGGGAAATGACCGTGTCGTTTGCGGACGAGGCGCCTTACACCGATTATCGCAAAGAACTGTTGTTGGACGAAGCGGTGGTGCGGGTGTCCTATCGCAAGGGGGACGCGCAGTATACCGGTGAAGCGTTTGTGAGTACCGCTTACGATGCGTTTGTATATCGTATACAATGCGATACGCCGTTTTCCTGCACGGTGGGGTACTGCCGTGAGAAAGACGGCGTGACAACGGCGCTGTCCGCCGATAGGTTGCGCTGTGCAGGGCAGGTGACCTTTCCCACCACCGAATGGCACGGCGAAGGCGGGGTCGGGTTGCACTTTTGCGCCGACCTTAAGGCGGTGTGCGACGGCACGGTAACGGCGGCGGCCGATACGCTGACGGTGACGAACGCCACGGTGCTGACGATATACGTCAGTTTGCGTACCAACTATGATGTTACGACGTATAACATCGACGAATCGACCGATCCCGCCATCGGTGCGGCGGAACGGTTGTCTAGTGTGAGTGCCGCCGCATACGACACGGTGAGGACGGCACACGGGGCGGAAAGTCAGGCGCTGTTCCGCCGCGTGGCGTTGATGGTGGAGGCCCCGTGCCGTGACGATCTTCCCACCGATGAGCGGTTGCGCCGTGTGCAAGCAGGGGAATCCGATATTGGATTATACCTCTTATATTTCCATTTCGGACGGTATCTGTTGCAGTCCTGCTCGGGCAAACGAGCCACCTTGCCTGCGAATCTGCAGGGAATGTGGTGCAACGGATTTGCACCGCCGTGGGGCAGTGACTATCACACCAATATCAACCTGCAAATGAACTATTGGCCGGCGGAAGTTGCGAATATGAGCGACACGGTGCGCCCGCTGATCCACTTTATGAAGATGCTCAGCCGTTTCGGTGAGGAGACCGCCCGTGAACTGTACGGTGCCGACGGTTGGGTGATCCATCACACCACCAATGCCTTCGGGCGCACGGGCGTGCACGATCTGGTGCAGTGCGGCTTGTTTCCGATGGCGGGGCCGTGGATGTGTTTGAATTTGTGGGAACATTACGAATACACCGCCGATCGCGCGTATTTGAAGGAATTGTTCCCGATCTTGAAAGGCGCTTGCCTCTTCGTGTTGGATTTTCTCACCGAAGGGCCGGACGGGTATTTGGTCACCGCTCCCTCCAATTCGCCGGAAAACACGTTTATTTACACCGATAACAACGGCGAGCGGAAAAGCGAGATGTTTACCTACGGGGCAACCATTGATTTTGAGATCATCCGTTCGCTCTTTGAAAACACCGCCTATGCGTGCGGTCTGCTTTCGGAAGAGGCGTTTGCCGCTCGTTTGCGGGAGGTGCTTCGCCGCTTGCCGCCGCTGCGTGTAAGCGAGCGGTACGGCACGATCTGCGAGTGGATACGGGACTACGAGGAGGCAGAGCCGGGACACCGTCACATTTCCCATTTGTTCGGGCTGTATCCTGCCGATCAGATCAATGAAACCGATCCGGTGTTGTATGAGGCGGCACGCCGCACCATCGACCGTCGCTTGTCACACGGCGGCGGTGCCACCGGTTGGTCGCGTGCGTGGATCATTAATTTCTTCGCCCGTCTGCGTGACGGCGCGGCGGCAAGCCACCATTTGGAACAACTGATGATCCTTTCCACCGCCGAAAACCTGTTTGATATGCACCCGCCGTTCCAGATCGACGGCAATTTCGGCGGTACGGCCGGCATTTGCGAGATGCTGCTGCAAAGCCATCTCGGCACGACCGACGCCCGTGTGATCACCTTGCTGCCCGCCTTACCTCCTGCGTGGCACAACGGCAAGGTGAGCGGCCTTTGCGCCCGCGGCGGCCTTTTGGTGGATCTTGTGTGGAAAAACAACGCCCCCGTGAAAGCGACGGTCACGGCATCGTGCGACAGCACGCTGCGTTTGAAACTGCCGTGTGCGCTCAAAGCCGTTACCGCGCCGTATACGGTAGAGGGGGAGGTTTTAGTATCTCCCATGCACAAGGGTGAGCAGATAACGATTGCGTTTGAGGTGGAAGAATGAACACGTTTGATACCGCGCGGTGGATATGGTACACCGATGACCCGCGCCCGAATTCCTACGGCGAATTTTGCGAACGGTTTACCTATGAGAGCGGCACGGTCACCTGTCGGCTTTCGGTGGATGGGGACTATACCCTGTATGTAAACGGGCAATACGCCGCTTCCAATCAGTATGCGGATTTTGAGCACTACAAGGTGTACGACAGCGTGGATATTACACCGTATGTAACGGCGGGGGAAAATACCCTCACGTTTTTGGCGTGGCACGTCGGCGTTCCCACCTTTTGGTATAAGCCGGCGGTGGCAGGGTTGCTGTATGCGGTGGAATGCGACGGAAAAACGCTGTGTGTGAGCGGGGAGGACACCCTCTCACGCGAGGAACCGCATTACGTGAGCGGATACGAAAAGCAAGTGACGATGCAACTCGGGCCGAGTTTTCGCTACGATGCCACGCGGGCGGAGAATGCACCGTTTACCCGCAGTGCGGCAGTGGAAAAGGATTGTGCAAAAATGTACCCCCGACCCATTGAAAAGTCGATCGTGCATCCCCGTGCGGCGGTGACGATGCTGAAAAACGAGGGCGATCATTATCTTGTGGATCTCGGGGCAGAAACGGTGGGGCTGTTATCCTTGCAATTCACCTCGCCCACCGAGCAGACCATCACCGTTGCGTGGGGCGAGCATATAGAGGACGGCGGTGTGCGCCGCCTCATCGACGGGCGCGATTTCAGTGTGGAATACGTGGCGCGCGCAGGTGAAAACGCGTTTGCCAACTATATGCTGCGCCTTGGCGGACGGTATCTTGAAGTGTTTTGCGAAGTTCCCATTGAAGCGGCGTATATCGGTGTTTTCCCGCAGACCTATCCCGCTGTGCGTGAAGAACGCCGCACGGCAGACCCTGCGGATCAACCACTGTACGATTGCTGTGTCACCACGTTGGAACGGTGTATGTTGGAACACTACGTGGACACCCCGTGGCGCGAGCAGGGGTTGTACGTGTACGATTCCCGCAACCAGATGCTGTGCGGGTATCGCGCGTTTGCGAACGGCAACCGTGACTACGCGCGCGCCAATCTGCTGTTGATCGCGCAGGACAGGCGCGCGGACGATTTCCTTTCCATTACCTATCCGTGCGGCAGCACACAGGTCATCCCCTCCTTTTCGCTCTACTATTTTATAGCGGTGCAGGAGTATATGGAGGATACGGGGGATCTCACGCTCGGCGAGGCGGTGTATGAAAAACTGCTTGCCATCCTTGCGGCCTTTAAGCCGCATTGGCGGGACGGATTGATGCACTCGATCGCGGGGGCAGATTATTGGAACTTCTACGATTGGTCGCAAGGAATGACTGTCCCCGAAGGGGACGTCGCCGACGCGATGGTGAACGTGCTGTGCGTGCTGGCGCTTCAAAGTATGCGGGCGATCGCGACCATGTTGCAAAAACCGTTTGGCGAGCAGGCGTGGTTGGATGCGCTGTGTCCCGCGGTAAAAGCGGCGTTTTATAACGCAGAAAACGGACTGTTTGCTTTCACCGAAAACGGCGACCTGTATCACGCACTGCCCAACGCATTGGCGGTGCGGGCGGGGCTTACCACCCCCGCCGAAACCGCGGTCATTGCCGCGGCGTTAAAGGAAGGGCGGTCGGCCCCTTGTTCGCTCAGTATGAAAGGATTTGTATACGACGCACTGCTCGCGGCGGATGTCGACGACATCACGTGGGTGCGGGAGGATATCCGTCGCGTGTACGCCCCGATGCTGGCAGCGGGTGCTACCACGGTGTGGGAAGTGGCGGAGGGCGCGGCGGCGTTCGACAACGCCGGCAGCCTGTGCCACGGATGGAGTGCTTTGCCGATCTTGTATTTGTAAAACCAAAAAAGGCTTGACCGAACGGTCAAGCCTTTTTTGCGGGTCGATGTGGGCATCGACCCCTACGAATATTTGTGGTATCGTACGGGCGGATGCCCACATCCGCCCGTTAAAACAACGTGGCTATCCAATAAACAACCCCATAAATTACACTCGCAACCGTACCGTATACAATAACAGGTCCTGCAATGGTGAACATCTTCGCGCCGAGGCCCAATATAAACCCTTCTGCTGCTGTCAATATAGGACATACCATTTTACAAAAATATTTACATTAAATCGGCAGTGTGGTATAATAAAATAAAGTGAGGTGTTATATGTGAAAAGAATATTTTGCATATTTTGTGTTATAACGATGCTTTTTTTGCTTTGCTCTTGCAAAGATGATAGTTCTCACAAAGCAAATGAATACGAAACCATGAAAACCTCTGCCACCAAGGATTCCGTCGAAGAGTTTGTGTCTTTGCTGAAGAACATTGAGCCGAGTGGTCTTATAAGCGGCTATAAATTCGACGAAGAAACTTGCTACAACGTTACGCCCCCCAAAGTTGCCGCAGAAACCAACATGAAAATTTTTAAATTTTCTGATTCTTGTGCATCATTCGTTATGATGGATAACGAAGCTTATCCTCTTTGTGAGTCTTTTGGCGGATATGGATTTGTTAATGCCATTCCTTGTGACTTTGACAATGACGGTAATAAAGATTTGTTTGTTGCATCTTCTTGGGGATCCGGTTTGCATCGTTCTGTAATCTCTGTGTTCAATTCTGTTTCCAAGGAATCCACTATCCTTTACGATACCTCAACCACAGATACACCGAGCACAGACTTGATCGTTGCACAGTCAACTGCCAATATTTTTACTGATGATCCCGATATTGACGAAAAACTATACTACTCTGTATTGTCTGTAAAAATCAATGTTGAAAATAATAATTTTGCAAACCTTGCTTATGTTGTTACCGGTGTTGAAGGACACATTGAGTGCGAAGATAATACACTCCAATTTATACCATACCAAAAAATAGATTAAAAGGCTTGACCGAATCGGTCAAGCCTTTTTCATTAGAATAAAGTGGTTATCCAATAAATAACCCCATAAACCACACTGGCCACTGTGCCGTAGACAATCACAGGTCCCGCAATGGTAAACATCTTTGCTCCAACTCCCAAGACAAACCCCTCTGCTGCTGTCAATATAGGACACACCATTTTGCAAAAATATTTACATTAAATCAGCGGTGTGGTATAATAAAATAAAAGGAGTGATGTTATGGGTTTATTCAGTTTCATTAAACAAACTATTTCTTTTAGAAAAGCCTTCAAGGAACAAGCGCAACGAGATGCAGCATATCTCCAAATGTCTACTGAAGACTTGTTAAAACTTTCAGATGATGAAATTTTCAATGCCGTATGGATACGTACAGAAAATATTGTATCGTCCAAAGAGGATTTGCTTGAAGGTTTTAATTCCCTCAATGAAGAACAACGTATATTTTATTCTGTTAACTATTTAGAAATGGAAGTTAACAACGGAGGGCTTTGCCAGTTCTTTGTAAACTCCAGTCGTATGGTTGCGCCTATTGTCAGTGAGTATATGGGAATTATCGGTGCAACAGAACACAAACAATTATACGATACATTCATTGAAAAGCATCAAATAAACCTCTATGATCTATCTTCATTTGACTGTGAAACAGTTGAAGTTTTTCAATCACAGTATGAGCGCTTTCCCTTTGACGAATATGACGATACATTTTATGAATTAGAACCTTTGCAGAACTATTTAATTCCTTTTCTAAAAAAACATATTGAAAAATTCTGAAAAAAGCGACGGAATCCCGTCGCTTTTCTTTTAGAACAATGTTGTTATCCAATAAATCAAGCCATAAACCACGCTGGCGGACACGCCGTAGACGATGACGGGACCTGCGATGGTGAACATCTTTGCTCCAACCCCTAATATGAAACCTTCCGATTTGAATTCGATGGCGGGGGAAGAAACGGCGTTGGCAAATCCCGTGATGGGGACTAAAGTGCCCGCGCCCGCGTGTTTGGCGATGGCATCGTATATATCCAGCGCGGTGAGCAAAATGCTTGCCGCAATCAGCAGGATACAGCACAACATACGCGCGTCTTTGAGCGGCATACCGTTTTGCACCGCCAGCGAAGTAATGACTTGTCCCAGTCCGCAAATGAAGCCGCCCACCAAAAACGCATTCGTGCAATTGAGCAGCACGGGCGACGGCGGCGAAGCTTTTTTGCTCATGATCTGATATTCCCGCTTGGTCATCTTCATAGATCGGCACCTCCTGTTTGCGTTGCTATTGTGCGTTGCAAGGTCAAGAATATACAGTGCGTGCCGTATGTTTTTAAAAAAAGCACATATCCTAGCAGTGAAAGGAGTGAAAAAGCAATGGATAATATGAAAAAACACCGTGCGCCGTTCCCAAAAGGTAGCCCCTTACAGGCGTATTTTGAAACGTTACCGAAGTCGGTACAGGAGCAATTCGTACAGTCGGGCGCACCGGTGAGCACGGTAGAACAGTTGAAACAATGTGTGGAGCATCTGGGCTTGAAGGGCTGAAATTGGTATAAAATGCCGATAAATATACCGATTGTATAAGAAAGGCGGATTTTCAAGGGGGGACACCGATGCCGAAAGAGATGGAAAAACGCTCGCAAAGCAGGGGGCAGTTTTTGGTGAATTTGCTGTATTACGCTGCGTGGGCGGCGCTCGCGGTCGGCGCGGTGTGGGTGGCAATACGGTGGCTGATGCCGTTCGTTTTGGCACTTGTTACGGCGGCGTTGTTGCAACGGCCGTTGCGTTGGCTTGCCGTTCGCACCCGCGTTTCCCGTGGTTTTTTGTCGGGGTTGTTGGTGGTGCTGTTGGTGGCGGCGGTGGCCGCCGCCGTGGGCGGTATCGGCTGGTGGCTGTGGCGCAATGCGGTAACGTTGGTGAGCGACGAGGGGTGGGTCAACCGCCTGACCGCCCGCTTTGCGGCGGCGTGGGACACCCTGCGCGCATGGGGAGAGCGGTTTTTACAGCGGTTTTCGCCCGCTACACAAGCCGCATTGCGCGCGGTGGCCGCCGGCCTGCCCGCGGCGGACGGATTGTTTGGCGAATGGTTGCGGCGTGCGGCGGGCGGTGCGGCGCGTTTTGCAACACAGAGTTTGCCTTCCTTGGTGTTTTCCTTTTTTATTTGGGCGCTGGCAACCGTGTTTTTGGCGGGGGATTTCCCGCGGGTGCTCACGTTTTTGCGCGAACGGATCCCCCCTCGCTTTCGCGGGACAGCAAGCGAATTGCGCGTGCTGTGCGGCGGCACGCTGTTCGAAATGGCAAAAGCGTACCTTCTTTTAATGGGGGTGACGTTTTCGGAACTGTGTATCGGCCTGTGGTTGTTGCGGGTGCGGGGGGCTTTGTGGCTGGCGGCGCTGATCGCGTTGGTGGATATCTTTCCCGTGCTCGGTGTCGGCACCGTATTGTTACCGTGGACGGCGGTTGCGGCACTGACGGGCGATGTGCGTTTCAGCGCGTGGTTGTTGGTGCTGTATCTCGTCGTTACGCTGGTGCGTAATCTGTTGGAGCCGCGCCTCATCAGTCGCCGTATCGGCTTGCCGCCCGCACTTACGTTGCTCAGCTTATATCTCGGACTGCGCGTAGCGGGCGTGGCAGGGGTGCTGATCGCACCCGTGGCGGTCACGCTGGCGGCGGAGATATGGCGTAAAAAACAACGGTCTGTCGCCTAATGCGACAGACCGTTTGTGTTACAGAGCGGCCAGTGCCTCGCCTGCCAGCCGACCGAGCAAAGCCAACCCGCGATTGTTGAAATGTCCGTCTTCCTGCGGGTTGATGAACTGCGGATCCAAACTCATGGGAACGGCTTCCCGTGTCAGCATTGCGAAATCGCTGTCGCGGGAAACCAACGCTTCTTGTGCTTGCTGAATGACCGCATCATCCGCGCGGCCCTCTTCGCGGGTACGGTCGGTGAGCCAACGGACGGTGCCGCAAAAACAGCCGACTTGAATGATGCCGAAGCGGTGGATGCCGACGTCCTGTTTCAAGGCGTTTTTGTATGCTGTGAGTCGAGCGGCATAGTCCTCACCCGTGGTGCGTGCGATCGCATCCGATTCCCCCTGCAGCCACAGATAGTAGACGTTGCGTACCGTGCCGACGGTGGCGGCTTTGCGTATGCCCGCCGTCAGCTTTTCCACCACCTTGTCGTAGCGTGGGGTGCCTTTTTGCCATTCGGCAACGGTGGTGGCGCCCTGTGCCGCGTGGATCATCACCACGGCGCGCCCCGAAGATTCGGTATAGGCGCGGCAACAGTCGGGCGCCAGCGAGCCGAAGCCATAAGAAGCGGGGCCCAGCAACGGTTCCAGATCTTCACCCACAGGGTGGCACACGGGGCGCAGTGTGTCGCTTAGCAGACAATATTCCCACGCATTGCCGACCGTTTCGTTGGGAGAGGGTAAGCATTCCGTTTGCCCCTCCATATTGCTTTGCCCGCCGAAGATCAACACATCGATGTCCATATTCCGCACCCTCCGTTTGCCGTTTGCAGACAGTATATCATATTCCGAAGCACAAGTAAAGATTAGCCGTTTTCCTCCGCCAGCCAATCCTCCACCACATCCCGCAGATGCAACGGCGAAAGCCGCCCCGCCCGCATGCGCCGCCGCAGTGTCGCCACCGCCGCTCGTTGGGTGGAGATGTTCTCTACCGCGGCACACCCTTCGTCACTTTCGATGCGGATGCCGTACACCGTTTGCGGCTCACCTTCCACCACGATGTGACTTACGATTTCAGCGATACGATACATACCAAAACCCACGCTTTCGACCTTACTTTGTGATATAATATCACAAAGTAAAACAAAAAGCAAGCGTTTTTTCGAATTTTGTATTCACGCCGCATCATTTTTTTGCCGAAGTGCAAGAATGAAAGGAGATCCCCCTTATATTTGACATCGGCTTTATATGGTGTTATAATAAAAAAGAATGTGGCGTGATATGTGCGCTTCTCTGAAAAGGGGGGCGGAAACGGTGCTGCGGTTGGGTTTGCAAAATTGCCGTCTCGGCTGCACAAGATCCAACAGAAAGGAGTGTGAGGTAAACGTATGGAAAAGGTATCGATTATCGTCCCGATCTATAATATTGCGAAATATTTAGAGCGGTGTGTTCTATCGTTGGTGGAGCAGACCTATTCGTGCATTGAGATTTTGTTGGTGGACGACTGCTCGACCGACGGAAGTTTAGCGATTGCCGAAGCACTTGAAGCCGTGCATTCGAATAAATGTCGTGTGATCCGTTGCGAAAAGCACGGCGGCGCGGCAAGGGCGCGCAATATTGGCATGGAAGCCGCCTACGGCAAATGGCTGATATTTGTGGACGGCGATGACTGGGTAACGCCTGATTATGTGGAAACGCTGTATAATACCGCACAAAAAGACGGGGCGGACATTGTGATGAGCGGGTTTTACTATTACTACGCCTCGGGAAAATGCGTGGAGGTCAGTACCTTCGGTGATCTGACGACCGACTCTCCGCACCGTGAGAAAGTAGCGCTGTGCGATGCAGGTCCGACCGCTCGCCTGTTCAGGGCCTCCTTGTTTTTTGATAACCACATTGCCTTTCCGGAGGATATTTGGCGCGCGGAGGATATCGCTACCATCATTCCCATCAGTACTATGACGGATAAGATTTCCTTTGTGCCACGCTCGATGTACTATTATTTCCAGCGTTCAAACTCTCTTTCCAATCGAAACTTGAAGAACGCAGATATCAGTTTTTTTCCCAAAATGGTGCTGCGGATGATCGAATTGGCCCGTCCCGGGTTTGAGAAAGAGTTGGAATTCCGTGCGGTTTCGGAATTGCTTTACGGTATGGTAACGGTGATGTTGCGTTCCGGCCGCACGGCGAAGGATCTGCGTGAGCATATCGACTGGTTTAACGGCCGTTTCCCGCACTGGAGGGAAAACGCGTATATCCGCCGCCTGCCGAAGTGTAAGCAGATATTTATTTCCTTTGCGGCGAAAAAGCGGTATTGGATATCGAGAGCGCTGATCTTTGCGTGGGACACTAAACAAAGGCTGTCGTTCAAGAAAGTCGAAGCAAAAGAAGAGTGATATAGGGATGGAAAATTATAAGATCGATTTTGTGTTGCCGTGGGTAGACGGCACCGATGCGGAGTGGCAAAAGGATAAAGCGAAGTATTCCGGCACGGAGCTCTCCGACAGCAGTATTGCGCGGTATCGCGATTGGGAGAACCTGCAATACGTGTTTCGCGGCATTGAAAAATTTACCCCATGGGTGAACAAGGTGCACTTCATCACCTATGGCCATCTGCCTCAATGGTTGAATACCGAAAACCCCAAACTGCATATCGTCAACCACAAGGATTTTATGAAGGAAGAGAATCTGCCGGTGTTCAGTTGTAACCCGTTTGAGGTGAATCTGCACCGGATTCCCGACCTTGCGGAGCATTTTATTTACTTGAACGATGATATTTTCTTCCTAAAGCCGCTGAAGGAGGAGTATTTTTTCAAAAACGGCCTGCCGTGTGATACGGCAGCGCTTTCGGTGATCGAAACGGCAGAGGAAACCACCAATATTCCCGTTTGGAACGCGGTTACCGTTGTGAACAGGCACTTTAACAAAAAAGAGGTCCTTTTCGGGAATTTCGGCAAGTGGTTCAATCTGAAATACAGAGAACATCTTATCCGCACGCTGTGCCTGTTGCCGTGGGGATTTATGCCGGGCTTTTACCGCGCACACGGTCCGGCTTCCTACGTGAAAAAGACGTGGGAAACCTTGTGGGAAAAAGAACCCGAGATCTTGGAACGCACGGCGACCCACCGTTTTCGCGAAAGCACCGACGTGGCACAGTTCCTCTTTAAAATATGGCAGTTGTGCGAAGGTAATTTTTATCCCCGCTATGACAAGTGCAAATCGGTCAATTTGGAATTACCGGAGGAGGAGATCCGCAAACTGATCCTCAGCCGCAATCCCATCATTTGCTTGAACGACCGCAATGAGATCGCGAATTTTGAAGCGATGAAAGCGGCGATCATCGAATCGTTGGATACGATCCTACCCCAAAAATCATCCTTTGAGAAATAAGTGAGGAGAAAGGTGCTATGTATCGTTTAAGGTTCTTTTTGGCGCGCCTTTGGTGTAAGATCAAGGGTGATGATGAGGTTATGAATCGCTTTTACCGTAAGGCGGGTGTGACGATCGGCGAAGGCTGTCACATCTATTCGGATATCGGTGCGGCAGAAGGGTATTTGGTCGAGATCGGTGATAACGTGACCATCTCCAACGATGTGCAGTTGGTGACACACGACAACAGCATTTGTAAGGTGTTGCCGCAGTTTACCGATATTTTCGGCAAGATCGTGGTGGGAAACAATTGCTTTCTCGGTGCACGCACGGTGGTCATGCGCGGCGTTACCCTGCCGCCCAACACGATCGTGGGGGCGGGCAGTGTGGTGACCAAGAGTTTCACCGAACAGAATACGATCATTGCGGGCAACCCTGCAAAAGTGATTGGCGATTGGGACAGTTTCGCGAAAAAGTTCGGCGAGTACGCCATCAACATTTCCAATCTCACGGGTGAGGAACGCCGCCGCGCGATCATCGAAAGTGCCGAACGTACGTACAAACAATAAGTGGTAGGGAAAGAACAATGCGTACAAAACAAGCATTTATGAATGCCGCATTCGGGGCGCAAGTATGTTGAAACGTTCGAAGTAAAGGATCGGATGCTTTGTGAAGAAAGTATGTTTTATCGTATACGATATGTCGGCACGCGGCGGTGTGGAGCGGGTGACGACCTCCCTCTCATCTGCTCTTTGCGATCGCTTTGAGGTGCATATTTTAGCGTTGCTGCAAAAAGGTCCGTTGCCATACCAAACGGATGAGCGGGTGCGATATTCTTACGTAACCGATGAGGAAAAACGGTTTTCAACCATGCAAAAGGAACTTCGAAAGCCGATTGCCGCGTATATGAATGAGCATCGTATCGACGTGTGCTTCGTGCAAGGCACGTTCCCTGCGTTCATCGCGTTTCCTGCACGGTTCTCCTGCAAGACCAAGTTTGTTTTTTGCGACCACGGTGCGCTGATCAATCAGTGGAAAGAAAAAGTTCCCACGCTGGCGCGGTTTTTGGCTTCGCGTTTTTGCCATAAGACGGTCACGTTGACCGAAAAGACCTATCACGACTATCGCACCCGTTTTCTGTTGCCCAAACGGAAGTTGGCGTGTATCTATAACTGGATCGAACCGTACAATACCGCATCCTCTGCATACGACATGCACTCCAAGCGTATCGTGTCGGCAGGGCGTATCGGATTGGAAAAAGGGTTTGATATGTTGGTGCGGGCGATGGTTCCCGTATTCAAAAAGCATCCCGATTGGGATCTGGACATTTTCGGCGACGGCGATATGCGGCCGGAAGTGGAACGGTTGATTGAAGAACATAACCTCCGAGAGCGGGTGCACCTTTTGGGTATGCGCTCGGATCTGAAAGAGCGGTACAAAGATTACGCGATGTACGTGTTGCCTTCTTATCGGGAGGGAATGCCGCTGGTTTTGCTGGAGGCGAAACTCAACAAATTGCCGATCGTGAGTTTTGACATCACGACGGGGCCGCGCGAGATCGTGCAAGACGGGGTGGACGGCATCCTTGTTCCGCCATACGATTTGGACGAACTCGGCGAGGCGATATGCCGTTTGATCGAGGATACGGAGCGGCGGCGGGAGATGTCTTCCCGTGCGGGGAATAATCTGCACAAGTTTTCAAAAGAAACCATTCTGAACCAATGGATCGATCTGATCAACGGCCTGACGAAAAAGCGGAGGTAAATGTGGGTGAAGAAAGTCTTTGACGGAGTCAAGCGGTTGTTTTTTAACCAAAAACTCAGTGACACGGTGGTGTACGTGTATACCGTAACGGTTATTCTGTACCAACTGTTGTACCAAATTATGCCGATACGCCAAGTCATTCATATGTTTGGCCTCAATGCCGTTTCTTCGGTGTTGGCCGTTTTGGGGCTTGGTTTGTTCGTGTGGGATCTGCTGACACAAAGGAAGTTTTTAAAGACGAAACTTTCCTATGTGTTGATCGCACTGATCGGTGTTATGGAGATCTCGGCGTTGATCCGATTTGAGTATGGTTTAGTCAACAACGCCAAAGCGATCATCTGGCAGGTGGCGCAGATGTTGGTCATCTTTCCGCTGTTCACGCGATTGTCTAAAGCCAAAGTATTCAGTACACTTCGGTTGCTGCTGCTCACCTTTTCGGCGGCGGCCGTGCCTGCCGTGTTTGTGTCGTTCTATCAGTATTTTATGCGTATACACTACACGGTATCGGTGGACGGCGGCACTCTGAACCAAGGGTTTATGGACGGGCGCCTGTTCGGCGTGTTCGGTAGTATGCATTTCACCACCTT
>SVPM01000037.1 GCA_015065865.1 Oscillospiraceae bacterium | reverse complement strand
CAGAAGCATTAGAGCTTGAAAAATGGGATATAATCACAGTTCAACAGGTTAGTTCCTTAAGCGGTATGTATGAAACTTATGAACCCTATCTTTCTTCGTTGGTGTCGGTGATACGAGAAGCACAGCTTGATGCAAAACTGTATTTCCATCAAACGTGGGCTTATGAAACCGATTCTAGTCACAGCGGTTTTGTGAATTATAACAATGACCAAGCCGAAATGTACCGTCGAATTAAACAGACAAGTGAGATAGCGGCACAATCCATTCATGCTGAATTAATACCAACGGGTGAAGTGATTCAGACTTTGCGTGAAACAGTATCCGAATTTGATTATCAAAACGGTGGTTTATCTCTCTGCCGTGACGGTTTTCATTTATCTTTAGATTACGGAAGATTTGCAGCGGCTGCAACATGGTTGCGCACAATAACCAGCAACAAAATCAAAATTGCGAATTTTGAGGATTTTAATCCTGAACTTTTAAATAAAATCATAGATATTGTAAATGAATTATAGGTAAGGCAGGAATAGCCGTCATACTTTCGGCAGTTTTACTGCTTAAAAACAAAGCTTTTAACTACATTTCTTGTGGTATGATTTTCAAAGTATCGGTATGATTTTTGTCATACCATCAAAAATAGAGTTATCTCGTGGTTTCGGGATAACTCTATTTACATATATAACTTGAAAAAATTAATAAAAAATGTTATATTAAAATAAAGAAAATGCTTATATTTATGCGGAATTTTCAACTTGTGGAAATGACTTCCACAAGTTGTAGTTGTAGCCTCCACTTGTCAAGGGAAGTGGCAAAACCAAGTTTTGACAGAGGGGTAGCTTTTTCTCACTCAGTCAGCTACGCTGACAGCTCCCTCGTCAGAGGGAGCCATAGGTTAAATTTGTTCCCAATTTGACACAAGCATATAATACAAATAAAGGAAGTGATTGTAAATGTCTGAAAGTAAATTACGCGATATTTCATTTGACTTCTCCGTATCAATCATAAACCTCGTCAGAGAACTCAAATTCAAAAAAATATAATTTCAAACCAAATCGGATAACATAGCGAAATCAAATTCTAAACAGAAACGATGTGATCGTAGTGGAAAAATTTTTGATCGCCAAATATGACACACACGCACGTGAGCCGATCATACGAAAAACAAAAGACGGCACACTCCTCTGCCTATCCCTTTCCGGCGGAGAAAGTGAACCGGATAATCAAAACGCCGTTTTCATCGCGAAAAGCCACGACGACGGCCGAACATGGAGCAGACCCGAGGTGCTGTTTTCGCACAACAATCGCGGATGTTGGTCCACCGAGTTGTTTTGCGAGGGCGATCGCGATTTTGCCGTGGTACACACCTACAACGCCGACACGTGGTACAAGGAACTGCAAACCTTCCGTTCGTTTTGCGATACGAGCGGCGAGGGCTGGACGGAACCTGCCGGTATGCGCGGGCTCACAAACTGTTCCGTAAGGCAAGGAATCGTGATGTCCAACGGAGAATGGCTGTTCCCCATCTATTGGCAGGAAACGCAGAGCGGCTTTGACAATCCGAAACCAAAAGACTTCGACGGGAGCAAATACCCGTTCGTCTCGGGGGTTGCCGTATCGTCGGACGGCGGCGAAACGTTTTATCGGTACGGATACATCGCTTCGGACGTGCCCGTGTGGGAACCGAACGCCGTGGAAATTGAAAACGGACACATTATTCTGTATTGCCGTTGCTGCAAAGGGTTTTTATACGTAAGCGAGAGCTTTGATTACGGCAGAACGTGGTCGGCAGGGTATCTTTCGGATATTCCGCACGCCGATACCAAGGTGACGGTTTTGAAAGTGAACGGATACGTTTTGATGATCAACAATTTCCGCTCGTTCGACGGGCGCAAAAATCTTTGCATTGGAAAAAGCGTGGACGGCAAACATTTTGAAATCATCCAAAACATCGAAAATGCGGAGGATATCTTTTTCTATCCGCACGCGTTCGCCGACTATGACAGCGGCATTTTGTATGTTGCTTACGAAAGCGCCAAGGAACATTGGCTAAAAAAATACACCTTCCGAGAACTGGGCGTTTGACTACGGACTTCAAAATGCTGCAAAGATATCGTCATATTCCACCGATATTACAGAAAGTTTGAGTGAATCAGCATCAACGACGGTATGGACGTGGTACAGATCAGCGACGGATCGACACAGGCGGTGGCATAAATACGGATGCCGGTCTAAAAAACAAAGTGCCATCATGGCGGTTCGTAACGACCGACAGGATCGTATCATTCAGTAAACCGCCTGTTGAAATCGTACAAAAGTTGTGCTATAATTCAGCCGAGGTGACTGACTATGAAGGCTTGTATCATTCAACCGCCCTATTCTACGGACGTTTCGTTTTCGGATGAATATTTTGACTATAAGATCCGTTTGCTCGATCAATGCGACGAATCGGTGGATATCATCGTGTTGCCGGAATACAGCGATGTACCCTGTGCCACGGCAACAAGAGAAGAAACCCTGTTCTATCACCAAAAATACATCAACACACTCCTTGCAAAGTGTGTTGAAACCGCGCGGCGTTGCCACGCGCTCGTGTTTGTCAATGCACTGTTCGCGATCGATGGCAACTACCGTAATACCACCTATGCGATCAACCAAGACGGTGAGATCGTCGGCCGATATTTCAAAAAGCATCTGCCGCCGTTGGAAGTCAACACGTTAAAACTGGACGGGGCGTATACACGCGAGTATTCCGAACCGTACGTATTGACGATCGACGGACTCCGATACGGTTTTTTAACCTGTTACGACTTTTATTTTTACGAAGCATTTGCCGCTATGGCCCAACAAAACGTGGATATCATCATCGGCTGTTCGCTGCAAAGAAGCGACAGCCACGATGCGATCGAGATCATGTGCCGCTTTTTGGCCTACAACACCAACGCCTACGTTATCCGCTCGTCGGTCAGTTTCAGTGAAGAATCCACCGTCTGCGGCGCCTCTATGGTGGTATCCCCTTACGGAAAAGTGCTTCAAAATATGCGCGGTAAATTCGGTGCGACCACCGTGGAATTTGACCCGCGGGATAAGTATTACAAAGCCGCCGGCTTCGGCAACCCCGATGCCGCACATTACGAATACATCGAATACGGCCGCAAACCGTGGCAATATCGCTTTGCGGGCAGCGCCATCGTCAACGACGATGCGACCATGCCCTATCCGCGGGTGTGCGCCCACCGCGGTTTCAGCACGATCGCACCCGAAAACAGCCTGCCCGCTTATGGTGCGGCGATCGCTATGGGTGCCGAAGAGATCGAATTGGATCTGTGGCCCACCAAAGACGGCGAGATCGTTTCCTGCCACGACCGCACCCTTGACCGTGTCAGCAACGGCACGGGGTGGATCACCGACCACACCTTGGCCGAACTTGAAACTTTGGATTTCGGCATTAAATTCGGCGAGAAGTTCAAGGGGTTGAAGATCTTGCGTTTCGAAGACGTCTTGCGAAAGTTTGCGGGACAGGTCGTGATGAACGTACACGTAAAGCCGCTCACAATGACCGATCCGTATCCCGAAGCGGCCATGCAAAAGATCGTTTCGCTCGTGCGGCAATACGGGTGCCAAAAGTATGTCTACTTTATGCTTGAGACCGACCATCAGATACGCCAATTTAAAGGGCACGCCCCCGAAATTGCCGTATGTGTCGGGCACTTGGCGGCCCGTCCGTGGGATATCGTGGACCGCGCGATCGAATGCGGTTGCGAGAAGGTGCAGTTCTTCAAACCGTATTTTAATCAAGAAATGATCGACAAAGCGCATGATCACGGTATTATCTGCAACGTGTTCTTTGCAGACGATACGAAGGAAGCCGCCGCCTATTTAAGCATGGGCGTTGACACCATCCTCACCAACGAGTACAACATCGTATCGCAAGTAGTGAAAACGTAAATAAGCAACCACAAAACAGGCACACGCCCAAAACGGTGCCTGTTTTGTGGTTTTATACGACACTCACTCCGCCATCTCCATTTCGTTACGCAGGCGGCGGATGATCTTCTTTTCCAACCGCGAAATGTACGACTGCGAAATACCGAGCAGATCCGCCACCTCCTTTTGGGTGTGCTCACGCGCCCCCGCCATGCCGAACCGCAATTTCATGATGGTCTGCTCTCGTGCCGACAAGCGCGCAATACACGCGTGCAAAAGGTCACGTTCCGCCTCCTGCTCCACACCGCGATGGATCTCTTCGGGATCGCTGCCGAGCACATCCGAAAGGAGCAGTTCATTGCCATCCCAATCCACGTTCAGCGGCTCATCAATGGACACCTCGCCCCGTTGCCCCGCGCATTTACGCAGGTGCATTAAGATCTCGTTTTCGATGCAACGCGAGGAATAGGTGGCAAGTTTGATGCCGCGTGACGGGCAAAACGTGTTCACCGCTTTGATGAGTCCGATGGTACCGATGGAGATAAGGTCTTCGATCCCCACCCCCGAACTTTCGAATTTACGTGCAATATACACCACCAAGCGCAAATTGTGCACGATCAGTTTTTCACGCGCTGCTTCTTCCCCTGCCTCCAGACATTCAAATACCGCGTGCTCCTCCTCGGCAGTCAGCGGCGGCGGCAAGGTGTCCGTACCGTTGACGTAATACACCCCTTGCCGTACCATACGACAGAGAAACCAACCCCACAAGCGTTTTAACATAACGCACCTAACCCCTTTTCCTCACTCACGAAATCCGCACCGATCAACACGCGTTCATCCACCTCGCGGCTGACCGCTACGAAACAACCGGTAACCTCACGTTTCACGCCGTCACACACCAACCACATCCGTTCGGGACAAAAGGCCGCAAGCACCCCGCGCCCTCCCACCGACGTGTACGGCACGGGTCGTGCACCGTGCGGCAGCGTTGGACACGCAGGATCCCACGCCGGCGAAAGCAGACCGCTCAGCGGTGCATACGGCGCTACTGCCACCGCCGCACCGGAAAACGGTTCATACAACCGATTACCGCTATCGTAAAAGGCCGGTAACGTCACCGTTTCACCGCGATGCTGTACCTGCAAATGGTAGGTGTGCCCCGATGCCCGTCGATGCGCCGTCAACCGTTCGTATAGGCAGAACAGCAGATACACCGCGGCGGTGCAGACAATCAATAACAGCGGCGGCACGTCACAATACACCACGCCGTTCACCACGGCAAGGCCCCGTGGCGCGAACAGCCAAAACACCGCCATTGCCACGCCCGCCACGGCGGTGGAAAGCAGAAAAAACACTCCGCACCGACGAAAAACGGCGCGACCGCCGAACCCAAACGCCGTCCCCACCGTGAGCCACGCGGTAACAGCCTTATAGATCACCGACAACCACGGCGGCATCGGCGGCAACAACACCGCGCACGCGGTAATCGCGCCCACAGCCGCCCCCGCCACCACGCGCCGGCCGCGTTGCGGGATATGTAATAATCGGGCCGTCCCGTGAAGCAACAAAAAATCCATTCCCCAGTTGGTCACAAGTAAAATATCCAAATACAGTATCATGCCGCTGTCACCCTTTCGGTAACCTAAGTGTACCACCGAACGACAGTGGATTTTGCCGAAAAAAACAGGTCTCCGTGAAATTCACGGAGACCTGTTTTTTACCTCGTTCTTACCCCAACCAGTTGCGGTCGGTTTCGTAGTTGCGGGGGCGTTGCATCAACGCGGCAAGCGCCTCTTTCGGGGGCATTCCTTCATAACAAATGCGGTAGCATTGCTCCGAAATGGGCAACTCTACCCCATAGCGTTTGGCAAGCGTACGCGCCGCCGCAACCGCCAAATACCCTTCCACCGTGCCGACCTTGGCAATGGCTTCGGCGGGGGGCATCCCCTGCCCGATCAAAATGCCCGCACGGCGATTACGCGAATGCATACTGCCGCAAGTCACGATAAGGTCACCCATACCCGACAGACCCGCAAAGGTTTCGGGGCGAGCGCCCATCGCCACACCGAGCCGCGCGATCTCGGACAAACCGCGCGTCATCAACGCCGCCTTGGCATTATCCCCCATATCCAATCCGTCCGCAATACCTGCCGACAGTGCGATCACGTTTTTCATCGCACCGCCGAGTTCCACACCCACCATATCGGTATTGGCATAGATGCGGAAAGTGGGATTCATCAAAATCTTCTGCACCTCTTCGGCGGTAGCGGCATCCGCCGCCGCACTGACCACCGAAGTCGGGACCGCACGCGCCACTTCTTCGGCGTGAGAAGGGCCGGACAGCACCGCCACACGCACGTGGGGCAACATCTCCCTCAGAAGATCGCCGAACAAGCGATTGCTTTCGGCATCGATGCCTTTGCCAACGTTCACCAGCAACGCGCCCGCAGGCAGCACCGCCGCCAGTTTCTTTGCCATTTCACAAATAGCGAACGAAGGCACCGCCAGAATCACCAGATCGGCACCCTTCACGCAGGCAAGATCATCGGTCATATCAATATGCGGAGATACCGCCACACCCGGCAACAGTTTCTTATGCTGCCCGTGACGGCGAATGGAATCCAACTCTTCGGGGAACGCCGACCACAACGTGACCGCATTCCCGTGCCGATAGGCCATGATCGCCAACGCCGTGCCCCAGCCGCCGGCACCCAAAACCACAACGTTTGCCATACCGTCAGTTCTCCTTTTTCCCAAACGAGAGTTTCCGCTCGCACCCCGCGGCAATGCGTTGAATGTTGCCGCGATGCATAATAAACAGGATCGCCACCACGGCCGTGGTCATCACCGTTGCGAACACAACGGTGCCCGTGCTGTCACCGTCTGCAAGCCGGCGGAGCAAAAACGTGGCGGGGATGGCCGTCGCCGCCCCGCAAAGTGAGCCGAGCGACACCATACGCGACAGCGCCACCACCGTCACGAACACGATCACCACCGCAAGCGCCACACGCCAATCGGTCACGATCAACATGCCGAGGCCGACCAACACGCCTTTACCGCCGCGAAAGCCGAAAAACACGGGGAACGTGTGGCCAATCGTGCAAAACAGGCCGGCAATATATTGCCCCGCCATACGCGCTTGCTCTTCCGACAGCACCGCGGGTTCTACCCCCGTTTGCATACGGCCCCACGCCCACACGAAAAGCAAACCGCCCAGCCACGCAGAGAACACACTTTTGCCCACGTCGCCCAGCGTGGTCCATACCGCAGGACGACTGCCCAGTGTGCGGAGCACGTTGGTCATACCGGCGTTGCCGCTTCCGACATCGCGAATATCTTGGTTCGACACCGCACGGGTGATCAAAATCGCACTGCTGATACTGCCGCACAAATACGCCACCACGGCGGCGCCCAGCAAGTATGGCCAGTAAGGAAGCAAATTCACAAACATACGGTCAATCCTCTCGTTCACGAATGATGAAACGGATGGGTGTTCCTTCCAATCCAAAGGTTTCGCGTATCTGGTTTTCCAAATACCGCTGATACGAAAAATGAAACAATTCCGCGTTGTTCACAAAAAACACGAATGTGGGCGGCTTGGTGCTCGCCTGTGTAACGTAATAGATCTTCAACCGCTTACCTTTATCGGTGGGGGGTTGCACACGTGCCGTTGCGAGTGCCAACAGATCGTTGAGCATACCCGTCGCAATACGCGTGCAGTTTTGCTGATACACGTAGTTGATAAGTTCAAACAGGCGGGACAGACGCTGTCCCGTTTTGGCGGAAATGAAGATGAATGGCGCATACGACATAAAACTGAAATCGTTCTCCAGTTGCTTACGCATTACCGTCATCGTCTTGTCGTCTTTTTCCACGGCGTCCCATTTGTTCACCGCAATAATGCAGGCTTTCCCCTGTTCTTGCGCCAGACCCGCTACCTTGCTGTCCTGCTCGGTAAAGCCCACCGTGCCGTCCAGCATAATCACACAAACGTCCGCTCGCTCGATCGCCATTTGTGCACGCAACACACTGTATCGCTCAACCTCATCGTCCACGCGGCTCTTGCGGCGCAGACCCGCTGTATCCACGAACACGTAATTGCCGTGCTCATTTTTCACTTCGCTGTCGATCGCATCACGGGTGGTGCCCGCAATATCCGATACGATACTGCGTTCCTCCCCTGTGATGGCATTGACCAACGAGGATTTCCCCGCGTTGGGACGGCCGATGACCGCCACGCGGATGACGTCTTCCTCTTCCTCTTCTTCTGCGGCAGGGGGCAGATACTCCATCACGGCATCCAGCAGGTCACCCGTGCCGTGACCGTGCACCGAAGAAACGGCAATGGGGTCACCGAGTCCCAAGTTGTAAAATTCATAAAATTCGGCCGGCAGATCACCCACGCGGTCACATTTGTTCACACACAGCACCACCGGTTTGCCGCTGCGCTGCAACATTACCGCCACGTCCATATCGTTTGCGGTAACGCCTGCCGTAACGTCGGTCACCAACACGATAACTTCCGCCTGTTCAATAGCAAGTTGTGCCTGATGCCGCATATGACTCAAGATCACATCATCGGCACGCGGCTCAATACCGCCCGTATCCGCCAACATAAAGGTGCGCCCGCCCCATTCGCAGGGGGCGAACAAACGGTCCCGCGTGACACCGGGGGTGTCCTTCACAATTGCCAGACGTTGGCCGATCAACTTATTAAACAAGGTGGATTTACCCACGTTGGGCCGTCCTACGACCGCGACTACCGGCCGTCCTCCTGCAATAGCCATAGTTATCTCTCCTCTCCGAGCAGCACCCGCAAGAAATCCGCGCCGTCGCCATCGTTCACCGTAAGTGGCACACCAAGCGCCGCCGCCACATCTTCGGGTGTGGTATCATCCAAAAACAGGTCGCCTTCCCGCCTGAGCATACAGCGCGGAACGGTCACTTCATCGGCGGGAATATCGCGCAACTGCTCGATCAGATCGCCGCCTGTCAACAACCCCGCCACCGTAATGCGCTCACCGAAAAAGCGGTTGACCACCGTTTTCACTTCCGCTTGCAGTGCGGGGAATTTGGCCTTTGCCGCGGCAACCAATTCCTCAAGCAGCGGGGCGGCAGAAACACCCGTTGCCACCACCAAACGGCGGGTACGCGTGGGTTTTTCCGCCTCTGCCAAGGCGGCATAAAACTCTTCGCGCATCAAGGCGATCATCCCCACGCCGTTTTCCAGTTGCAGAAAATCACCGTAGCGGTCTGCTGTGGGAACGGGTCTTCCCGCTGTAAGATAAAATTCGTCCGACGGGAAGAAAAGGCGATGACCGTGTTCCGCTTCCAAACGGTCGGCCATACTCTCCATTCGGTCGATCACATCCGCCGCTTCCTCTGCCGTAAAGGGACGCAACGCCGTCAATCCCTCGCGGAACTTGGTGAGCCCCACCGGCACCGCCGCCACCGATTGCACCGCAGGAAACAGCGCCGCAAGATCTTCCATCGTGCGCGAAAGTGCTTCGCCGTCGTTATAGTCGGGGCAAAGCACCAACTGGCAGTTGAGCGCAATGCTGGCATTGGCCAGTTGATATAAATACTTCAACGAAGCCCCCGCAAAGCGGTTGTTCATCATACGGCACCGCAGGTCGGGATCGGTAGTATGCACCGAAATGTTCACGGGACTGATGTGCATTTCAATGATGCGTTCAACCTCCCGCTCGGTCAAATTCGTGAGTGTAATGTAGTTGCCGAACAAGAAGGACAGGCGGCTGTCGTCGTCTTTGAAATACAAACTTTCCCGCAGACCGTGCGGCAACTGATCGATAAAGCAAAAGATACAGTTGTTGCGGCAAGAGCGTTGCTTGTCCATCAAGTAGGTGTCAAATTGCAAGCCGATATCGCCCTGCTTGTCCGCACGCAAGGTCACCGTGCGTTCTCCGCGCGGCGTGTCCAAACACAGTATGAGCCGCTCATCCAACAGGTAAAATTGATAATCCAGCACATCTTCCACCGCGTGTCCGTTGATGCTCTTGAGCACGTCCCCCGCCGCCACGCGTTTGCGTGCCGCAGGCGAGTGCGGACGCACACCGCTTACCGTTACCGCCATACCGTCCCTCCTTTCTCGGCTTTCTGTGTTTCTTTATTTGCAGATATAGATGTCGTCGAACGCGACTTTGCAATCGCCGAAGTCGGCATAAATACGCATATAGTTAATCGCCTTCGGATTCCACGGTTCGGGCGACTTTTCCGCCCAGTGCATCGGGAGATACACCTCGTTCCAACCGTTGTGGAACAAGCTGTTCAAGTAACCGAAACAGTGTTCTTCCACGTCCTGACGGCCGCTGCTAGTAAGTTCGATCTGACCGTCACCAAGTTTTTCGATGTCATCGCAGTAGAACCACAGGTGCAAATAACCGCCTTCTTCCACCGAGGAAATGTCGATCGGGTCAAAGCGGCACTCCATCAACTGCTTCGGATCAGTCGAATGGATCTCGCTCACCCACGCACCGGTACCTTCTTTTACGAAGTCGGGATCGGTACACAGCGTTGCGTATTTCATGTTGTCTGTGGTATCACAGTTCAGAATGTGCACGAACTGCGTAAACTCGGTCGTCGGAATGCGGATATCCTCCACCGAAACAGAGGAATGATACGGTTTCTCAAACGCTTCACGGCGGTCGTTACGGCAGCAGATATCGAAGGTCGATTCGGTGTTCTTCACCGAAGTGCCGAACACGCGCATCGCACCCGCCGCAAAGGCGCTGCTGTAGCGAATATCAAACATCGGTTTCGTGCCGGGAAGCACGTCCACCGAACTGTTCAAGAACTGTACGTCGGTGGAATTTTCACAGAGCATAAGCTCACGCGCCGCATACATAAAGCAGTTATTCACCGTCTGACGGGTCGCATTCACCACGTGATACACGTTGCAATGCGCCTGCAGAAGTTGCGCCAGCGGCCGATTGATGGAAAGTTCTTCGCCCTTCGAGGCAATGTCCTCCCAATCGGCGCGCGCCTGCTCGCTGATACGGAAGAAGTACGGTCTGTGCACGTTGCGAAGAATGTAGTGCTGATTCGCCAAGCACTCTTCCACGCGGCCGTCCGCGCCGCCGCATTTCACCAACGAGATATAGCAACAACCGTAGACACTGCGCGCAAAATGGCGGTCACAGTCACGGAAGTCCACACCGATGTAGGAACAGGTAATTACCGTTTCCAGCGCATATACGCCCTCGCCCGCACCGCGGATCGCCGTCTGTGCGGGATCGCCGTTTTCGAACGTGCGCTTTGCGGCATACGGTGTCTGCTCGGGGTAATAGATACGCAACCCCACCACACCGGCATACGGCGCAAGGGTGATAAAATCGCCTTCGCTCACATACGACAGCAAGATAACGCCGTTTTCGCAAGCGTTTGTGATCATGATCGGCACATTGCCGGTCAACTGCACACCGGAAGGCACACAAAGCGGCTTACACACCGTATACACACCTGCAGGCAGATACACCACGCCGCCGGTCGCCGCCGCTTTGTCCAACGTTTCCTGAATGAGATCCGCCACGTCGGTATCCTTGCGGGAATAGTCCGCGATCGGCGCAATATATACTTTCGACGTCGGACGGCGGAAGGTGCCGTGCACCATCGGATAGGCCGACAGGTCTTCCTCTTCTTCAATGATACAACCGTGCTTTTCGCCCACCAATTCCACGTCGCAGAAGTGAAGCGGAACGTCTTTGTACGGCGATTGTACCGCCGCTACCGAGCCTTCAATGCGGCCGCGGGCAAACAGCGGCGGATTAACAGGGCTCATCACCTTGGATACCACGCCGTAATCACAGTTGGTAATGTAAATATCGTAAAATTCACCCCAGAAGCCGGCACGGTCATTCAGGCGATCAAACACAATACCGGTGTGGCAACCGTCCAAGTGAATCTCGGACAGCACTTCCAGATCAAGGTCGCCGAGCAGCATACCAAGACAGTGTGCACGGCAATACGCCGTTACCGCTGCCGCATCGTCGGGAGTATACCCCTCGCCCGCATTGACCCAGTAAGTCGGAGATACCAAAAAATCGTAGGTATACCCTACCTCGGACGAATGGTGCATCACCGTGGCGTTGTCCAAGGCGGTCATACGAATATGTTCGAGTTTCGCCATCTCGTGCCCTTCCGCCAGCGCATCAAAGGCAATGCCGCGGAACGCGTTGATCAAGGTGATGTTTCGTGCGGTCGCCGTGCTGGCGTAACTCACGTAAAGTGCGTAGCCGTAGGGCTTCGGGTCCTTCGCCGACTGTTCGGGATAATACACCGTCAAGCCGATAAAACCACTGTTGGCGCCGGTGTGCAAAAGCGCCCCTTCATTCAGTGCCGCGC
This sequence comes from Oscillospiraceae bacterium, assembly GCA_015065865.1. Classification (GTDB taxonomy): domain Bacteria; phylum Bacillota; class Clostridia; order Oscillospirales; family Acutalibacteraceae; genus SIG588. The sequence goes on along the minus strand of SVPM01000037.1, from coordinate 6,748 downwards.
CCTCAGAAAGCGGCGAGAGTTTTGCCAACAACACCGTACCGTAGGTGAGTGCTTCCCCCTCCTGCAGAGCCTCGGGATCCTGCCAATCGCCGCGCAGCACCACCCCGCGCGGAATGGTCACCGTATCCGTCAGCACATAACGCCCGACCGGCAAAAACACCACGCCGCCGCCGTTTTGACCGCAGTCGTTCAACGCCTGCTGCAACGCGGCCGTGCTGTCCTTTTCACCTGTCGGATCACAAAAATAGGGGGCTTCCGTTGCCACGACATTCGCCAACACCACGTCCTCGGTGGCAAACACCGTTTCCACAATACGAACCTGTTGATCGATACGAGCACTCATTTAGTATACCTCCGAACATTTCTATTATAAACCGCCAGAAATGAAAATAGAGAAGGATTGCTCCTTCCCCACTTTTCATTAGCCCTCAGTTTTCACTACCTGTCGGCCGTTGTAGTAGCCGCAGTTGGCACACAGGCGATGTGCACGCTTGTACTCACCGCACTGCGGGCACTTCACCAGCGCCGGAGCTTCAATCTTCCACACATTGTTGCGACGCTTATCACGGCGCGCTTTGGAATGCTTTCTCTTGGGTACCGCCATCTTCAGCACCTCCTTAGTTTGATGGAATAATCAGGTGTCTAACAAATCCTTCAACACCGCAAGGCGAGGATCGACCGATTCCGTCCGACAGCCGCAAAGCCCTTCGTTCAGATTCTTGCCGCATTGGAAACAAAGCCCGCGACAATCCTCCCGACACAAAGTTTTCATCGGCAAACTCAAGATCAGATCCGCTTCCACCAGTTCATCCAACGGAAGTTGGTGATTTTCCACCAGGATCAGATCGTCCGCGTCCTCTCGGTTCAGGGATGCCACCAAAATATGCTCAATGTGCAACACAGACTCGCGATGCAGTGGGGTCATGCAACGGTCACAGGTCGTATCAAGCACATAGGCCACATCGGCGATCAACTGCACGATACCCGTGCGGTTTTCCGCCTTCCCTGTCACGTGCACCGGTTCCCGTAAGGGGTGAGAACCGTACAGCTCCAAGTCCGAAAAGTCCAGCACACAATCGATCGGAATCGACTGTGTATCGCCCATAAAAAGCGATTTGAGTTGCAAAAGCATAATCCACCTCATAGTGTCACAAATGATATTATATCCATCACCGCGTCATTTGTCAACCATTTTTTTCGGTTTTTAGAAAGATTTTATTCCTTCGGCTGTTCAATAGCCACGAGCGGCTCGTATTCCTCAGCGGGCGCATCGCCGATATCCCGTATCAACACAAACGGGGTCAGCTCATCGTCCTGTCCCGCGGGATTATCGCGGATCAGTTCCGCTAAGAAAGCGTGCGAACGGTCGGCGAGGTCGGGTGAGGTGCCGAGTATCTCCACCGCGATGTCGTTCGCATCCACCAGCATGCAAGAAATGTCCAGTGCCTCGTGAATATCGCGACACACCTTTTCGGGCTCACGCGGGTTGAGCACTGCCAGCGTATGATACGTTTCAAATGCGGAATGGCTGTAAAACCCGTCAATACCCGCCACGTCTTGGCCCACGATCTCGTAAAACACACCGCGGCGACCGAACACACGTGCCACCGCACCGCAGAAGCAACCCCACAAAATCAGCGGCAGACCCTTCAAATTGATCGCCAACTGCAACTTATACGGCTCGTCCATCGCGATACCGTTGTTGTTATGGGTAGCAAATTTCGAAAGGAATCGCGCCCAAAAGCCGGGTTTTACGTCCTTCATCTCCACCGTGTTGTTCTGACACATGGAAATGACTTTTTCGCTCATAGACACGATATCGCCCGCCTGATACAGCGGTGCAACGTAGCGGCGCATAACCTCCACATAATCTTCGCCCCGCTCAACAAAATGCGTCTTGACGGCGTACCGCTCAAAGCGGCCGCCCTCCACTTCGCGCAGACCGCGGACGTAATACTCCACACCGTCTTTTTCGCGGGCGTTTTTCGCCAAATTTCGGTTACCTTCGTACCAGATCGCCATACGCTTGTCCCTCTTTTCTTCAAAAAACAGGGGCAGACAGCCTGCCCGCCCCTGTTCGTGGTATGTTTGCGATCAGATCTCGGTCGCGAATTCGGCGATCTTGGCGGGGATCTCCGCTTTATCGGCCGAAATGGACAGCACCATCTTCACGTTCAGGCGGGAAAGTTTTTCCACAAACTCTTCCAACCCTGCGAGATCGTTCCCCACCACCTTCAGCGTGGAATCCACAAAGATGTCGGTGATGTCGTAGTTACCCGCGCACATACCGGCAACAAAGCCGTACAGCGCCGTATAACTGTCGATGCCGTATTCGTCCAGAGCGACCAGACGGGTCTTATGCTCCAGATTGTAAGTCAGGGTATTGTCCTTTTCCAAAAACACCACGTTGCCGTCGGAACTCTTGGTGGCCGCCGCACACATATCCAGCAACCGTTTGGTCTTGCCCGAGCCCTTCTTGCCGATGATGAGAGTAATCATAGTATTCGTCCTCCTTTTATTTTTGAAACGCCAAGGTCAACGCCCCAGCCGTTTTTCCAACACTTCACGTTCACTTTCGTAACCGGGCTTGCCCAGCAAAGCGAACATATTGCGCTTATACGCTTCCACACCGGGTTGATCAAACGGGTTCACACCCAGCATATACCCCGATACGGCACACGCTTTTTCAAAGAAATAGATGAGATAACCGAGGTTGTATTCATCCATTTTCGGCAACTGCAACACCAAACTCGGCGTGTCGCCGTCTGCATGGGCGAGCACGGTGCCTTCAAACGCCTTGCGGTTGATCTCCGCCATCGTCTTGCCCGCAAGGAAGTTCAAACCGTCGCCGTTTTCCTCCTCCTCACGAATGGTGAGATCGGAAGGCGGCGCGTCAAACTGCATTACCGTTTCAAACAGGATATTCGCACCGTCCTGCACGAACTGACCGAGCGAGTGCAGGTCGGTCGAGAAAATGACCGAAGCGGGGAACAACCCTTTGCCGTCCTTGCCTTCGCTTTCACCGTACAACTGTTTCCACCACTCGGACATCAGTGCATAACGCGGTTCGTAACTGACCATCAGTTCCACTGCACGGCCGCGGCGGAGCATTGCGTGACGGGCCGCCGCATAGCGGTAACAATCGTTCGTTTCGATAGCGGGGTCGGCATACGCTTCACGCGCGGCAGCGGCACCCGCCATCAAGGCGGCGATATCACACCCTGCCACGGCAACGGGCAACAGGCCCACCGCCGTGAGCACCGAAAAGCGACCGCCCACGTCATCCGGCACCACGAAAGTTTCATATCCTTCGCGATCGGAGAGTTCTTTTAACGTGCCGCGTGCACGGTCGGTGGTCACGTAAATGCGGCGACGCGCCTCTTCTTTGCCCACGGTCTTTTCCAAATAATCGCGGAACACACGGAAGGCGATCGCCGGTTCGGTCGTGGTTCCCGATTTGGAGATCACGTTCACCGACACACGGCGGCCTTCGCACAGCGCCAACACGTCGTTCATCGCATCCGCGCTGATGCTGTTGCCCGCAAATACCACCTGCGGCGCATCCTTGACCAACAGGTTGTAGTTGGGGGATTTCAAAAACTCGATCACCGCACGGGCGCCGAGATACGACCCGCCGATACCGATAACCACAAACACGTCGGTATCGCGGCGAATACGGTCCGCCGCCGCTTCGATGCGGGCGAATTCGTCTTTATCATAATTTACGGGCAGGTCCACCCAACCCAAAAAGTCGTTACCAAGGCCCTTGCCGCTGTGCAACAATTCGTGTGCGGCAGTAACCTGCGGCTGCAGTGCCGCGAGTTCGTGAGAACGGAGAAACCCCTCCGCGTAACTTGTGTGCAAAGTGACACTCATGCTTTTTGCCTCTTTCCGTACCTTTGCAAGGTGCTTTTTTATTATGATACACTATTTTACCGAGTTTTGCAACCGTAAACCGAAAATTTTTGCATATTTTTTACTATTTTTTGAAAAATTTTCTCTCTAAGTCGACCGTGAACCGCTCATTTCCTGCCACAACCACCGCAGCGCCCGCCAAAAATCCACCCGCTCGACCGCGGCGGCGGCACGCACGGCATACGAAGCCAACGTTTCCTCCCCCTTTTTCAATGTGATCGCACCAAGCACCTGTCCTTTCAAAACAGGCGCTTCCACATCTTTTGGCAAGGTCACCTCCGTGGTGATCTGCGCCTCCTCGCCGCGGCGAAGCAACAGCGGCACCGCGGCATCCGCCACGGGGGTGACCTCGGGTTGCGTCCCGTGCAACACCGGCACGCGCGACAACACCGTTTCTTCCGTTGCGGGGGCGTACTGCGTGTAGTTAGCAAATCCGTAATCCAACATCTTGCGTGCGCCGCCGAAACGTTCGTCGGTGGTTTCACACCCCAATATCACCGCACACAATCCCAAACCGCCTCTTTCGGCGGTAGCGGACAGGCAATGCCCCGCCGTAGACGTCGTTCCGGTCTTGAGTCCGGTCGCTCCGTCATAAAAGCGAATCAGTTTGTTGGTGTTGGTCAACTCCGATTCACCGCCGCGCAACGTGTCCATCCAAATGGTGGTGTAGTTCACGATCCGTTTATGTTTCATCAGTTCGCGGGACATGATCGCCACGTCCCGCGCCGAGCTGTACGCATCGTCGTTCAAACCGCAACAGTCAAGAAACTGCGTGTTTTCCATGCCGAGTTCGGCGGCGCGGGCGTTCATTTGCTGCACAAAGCCCTCGATCGATCCGGCTAGCGCCTCCGCCAACACCGCGCACGCATCGTTGGCGGATACCACCGCCACCGCTTTGAGCAGATCGTCCACCGTCATCGTTTCCCCTGCTTCCAACCAGATCTGCGAGCCGCCGAGCGATGCCGCCTCGGGTGAGCAGGTGAGTGTATCGTCATACCCCAACAGATGGCGGTCGATCGCCTCCATGGTGAGCAACAACGTCATAATTTTCGTCACCGAAGCGATCGGCAAACGCGCATCTGCATTTTTTTCGAACAGCACATCACCGCTCGCAAGATCGATAAGCACGGCGGACTCGCCCCCCACGTCGGGCAATATCGGCGCGCTCTCCGTCGCCGCACACACGGGGCAGCACAGCCACACCGCCGCACACAGGAACGAAATACATCGTATCTTCCACTTCATAGCATAGCCTCCTTCGTCACAACCTATGCAACGGTCCGCGCAAAAATTCCCCCTTGCCCTTATAATAAATGTATGATATACTGTATGGTAGATTTTCAGTTGTGAGGTCGCTATGACAGTTTATTTTCACACCTTGGGTTGCAAGGTCAATCAATACGAAACGCAGGCCATGCGGCGTTTGTTGGAGGACGACGGGTTTGACACCGCCGAATTCCACGCGGGGTTCCGCGCGGCGGAGGACGGGGTGCTGGTCATCAACTCTTGTACCGTCACGGGAGAAAGTGACCGCAAATTGCGCCAACTGTTGCGCCGCGCACGGCGGGACAACCCGCAAGCGGTGATCGTGCTGTGCGGGTGTATGCCGCAAGCCTTTCCCGCGCGTGCCGCCGCCCTTGCGGATGCGGATATCGTGCTGGGCAACGCCGAGCGGCGCACCCTGCCCGCCAAACTGCGTGCTTATCTTACCACGCGGGAACGCACGGTGGACATTCCGCCGCACACGACCGCATACGAGCCGCTTTCGATTCGTGAATTTCAAGGGCGCACCCGTGCCTTTGTAAAGATCGAAGACGGATGCAATCGGTTTTGCAGTTATTGCGCCATTCCTTACGCACGCGGACGGGTGCGTTCCCGCGCACTGCAAGACCTTAAAGAGGAAGTGGAGGCGCTGGCCGCCGCCGGCTATCGCGAAGTGGTGCTGACCGGCATCAACCTCACGGCGTTCGGGCAGGACACCGGTTCTTCGTTGGCCGATGCGGTGGACATCACCGCCGCGGTCGAAGGCATCGGCCGTGTGCGACTGGGTTCGTTGGAACCCGATCATATGACCCCCGCACTGCTGGACCGTCTGGCCGCACAGCCGAAACTGTGCCCGCAGTTTCACCTCTCCTTGCAAAGCGGCTGTGACGCCACTTTGCGGCGTATGCGGCGGCATTACACCACGGCGGAATACGCCGCCCTGTGTGCCGACCTGCGCCGCCGTTTTTCCAACGCCGCCATCACCACCGATATCATGGTGGGCTTCCCCGCGGAAACGGAGGAAGAATTTGCCGCCACCCTGCGGTTTGCCGAAGAAATCGGTTTTGCCCGTGCACATATTTTTGCCTATTCTCGCCGCGAAGGCACTCCCGCCGCCGCGATGGCGGAGCAGATCGCCGCGGCCGAAAAGGCGGCGCGCGCCCGCCGTTTGAGCGCGGTATGCGAAGCCACCCGTGCGCGATATGAGGAGGCGCTCGTCGGGCACACCGTTTCGGTTTTGTTGGAAACGCAGGATGACGAGGGACGATGGGAAGGGCACACCCCCTCTTACGTGCCCGTGCGCGTGAAGGCCACCGGCACAGCGGGCGATATGGTGACGGTGCGTATCACCGCGCGAAACCGCGATTTTTGTTGCGGAACAGTGGAATAAACTGTCGATATAAGCGCTTTACCATTTGACTTTTTGAACCGGTTTTGCTATACTTGTATGGTTGTGATAATTACATAGAGGCGGGTGAAATGCGAATATGTATGCACGTTTCGGAAAACGGGCGATCGACGTTACGCTATCGATACTTATTTTGTTACTTCTCGGCATCCCGATGTTGAT
>SVPM01000036.1 GCA_015065865.1 Oscillospiraceae bacterium | reverse complement strand
ACCGGGGTTTTGCAGGCCGACCGCATTGATCATACCCGCTTCACATTCCGCGATCCGCGGCGTGGGGTTGCCGAAACGCGGTTCTTTGGTCGTCCCCTTAAAGGAGAAGGTGCCAAGCACGTTGATATCGTACAATTCGGCAAATTCGTAACCAAATCCGAAGGTGCCGCTTGCGGGGATCACGGGGTTATCCAGCGTGATACCGCACAGGTTCACACTCAAGTTTCCCACAGGATATCCCCCTTTCTGAGTACGGGACCTTCTTTGCAAATGCGTTTGTAGCCCGTGACGGTTTTGCAAGAGCAACCCATACACGCGCCGAAGCCGCATCCCATACGTTCCTCAAAACTAAACTGACCGTCGGTTGCGGTGGCTTTAAACACTGCTTTGAGCATCGGTTCGGGACCGCAGGTGTAAAAATGCGTATAATCCACTCCCTGCATACCGTCAGTCACAAAGCCTTTGACACCGCGCGTACCGTCTGCCGTGGCAACGATAACGGTGGCGCCGAGCGCCTTGAATTCTTCTTCGTAAAACACCTCTTCCGCCGTGTTAAAGCCGAGAATAACCGTAACCTGTTTGCCTGCGGCGATCAAGCGGCGAGCCAGCAGATAGAGAGGCGGCACACCCACACCGCCGCCAAGCAACAGCGGCCGCTCACCTGCAAGGGTGAGGTCGTATCCGTTGCCGAGACCTGTCAGCACGTCCAAGGTATCCCCCACCTGCATATCGCGCATCTGCGCGGTACCGTGCCCCACCACTTTATACACCAGCGTGAGCACGTCCCCTTCGCAGTCACACACCGAAATGGGGCGGCGCAGATACTTACCCTGCAGTTGGACGTTCACAAACTGGCCGGCCGCGGTGATATCCGACGTATCGCCGCGAAGGCGCATACGCAGTACCGTCGCGGTGAGAGGTGTGTTTTCAATGATCGTGAAAATACTCTGTTTCATAGAACCCTCTTATGCATCAATGGTCGAGATGGTAAGCGTCGTTTCCTCCAACACGTCCAGCAACACGCGCACCGTATCCAGCGCGGTGAAGATGGTCACGTTGTTGTCGGTTGCAAGACGGCGAATCTCATAACCGTCGCTTGCCTGACCTGCCGAACCGATGTCGCGGGTGTTGATTACATACGCAATATGACCCTGACGGATCGCTTCGGGGATCTCCTCACTGCCCTCGCCGATCTTGCGGAGCGTGTGGGTGCGGATACCGTTCTTCTTAAGAAATTCCGCCGTGCCGCTTGTTGCCTGAATGCTGAAACCGAGGTTATAGAAACGGCGGATCAGCGGTAGTGCCTCCTCCTTATCCTTGTCTGCCAAGGTGGCAAACACGGTGCCGTAGTTCTGCACGCGCATACCCGAAGCCTGCAACGCTTTATACAATGCACGATTGAGTTTATCATCGTAGCCGATGGCTTCACCGGTGGATTTCATTTCGGGCGAGAGATATGCATCCAACCCGCGAATCTTGTTGAAGGAGAACACCGGCACCTTTACGTACCAACGGTTCTTTTCCTTAGGATAGATATCGAAGATACCCTGCTCTTTCAAACTCTTGCCGAGAATGACTTCGGTGGCAATATCCGCCAAACTGTAACCCGTTGCCTTGGAAAGGAACGGCACGGTACGGGAGGAGCGGGGGTTCACTTCGATGATATACACGTCATCGTTCTTATCCACAATAAACTGGATGTTGTAAAGACCGACGATACCGATACCCAGCCCCAATTTGATAGCGTACTGCAAAATGGTGCCTTTCACCTTATCCGAAATACTGAAGGTGGGATACACGCTGATAGAGTCACCCGAGTGGATACCCGTGCGTTCCACCAGTTCCATAATACCCGGTACAAACACGTCGCGACCGTCGCAGATCGCATCGATCTCCACCTCTTTGCCTTGGATATACTTATCCACCAGCACCGGCTTGTCCTCGTCGATCTCCACCGCCGTCTTAAGATAGTGGCGGAGTTGTTCTTCGTTCGCAACGATCTGCATTGCGCGGCCGCCGAGCACGAAACTCGGACGTACCAACACGGGATACCCAATGGCTTTCGCCGCTTCGATTCCGTCTTCGATCTTCGTCACGGCGCGGCCCTGCGGTTGGGGAATGTTCAATTCTTCCAACACTTTTTCAAAACTGTCGCGGTTTTCCGCACGTTCGATCGCCGCACAATCGGTGCCGATCAGTTTCACACCGCGCTCCATCAGCGGCTGCGCCAAGTTGATGGCGGTCTGGCCGCCGAGCGAAGCGATAACACCTTCGGGCTTTTCGAACTCCAAGATGTTCATCACGTCTTCGGTGGTGAGCGGCTCGAAATACAGCTTATCCGCCGTGGTGTAGTCGGTTGACACGGTTTCGGGGTTGTTGTTGATGATGATCGCCTCATAACCCGACTTTTTGATGGTAGTCACGGCATGTACGGTGGAATAGTCGAATTCCACGCCCTGACCGATACGGATCGGGCCGGCACCGAGCACCACGATCTTTTTCTTATCGGTCAAGATCGATGCATTTTCATCGGTGTAGGACGAGTAGAAATACGGGATATAGGCGTTGGTATGACAGGTGTCCACCATTTTGTATACCGGAAAGAAGTTCTTTTCCTTACGCAGGTTGAACACCGAAAGTTCGGTAATACCCCACAGTTTGGCAATGAAACGGTCGCTGAAGCCCATCTTCTTGGCTTCGCACAGCACGTCCCAATCCTGCTTGTTGGCCGCCAGTTTTTCCTCCATCTTCACGATACGCAAAAACGCTTCAAGGAAGTAGGGGGTGATCTTGGTCAGTTCGTGCAGATGCTCCACCGTCACACCGCGACGCAACAATTCGGTCACGGCAAAGATGGTGTCATCCTTAAATTCTTTGATATAGTCGAACAACTGCTCTTCCGTCATACCGTCGAACTTCGGCAGATGGAAATGATATGCGCCGATCTCAAGCGAACGCACCGACTTGAGCAAACACTCTTCCAGATTCGAACCGATACCCATCACTTCACCCGTTGCCTTCATTTGGGTGCCGAGCGTGTTGGGCGCACTGGCGAATTTATCAAACGGGAAACGCGGCAATTTCGCCACCACGTAATCCAAACGCGGCTCGAACGCGGCGTTGGTGTTGGCAATGGCAATATCCTCAAGCAGCATACCCACCGCGATCTTGGCGGTCACGCGGGCAATGGGGTATCCGCTCGCCTTAGAAGCCAGTGCCGAAGAACGCGACACGCGGGGGTTGACCTCGATGAGGTAATACTCGCTCGAATAGGGGTTAAGTGCGAACTGCACGTTACAGCCGCCCTCGATCTTCAATTCGCGAATGATCTTGATCGCACTGTCGTTGAGCATCTTCAGATCGTGATCGTTCAAGGTGAGGATGGGCGCGACCACGTTGGAGTCACCCGTGTGCACACCGACGGGATCGATATTTTCCATACCGCAGATAGTGATGGCGTGGTCCGCCGAGTCACGCATAACTTCGAACTCGATCTCTTTGTAGCCTTTCACGCTCTTTTCGATCAGCACCTGATGCACGGGCGAAAGTTTAAATGCGTTCAAACCGACATCGATGAGTTCTTCTTCATTGTAAGCAAAACCGCCGCCGGTACCGCCGAGAGTAAACGCAGGGCGCAACACCACGGGATACCCGATGCGCGCCGCCGCCGCTTTCGCTTCTTCAAGCGAATAGGTGATCTCGGAAGGAATGGTCGGCTCACCGATCGACTCGCACAATTCTTTGAACATCTCGCGGTCTTCCGCGCGTTCGATACTACGGCTGCTGGTGCCGAGCAGTTCCACACCGCACTCTTTCAGAATACCTTTCTTTTCGAGCTGCATAGCCAGATTCAAACCGGTCTGACCGCCGATGCCGGGGACGATGGCGTCGGGACGCTCATACCGCAGGATCTTCGCCACGTATTCGAGCGTGAGCGGTTCCATATATACCTTGTCTGCAATGGTGGTATCGGTCATAATGGTGGCAGGATTGGAGTTTACGAGAATGACCTCGTACCCCTCTTCCTTGAGCGCCAAGCACGCCTGAGTGCCTGCATAGTCAAACTCTGCCGCTTGACCGATAACGATCGGACCGGAGCCGATAATGAGGATCTTCTTAATGTCGGTTCGTTTTGCCATAACTGTTTCCTCCCAAATCTATCTCAAAAATCATTTAGAATAAACCACTTTGCCGTCGCACACGGTGAGCACACACTCACCGCACAGCCGCTGCCCCGCAAACGGCGTGGCGCGCCCCTGCGACAGGAATTCGGCGGGATCCACCGTAAACTCACTGTTCAGATCCCACGCGGTGAAGTCGTTTTCCAGCGGTATACCGAAACGTTTGCGCGGTGCCAGTGCCAGTGCATCCACCAAGCGGTCGAATGACAGCATCCCCGTTTTTACCAAGCGGGTGTACATCACGGGGAACGCGGTTTCCAATCCCACGATGCCGAACGCACTGCCCGCAAGACCTTTTGCCTTTTCTTCGGCGGAGTGGGGCGCGTGATCGGTCGCGATCATATCGATCGTGCCGTCAAGCAACCCTTCCACTAAGGCTTCACGGTCGGCCGCCGCACGCAACGGCGGGTTCATTTTGAATCGTCCGTCTTCCTGCAGGTCACCGTCGTCCATCACCAGATAGTGCGGTGCCGTTTCACAGGTCACGTCCACCCCATCTGCTTTGGCGCGGCGGATAAGATCCACACTCTCCTTAGCGGAAACGTGGCAGACGTGATAGGCACAACCCGTTTCTTTCGCCAGTTTCAGATCCCGTGCAATGGGGCCCCATTCGCTTTCACTGCAGATACCGCGATGGCCGTGCGCCGCCGCATAGTCGCCTGCGTGAATGTACCCGCCGTGCAACAGGGAATTGTCCTCACAGTGGGCAACGATCATTTTACCGAGTGCGCGGGCCCGTACCATTGCCTCCCGCATCATAGCCTCGCTTTGCACGCCGCGCCCATCATCCGAAAACGCGATCGCATCGGCAGACAGTTCCTCAAAAGGCGACAGCGCCTCTCCCTTCTGCCCCACCGTGATGGCGGCGTAAGGATACACGCGGACGGCGGCATCCCGCCGAATGGCGGCAGTCTGCTGTGCCAAATGTTCCGCGCTGTCCGGCACGGGATTCAAATTCGGCATGGTGCACACGGCGGTATACCCACCGCGCGCCGCGGCCCGTGAACCCGAGGCGATCGTTTCTTTATAAGAAAAACCCGGCTCGCGAAAATGCACATGCACGTCGCAAAAGCCGGGAAAAAACACCACATCGGGGGAAACAACAAGACCGTTCAATGCCAAAAAATCCGCTACAGCGCCCTCAAAGGCCGAAGCAGTCATTTTGTCGGGATATTGCAGGTTGAAGGTCTTCATCATAGCCGTTTCCTTTCCGCTGAAGATCAACAGTTTTATATTAGGATTATGATATCATAAACTGTGTTTTATGTCAACCCAAAAATAGTGTAGAAGTAACGGTGGGATTTTGTAAAAAGGTTGTTGCATTTGCCGAAAAACAGCGATTGCAATTGCCGAAAAAAAGGGGTATAATGAGAGAAAACGTATAAAGCGAGGGATTGGTATGAAACGCCGCACCGTGGATATGCTGAACGGATCGCTTCTTCCGAACATTCTACTGTACACCCTACCGCTGATCGCATCGGGTCTGTTGCAATTTTTATACAGCGCCGCCGATATGATCGTCGTGGCACGCTTTGCGGGCGGTACCGCACTCGCGGCGGTCGGCTCAACGGGTTCCCTTGTCAACCTTATCGTCAACGTATTCATCGGTATGTCGGTGGGTGCGGGCGTTGCTATCGCACGGGCGTTCGGTGCGGGCAACCGAAAAGACATACACGAATCGGTACATACTGCGATGGGGATCAGTATCATCAGCGGTATCGTCACGATGGTGATCGGACTTATCATCGCTCCGGCCGCTCTGCGGTGGATGGGTACACCGCCCGAGGTGATCGACCAATCCACCCTGTACTTACGCATCTACTTTCTCGGTATGCCCGCCATGATGGTGTATAACTTCGGCGCCGCCATTCTGCGTTCGGTGGGCGATACCCGCCGCCCGCTGTACATTCTGGCGTTGGCGGGATTGGTAAACGTTGGGTTAAATCTCTTGTTAGTCATCGTTTTTCATCTCGACGTGGCGGGTGTCGCCATCGCTACCACCGTGTCGCAGGTCATCTCCGCCGTACTGGCGGTGCTTTGCCTGATGCGGGCCGAAGGCGTATATCGCTATCGCATCCGCAAGACCCGTATTTACAAAGACAAACTGCTTGAAATGCTTCGTTTGGGTATTCCCGCGGGATTACAGGGCTCCATCTTCAGTATATCCAACATTCTCATTCAATCCTCCATCAACTCGTTCGGTGCGGCGGCCGTTGCCGGCGGTGCCGCGGCAAGCACGGTGGACGGTGCGATCTATATTTCCATGAATGCCATGTATCAGACCTGTATGGCATTCACCGCACAAAACGTCGGTGCACGCAAACCCGAACGTTTGAAAAAGATCGTATTCACCTGTCTTGCACTGGTGACCGTGATCGGTTTGATCATCGGTTTTCTCGTCGTGCTGTTCGGCGAACCGCTGCTCACCCTGTTCACCTCCACCTCCGTGACCGACACCACCGTATCCCCTGCGGATATCCTGCGCGAAGGTATGGTGCGCCTCACCATTCTCGGTTATACCTATTTCCTGTGCGGCATTATGGAAGTGTTGGTCGGCGCTATGCGGGGAATGGGCTCTTCGTGGACACCGATGATCGTTTCTATCGCCGGTGTGTGCGGTATCCGTATCGTTTACATTTACACCGTCTTTACGTTTTGGTATCACAGTTTACCGTCACTCTATCTTTCCTACACGATATCGTGGGTCATTACCGCCGCCATTCACGCGGTGTGTCTGTTTGTAAAACAGCGCAAGATCGTGCGGGAATTGACAACAACTGATGAATAGAGAATGCGTATATAGACACAAGAAAAGGGCTGTCGTGTAGACAGCCCTTTTCGTTATCGGTAAACTTCGCCTGCGGTATCTCGCAGGCATAAACGCAATACACTCGCCGTAACTTCGCGGTCCAGAAAATGTTGCAACGCCGTAAGGATCAGCGAAGGATTGACCGTATCGCTGTTGCTGCACGGCAGAGTGAGGGTCAACACCGTTTGTTCCTCCCCTGCTTCCGCCTGCACGTCACCGAGCAAGGGCTTTAACTCCACCGTTTTAAAGGTTTTCTTCTTGGTGCGCTTTTCCGCCGTGATGGAGGACTGTGCCAAAAACGCCTCAATTTCGGCAAGACTGCACCCCACCGTCATCCGCCAAGTCGCCGCCGCCAGATCGGCGGGTTTGCACACCGCTTCGGCCGCGTGAGTAAACAGAAGTCCTTCGGGCATCGCCGCATTCAACGCAGCCAACACCTCATCCATCGGACGGTCTTCCACCAAACGGATGTCCATACACTCCGCCAACCCTTCGTACCCCAACGACAGCGGAGAAGCAAAGGTAAGGTAGGGATGTTTGTTAAATCCTTCGGTATACCAGATCGGCAGTTTTGCACGGCGCAGGGCGCGTGTCATGGTGCGATTCAGATCGAGATGCGAGATAAACTTCGCCCGTCCCGTTTTGGAAAACCGCAAACGGATCACCCGAAAGGTCACCCCCGAAGGTGTCCGAATCAAGCCGTTACCGTCCATTCACGCACACCCCCTCTTGCCAGCAAGCCGCACCGCAACCCGCACACTTTTCGCGACAATTCGGCGTGGTGGACGCCGCTTTTGCCAATTCGTTTTCACGCATAAGGAACGATTTCGTCACGCCGTAATCCAAATGATCCCACGGTAACACCTCGTCGTAATCACGGCGGCGGTTGGCGTAAAACGCGGGATCCAACCCGCAATCGGCCAACACCGCAAGCCAGCCTTCCAAACTAAAGTGTTCCGACCACGAATCCAAATTGAATCCGCGGCGGAAGCCCTCTTCCAGTGCCGCACCCAAACGACGGTCGCCGCGGGCAAGCACCGCTTCCAAAAAGCTTACCTGCGCTTCGTGCCAACTGAGTGATATCTTCTTGCTGTGTACACTTTCCACAAGCAACCGCTGTTTGCGTTCGAGTTCTTCCATCGTATCCTGCGGTTCCCACTGGAACGGGGTGTGCGGTTTCGGCACGAAACAGGATACGCTGACCGACACGTTTACCCCGTTTTTACCGTGGGTGCGGTTGGGGGTGGCAAAATACGTGTCTACCACCTTTTGTGCAAGGTCGGCGATACCCACGATATCCTCGTCCCGCTCACAGGGCAAGCCGTTCATAAAGTAGAGTTTCACCGACGTCCACCCGCCGCTGAACGCTTTGCCGGCGGTGGTGAGGATTTCCTCTTCGGTAAGATTTTTGTTGATCACGTCACGCAGGCGTTGGGTTCCCGCCTCGGGCGCAAAGGTTAGGCCGCTGCGCCGCAGAACGTTCAGTTTATTGGCCAGTTCTTCCGAGAAACCGTCCACACGAAGTGAAGGCAGACTGATGTTGGTCTGCTCCTTTTCGGTCCACTGAAGCAAGCGTTCCAACAGGTCTTCCAAACGGGTATAATCACTGGTAGACAGGGACGCCAGCGAAAACTCCTCGTATCCCGTGGATTCGCACAACGCGTGACTTTGACGGTCGATGATCTCGGGGGATTTTTCGCGCACGGGACGATAGATAAATCCCGCTTGACAAAAACGACAACCGCGAATGCAACCGCGGAAGATCTCACTCACCGCGCGATCGTGCACGATGTCGATGTACGGCACCACAAAAGACGCGGGATAAAACACCGTGTCCAGATCGCGGATGATACGTTTTTTCACGCGGGCGGGTGCACCGTCACGCGGGGTAACCGCCGCCAACGTACCGTCCTCGTGATAAGTCACGTCGTAAAGTGAGGGAACGTACACCCCCTCGATCTGTGCCGCCTTACGCAAAAACGCCACTTTGTTATACGTGCCGTCCTGTTTCATACGACGATAGAGGTTCATAACCTCCAGATCCACTTCTTCCCCTTCGCCGAGGAAGAAGATGTCGATAAAATCCGCCAACGGTTCCGGATTACAGGCACACGGGCCGCCCGCCACCACCAGCGGAAAACGCTCGTCTCGCGCATCGGCACGAAGCGGCAGACCCGCCAGATCCAACATATGAAGCAAGGCGGGATAACTCATTTCGTATTGCAGGGTAAACCCGATAAAATCGAAGGTGTCGATAGGGTCGCGGCTTTCCAGACCAAACAAGCGCACACCGTTTGCTTTCATTTCCGCTTCCATATCCAAATCGGGTGCAAACACCCGCTCACACCAAATATCTTCCACGCTGTTGAATTGGCTGTACAGTATCTTCATACCGAGGTGGGACATCCCCACCTCATACAGATCGGGGAAGCAAAAAGCAAAGCGTATCGCCACGTTTGCAGGGTCTTTCACCACGCTGTTCAGTTCGCCGCCCGCATACCGTCCGGGTTTTTGCACCCGAAGCAGCATATCGTCCAATTGATAGGTCATATATCGTTCCTCGCTTTATAACATCTTTTATTATCTTACCACACTTTGTGTCGTTTTTCAAGTTAAATCCGCTCGTGCGAAAACAAACGTGCGACCAAATAGATACACACCAAACAAAGCGAGGGGTTGTAATACTGCAAGAACAGCCAAAAGCCCAGCGTGGAAAGCGGCAACAGCACCGCGACCGACAACCAACGCACCACCCGTTCGGCCGCAACACTTCCCCCTCGCGCTTGCACCGCACAAAAAAGTACCTGTCCGCCGTCCAACGCTTCGATCGGCAACAGATTGAATACACCGAGCACCGTGTGTGCCGCCATCGCCGCGGGGGCGCACCCCGCCCACCGCAACACTGCCGCCGACAGTAGATTCACGGCGGGGCCGGCCAACAGCACCGCCGTTTGACGACGCAGATCCAGCGGATGAGGGTGCGGTACCAGTCGAATACCGCACACCCCCACCGTCACCTCTCGCGGCGGATATCCCACCAGTAACAGTGCCGCTATATGCCCGCCTTCATGCAAAAACGAGGCAAGCAGACACAGCACCGCCATACCGCTTTTATCCAATGTAAGAAGCAGGGTGAGCAGCAGCAAAAACGGCACCCCCCAACGCCAACGGGTGCCGCCGAATTTTACACTAAACATCCGATTCCGTAAAGGAGAGTTTTTCGTCCCATAACGCGTGAATAGCGGTCGTGAGGGTGTTTTCCCGCATCGCTTCACGAAAATAGTCGGCGAGTTGATGAAACAGATTGCCGCTTACCAAACGCACGGTCAACACCGCCAACACCACCACCGCACAGGATACGCTTTGCACTGCGATCACGCCGAGTCCTGCCGAAAGGCGCGGCCTTTTTTCCCTCGTGCTCATACCAGAATACATATCAACCCGCTGCACCCTTCGTTGATAATGCGCTCCACCGTTTCTTTCATCTTTTGACGGGCATCATCCGGCATACGGGCAAGTTTGTTATGCAGTCCCTCGTTCACCAAGCCATACAATGAGGTGCCGAAAATATTGGAATCCCAAATGCGGGACGGATCTTCCTCAAACTCGCGCAAAAGATAGCCGACCAGTTCTTCCGACTGCTTTTCCGAGCCGACGATCGGCGATACTTCGGTGTGGATATCCGCCCGCATCAAATGAATTGACGGTGCGGAGGCGCGCAATCGCACACCGTAACGACCACTTTGCCGAATGATCTCCGGTTCTTCCAACGTCATCTCGGTCATATCGGGCATCACGATGCCGTAGCCCGTTGCCTCTACCGATTCCAACGCACCGCGGAATTTGTCAAACCGTGTTTTCACTTCTGCGAGTTCGCGCATAGTCGCCATCAGTGCCGCCTCGTCCTCCACGGTGATACCGGTCACCTCACCCAACACGCGATAAAACAACGTGGGTTTTACCATCGCCGTTACGGTAGCGACCCCTTCGCCGAGTGCACGGGAGGCAACGCGGGCGTATTCAACGTATTCGCTCTCTCCCAACGCTTCCGAAAGCCGCGGCAGATCACGCAGGTGCCGCAGTCCGCTCGCCGCCTCGCGTGCACGGTCAAACAGTGCACGGCGCACGGGGTGTGCGGTGGGCAATGCCGAAAGCCAACGCGGCAGTTCCACTGCGATCTCCCGCACGGGGAATTCCAACAGCACGGTTTCCAACACGTGCGCCAGTTCCTCTTCGGTCATATGCATACAATCCACCGCACAGATCGGCACACCGTATCGCTCGCTCATCTCGCCGCACAGCGCCTCGGTCTCACTACTGTGCGGATGGGTGGAATTCAGCAACACCGCAAAAGGTTTGTGCATCTCCTGTAATTCACGGATCACTCGCTCTTCCGCTTCGGCGTATTCCTCCCGCGGGATATCGGTGATACTGCCGTCGGTGGTGATGACCAACCCGATGGTGGAATGCTCCGTGATCACCTTTTGCGTGCCGATCTCCGCCGCCATATTAAAAGGGATCTCTTCCTCAAACCACGGTGTCTTGACCATACGCGGTGCGTTGTCCTCAATGTATCCTTTGGCGGACGGCACCACGTATCCCACGCAGTCGATCATTCGCACCGATAGCGCGGCATCCCCGTCCAGCGTGATGCTCACCGCCTCCTCGGGGATAAATTTCGGTTCGGTGGTCATAATGGTGCGCCCCGCCGCCGATTGCGGCAGTTCATCCGTGGCACGCTCGCGTTTGTGTTCGTCTGCGATATGCGGCAACACCAACGTATCCATAAACCGTTTGATAAAGGTGGATTTGCCGGTACGCACGGGACCGACACATCCCACGTACACACTGCCTCCCGTTCGTGTCGCAATATCCCTGTAGATTTCGGTATTGTTCATCCCCGATTCCTCCGCTTTCCCAAAGTATGTTTGTACATCCTATGAGCGAGAAGCGGAAAATATACGCAAAAAGAAACCACCCGATAGGTGGTTTCTTCAGACTGTCAAAAAAGTCCGGCCTTTGCCGGACTTTTTGCCGTCTGTCGTCTGAAAGTTTTTAGCCTTTGCTCATTTCCGGCCGCTGTCATCAAAATCGGGACATTCAAATCCCACTTCGGATGCCCCTGCGTCGTGCGTTTCCAAAAACTGCGGGTCGTAACCGCACACGCCTTGAAAATTATGTTTCATCACGGTCTTTCCTTGAAAACACGCATCCGCAATACTCCTGCCGATACATACCGTATTCTCTTGACAGTTCAACCGACCGTTTATAGCCGTTTTTCTTTTTGAAATCCGAGGGCAGATACCGTACCCCGTATTCCGCCGCCAATCGTTCCCCGATCTCGTTGAGTTTTTCCGCGTTTTTCAGCGGACTGATGGATAAGGTGGTGCAAAAGTAGTCGGCACCCATCTCCCGCGCCAGTCGGGCGGCTTCTCTGAGGCGCAGTTCGTAACACCGAAAACAGCGTTCTCCCCCCTCGGGACACTCCTCGGTTCCTTTCACCGTTTCATAAAAACGTTCCTTATCGAATGCGCCTTCCGCGAATTGAATGGGGTGCCGTGCGGGAAAGCGGCGAATAAACGCCTCTTGTTCCCGCACGCGATGAGCATACTCCTCATCGGGATAGATATTGGGGTTATAGTACAGTACCGTGATCGCAAAATACTGCGACAGATACTCCAACACGTAACTGCTGCAAGGAGCGCAACAACTGTGAAGCAACAACACGGGCACTTCACCCGCCCCCGCGTGCATCGCAATACACGCATCGGTCTGCACTTGATAATTCGTCTTCATTACTTTTTCACCACGTTTTGCGGCGCACCGTCGAAAAACGCAAGAATGTTCTGCACGGTGGTTTCCGCAATGTTATCCAGCGCTTCTTCGGTGAGAAACGCTTGGTGGGAGGTCACAATAACGTTC
Source organism: Oscillospiraceae bacterium (assembly GCA_015065865.1). Classification (GTDB taxonomy): domain Bacteria; phylum Bacillota; class Clostridia; order Oscillospirales; family Acutalibacteraceae; genus SIG588. Next base: position 6,623 of record SVPM01000036.1, on the reverse strand, counting down.
GGCATCGAGATCAGACGGGTAAGAATATCGTCCTCCACAATGTGGTTGGAAAAATCCTCAAAGAAGAATTCCGATTCTTCCTCATACACATCCAAGCACGCACCGCCGATACGGCGCTCTTTAATGGCGGTCAGCAACGCCGCCGCATCGATCAGCGCACCGCGAGAGGTGTTGATGATCATCGCACGCCGTTTCATCTTTTTTATCGCCGCATCGTCGATCATATGGTAGGTTTCTTTGGTCAGCGGACAGTGTAACGAAATAACGTCGCTTTCACGGAACAACGTATCGGTATCCACATACGTGACCCCTTGCAGATCCGCGGGATATTTATCATACGCCAACACGCGCATACCGAACCCACGGCAGATATCCACAAAACAACGGCCGATCTTGCCTGTACCCACCACACCGACGGTCTTACCGTGCAGGTCGAAACCCGTCATACCGTTCAGGCTGAAATTAAAATCACGAGTGCGGATATACGCCTTGTGGATACGGCGAATAGAGGTAAGCAACATCGCCATCGCGTGTTCCGCCACCGAATGCGGCGAATAGGCCGGCACGTGAAAAACCGGAATGCGCTCGGCAAGATAGGCAAGATCCACGTTGTTGTAACCTGCACAACGCAGGGCGATAAAACGACATCCCGCCTCCACCAGACGATCGATCACGGGCGCCGTGACCTCGTCGTTGACAAACACGCATATCCCCTCACACCCGTGTGCCAGTGCCACGGTGTCCTCGTTCAGTTTGGTTTCATAAAATTTAAAACGGATCCCCGCTTTTTCACCGTATGCTTCAAAAGACGGCTTATCGTAGGGCTTAGCATCAAAAAACGCCACCTTCATTTGCAGTGCCTCCTCTCTTTTTGTCAACGGTACATGGTGCTTTCCGCCGCCTGTGTGACCGTGCTTTCCCCCATCACGACATCAAACAACATGGTTGCAAACAGTTCGTGCATATCGCGTGTAGGGTGATTGATACGATTGGCAAGCAATGCCGTCGTGTCCTCCGTCTTACTCAACCGTTTCCATTCGCTGTAACAATCGCACACCGTAACCCCCATGCGGTTGGCCAGCGCCACCGCTTCGGTAATGTAGCGGTCCATACGTCCGCTGTTTTGCATTTCGGCGGTGATATGTGCATAGTTCCGATGCTGTTTCGGGGTATCCTCGGCCACATAGGTGTTCAGCATATTCGGCGTCATAAATATCGTATCGATTCCGCAGGCAAGACTCTTTTGAAAGATCTCTCTGAGCGCCGAAAGATACGTTTCCAGTTCGCCGTTTACGTCATTCAACCCAAAACAGACGATCATAAGGTCCGGCTCGTGTTTCAGCGCTTGTTTTTCCAGTCGTTTAAGAGATACCTCGGCCGTGATGCCGCCGATACCCGCATTGATCACGTTGACGGGAACGTAATCACGCACTGCATTCAGTTTTTGCCGCAAGCGATTCCAATATACCGTTTCGTAATTGATTTCCCCCTCGGCGACCGCCCCGTGTGTAACACTGTCGCCGAACACCACGATGGTGATAGGGCCGTGCTCGATCAATCCTTCGTAATCCAACTGCAATTTTTCACGAAGTTTCATTGGTATATTACCCCCATAACTCATCCGGTCGGTCGAATTGACTGACGTTGTATATACTGTTGGACAGCTTTTTCGGATTGGTAAGCGCGATGTACGCCCCTTTGGCACCGCATACCATCGGCTCAGCCGCCACACGGCAAGGAATCCCCGTTGCAGCGGTGATACGTTCGGGCAATCCGCGCAGTTGCGCCGTACCGCCGACGAGAACCATCCCATCCCGCAACACATCCCCCGCAAGTTCGGGCAACGTCTGCTCCATTGTATGAGAAACGGCAAACAACATACGGCGCACCGGTTCTTCGATCGCTTGGCGGACATCCTCTGCCGTTACCCGCTGTACGGCGGGCAACCCCGTGTGTGCCGCACGCCCTTTTACCTCACGGCTGTCGCCGTCGGTACAGGGCAGCACGCCGCCGAGTTCACATTTGAGCCATTCGGCGGTGGAAAGTCCGATCACGTGGTTATATTTAGCACGGATATACCGCACAATGGCTTCGTCCAGATCGTCACCGCCCACACGCAGGGAGTGAGATGCCGCCACCCCCGAAAGGGACACCACCGACACGTCGGTAGTGCCGGCACCGAGATCCACCACCATACGTCCTTCGGGACCGGTAATATCGACCTCTGCCCCGATCAGCGCCGCCACCGCTTTTTCCATCAACATCACGCGGCGCACACCGGCAGCAGACACCGCCTCCACCAACGAGCGCTGTTCCACCTCGGTGACGACGGAAGGTTGCGTTACCGCGGAATTCGGTTTGATGACCTTGTAACTGCACACACGACGAACGAAGTGGCGCAACATAGTTTCGGCGTATCCGTAATCCGAGATCACACCTTTGCGAATGGGTCGAATAACGGTGACCGACTCGGGATTGCGCCCAAGCATAGCGTACGCTTTTTTTCCGCAAGCAAGCACCCGCCCGTTTGAGCGGCTTACCGCAATGACCGACGGTTCGCACAGCACGGTCTCACCCGCCGAGGTAGCGATCACCACCTGTGCCGTACCCATATCGATCCCCAGACCCATCGCCATTGTATGTCACCTCCGTTGTTTTCGTGTAGCGGCGACCGTGGCGGCATACACCGCTTCGGCACCGTATATCTTCAACATTTTTGCACATTCATCCAACGTTGCACCGGTGGTCACCACGTCGTCCACAAGCAACAACGTCTTTTCCGCCACCGCTTCATCGGTGACGTCGAACACACCAAGCAGATTGCCGCTTCGCCGTTCAGCAGACAGTGTTTTCTGCGGTGCGGTTTCGGTAAGTTTTGTGAGCCACGAAAGCAGTGGCAACCCCAATTCTTTGGCGGCGGCACGCGCGATCAACTCACCGGAATTATATCCGCGGCGGCGTTTCTCACGGCGGGTACACGGTACAAACACCACACCGTCAAAGGTTATCTCATCATAGTATTGCCGCACGGTATCCGCTAATTCCTCAGCAAAGAAGTTCACTGCCACAGGGTCTCCGCGCCGTTTCATACGCAGCACGGCATCACGGCCTTTGCCGTCGTAATACCACGGTGCGATCACCCGTTCAAAATGACGGCGACGGCGCTTGCAGTCACACCATTCTTTCTCCAATCCGCACAGCGGACAAATCGGCGTTCCGATGCGGGGAACCTCCTCTCGACACACGGCACAAAGCCCTTCGCCGAGCGCGACCACAGTACCGCATGCGGCACACCGTTCGGGGAAGAAAACAGCGGCGATCCGCCGAAGTAACGTTACGCCCACGGTGCGGTCACCTCGGTGTGCGAGAGGAAATGACGAAGCCCCGTATACCGTAAGGTCTTGCGGTCGTTTTCCACCATGCGGCGCACCGTTTCGGTACTGCCCACCAAAATCAACAGGGATTTTGCACGGGTAACGGCGGTATATAAAAGATTACGGTAGGTCAGTTGCGGCACACCCGAAAACACGGGCATCACCACCGCATCGAACTCACTGCCCTGACTTTTGTGCACCGTCACGGCATAGGCCGGCTCCAAATCGGCGGCATCTTTGCGATTATACAACGCTTCGCGGTCGTCGTACCGTACCGTCAGCGTACCCTCGCTTGTGTCCACACACACAAGACGACCGATATCCCCGTTAAACACGCCGGTAGAAAGTTCGCCGTCGTCCCGCGTCCACGGAATATCGTAGTTATTTTTGACCTGCATCACCTTGTCCCCTTCACGCAAGGTAACGCCTTCGATCACGATCTCACGCTTATCGTCGGCGGGAGGGTTGAGCAGGGCTTGCAGATGCGCGTTGAGTTCCCGTGTGCCGAGCGCCCCTTTTCTGCCGGGGCACAAGATCTGAATATTTTCCCAAATCGTGTAATTGTACTTAGTGGGCAAACGGCGGGCACACAGGTCCAACACTGTTTCCACCGTATCCATCGCCGAAGGACGGGACAAAAAGAAGAAATCCCCTTCCCGCTCGCCGAGCACGGGCATCTGTCCGCTTACGATGCGGTGTGCATTTTGCACGATGCGGCTTTCCATGGCTTGGCGGAACACTTCGGTCAGTTGCACCACGGGCAACACATCCCCAGCGATCAGATCCTGCAACACACAGCCTGCACCCACGGCGGGCAACTGGTCCACGTCCCCCACCAGCACCAAACGGCACCCGCTTTTGAGTGCACGCAAGGTGCTTTCAAACAGCGGCACGTCCACCATAGATAACTCGTCGATCACCAGCGCATCCACGTCCAGCGGATCCTTTTCGTTACGCAAAAACACCGGTTCATCCTCATCGGTCCACTGCACCTCTAATAAGCGGTGCAAGGTTTTGGCCTCCCGCCCCGTGAGTTCGCCGATGCGTTTGGCGGCACGCCCCGTCGGTGCCGCCACCGCCACCGTCTGCCCCATCTGTTCAAGCAGGGTGATGATGGCTTTGAGCACGGTGGTCTTGCCCGTGCCGGGACCGCCCGTTAAGATCAGCGACCCGCGGGAAACAGCGTGGCGTATCGCCTCGCGTTGTTTGGTTTCATATTGAATACGATAGCGCTTTTCCAAACGGCCGATACGCTCGTCCACCTCGCCGTCGGTTTCCTGCGGAAAAGCCGCCATCAATCGCATACGGGCGGCAATATACCGCTCTGCACGGTAATAATGCGGCAAAAACAAAAACCGCACCTCGTCAACGTATTCCTCTTTGAGCGCCGCACGCGCCACCAGCCGTTCTGCCGCATCCTGCACGCATTCCTCCGCCACGCCGAGCAACCCCGCCGTGACGGTCACGATCTTTTCAAACGGCAAACAGGTGTGGCCGTTGCCGCTGTTGTGGCGCAGCACATACTGCACGCCCGCCTCCACACGGCGGGTGTCTTCGGGCGCGATGTCCATACGCGCCGCGATCTCGTTCGCACGTTCAAACCCGATATACAGGGAATGTTCACACAAATTATATGGATTTTCGCGGATGGTATCCACCGTGGCACGTCCCCATTTTTTCCAACAGCGCATCGCCTCGTTGGCGGTAAGACCGTAGCCCGAAAACGCCAAGATCACTTCACGCAGGCCGAACTGTGCGGCAAACTCTTTGCCGATGGCGGCGGCACGGGCGGCGGTGATGCCTCTCACTTCGCGAAGCCGCATCGGCTCCTGTTCCAAAATACGCACGGTGTCGTCGCCGAACTTTTTCACAATGGCGGCGGCGGTCGCGACCCCCACCCCTTTGATCACGCCCGAAGACAAATAGCGAAGCACCCCGTCCGCATCCTGCGGCAGGGTGTGCTCATAGCTATCGGCACGAAACTGCACCCCGAATTGTGGGTGATCCACCCATTCGCCTTGCAGTTTTATCGTTTCGCCCGTCTGCACGTCGGGCATCACGCCCACAACTTTATGTAGACCGCCGGCAGCGCTGACATCCAGCACCGTCCATCCGTTTTGATCGTTACGAAATACGACCCGCTCCACGGTCCCTTCCATTGTGCGTCCGTGTTGTTCGTCCATACGCATTGACTCCAAAGAACATATATTCGCCTTCATTATACCACCGTTTTCGCGCCTTGTAAACGGGATTTTTGCGGTTTTTTAAAAAAATCGCTCACAAAATGTCGCAGGAGTAAACAATTTCGCACCGCGTACCGCACGGCAGGTCGCCTCCAATACCCTGTGGGTGTCGTCGTCGGTGTCGATCTCCACTGCACAAAGCGGCATTCGTCCGCGGCAACGTGCCGCCGCACACCGCACCAAAAACTCCGCGTCCTCACAGTGTCCGCGCACCCACAACACCCACACGCCGCGTTCCCCGCACGGTGGATACACCAAACGCGCAACCAGTTGGCGTATTCCTTCCATCAAGCCGTATACCGCAAGCAGTAATACCGCCACCGTTCCGAGTGTTTCCGCCATTCCCTTTCTCCCCCTTCACACGGCGATCCCGCCTCGCCCGCCCTCGCCGCGTATTCCATACTATGCAACGGGAGGAAAACGGTGCCGTTTTCGGGGTATAATGGCACGGGAGGGATAACGATGAGACGTAAGATCACGGCACGGCAGTTACAGGCCTTTGAACGGCATTTACAAGCTGAGGAAAAAAGTGCGGCTACGCTGGAAAAATACCGACGGGACGTTGCAGCTTTTGCCCGCTTTGCGGCAAACGAAACGGTAGATAAAGCGCTGACCGTACGGTATAAGGCACGGCTTGCCTCGCGCTACGCCGTAACAAGTGCCAACTCAATGTTAGCGGCGGTAAACGCCTTTCTGCGCTTTATGGAATGGACGGATTGTTGCGTGAGACAGTTCAACGTACAGCGAAACACCTTTTCCTCTGCCGAACGGGAATTGACGAAAGCCGAATATCTGCGGCTTATAAACGCCGCCGGGCAAAGCGGCAACCGCCGCCTGTTTTTGCTGTTGCAAACGCTGTGCGCCACGGGAATGAGGGTAAGCGAATTGCCCTTTATCACGGCGGAAGCGGTGCGCCGCGGCGAAGCGACGGTCACCTGCAAAAACAAGACCCGCACGGTATTTCTCGTGCGGGAACTGCAAAAGCAACTGCTGAAATATATGCGGG
>SVPM01000035.1 GCA_015065865.1 Oscillospiraceae bacterium | reverse complement strand
TTACCCGCACCAAAGCATTCAAACCCGAACCTTTTACCAATTGGTGAAACGTTCGGGTTTGTTGTTTTCTTAAATGATAATACATAAGTCTTTGTTTGTGGCAGTACAGAGTGTTTTGCTCTGTACTGCCACTTCTTCGTTTCAAAGAATTTTCGTACATAAAGGAGATTTTGAAATGAAGACTACAAAAACATCTAAAACCAACACAAGACCAAAAATCATTTTCTTTGCTATCGCACTTACATATAACCTATTGCTTGGCATTTACCTAAAAGACTTTCTTGTCCTTTCACCAATGCTGGTGACACAATATTTGCTCTCAGCACTGCCGACATTATTTTTCGTCCTGAAAATACGGTCAACACCTATGCGGGCGGTCGTGCTTATTGTCCTATTTTTCGTTATGGTAATAAGTATTGTTAGTAGTCTTTCCTGCCGCAGACTACTGCCGATGCTAACGTTTGTGGTAACGGCTATCGAAATGATGTACTTTGGTATTATCGATATCAGTTCCGGCAAAGACAAACTGCTGACAAAAATTTGTATTTTGGTACTAACAGCATTTATTGCAGCACTTCTGTTCTTCTCATATAATTTCGTCTACAGACCGGAGGCTCCGTATCTGTCCAATGGTAGAGATACCCTGTGGGACACACAAACGGAAGAACTTGCTGACGAAATTTGCGCCGGTTGTGAAACCGACGAGGAAAAGGTTCGAGCATTCTATGATTGGATCGTATCCAACTTTGAGTACGACTACGACTGCTATCCGCTTTTCCAATACTTTGATGTTCGCAAAACATTGCAAACCAAGCAAGGCATTTGCTTTGACTTTTCCCATTTGTTTGCTGCGTTCTGTCGTAGTCAGAATATTCCTTGCTATGCTGTAGACGGTACTCCTTATGATCGTTCCAAAGATCCTCACACCTGGAATCGCGTCTATTTTAACGGTTCCTGGTGGGATGTAGACGTAACGAATGACCTTTCAAGTACTTCTGACGAAAGAAGTCTTTACGGCTTCCGTGAATTGGACGGTGCATTTGCACCCGACAAGGACTATTTTATAACGAAAATTTATTGAAGTGATATGTTAATAGGGCGATGACCCAAATCGGTCATCGCCCTTGCTTTTTGCTTTACTTCTTGATTAAACCTTTTACGAGATTGGCGATGCTCTCAAGCTGTTGGTCATCCAACTTCTTCAGGTCACTGATGATGCCGTTGAGCTTGGTAGGATTTTTGGTATCGAGATCAAAGAACTCACTTACCGAAACACCTAAGTAATCGCAAATATAAAAAATACCCGGCAAGGAGGGCAACGACTTGCCTGACTCAATGTTATTGATATAGCCAGGGTTTTGACCGATAGCCAAACTCATTTCCCGTGCAGATACGTTTTTCTTTTCACGTAGCTGTGCTAACCGCAAAGCAAAATCCCTTTCATCCATAATCTCACCGCCTTTATAATATTGTAACCCACAAATGTGGTAAAATTATTGGTTGTTAGGCTGTAAAGATATTGCAATATTGGTTTATATGTGATATAATAGAGAAAATGTTGGAAATGAACCTACAACCGTTCCCAAATGACCGCTATACACACGCATGATGAGATAGCTGAGTCATTGGAATAGCCCACCGGACGAAAACGGTTCGGTGGGTGTTTTAGTAAGGAGCGAGATATGAGGATTTATTCTGTGGCGTTTTTTGGTCACCGATATGTGGATAACATCATAAAGACAGAGAACATTCTGGAAGAACAGATTCAAAAGCTTATTGACGAAAATGAGTACGTGGATTTTTTGGTCGGGAGAAACGGTGACTTTGATCAATGCGTATCCTCGGCAGTACTTCGTGTACGAAAAAATCACAGGGACGATAACAGCGCCCTGGTGTTGGTACTGCCCTATCCTACAGCGGAGTATCTTAATAACGAAAATTATTTTCATGACTATTACACCGACATCGAGATCTCTCACGCCGCATCTGGGGCACACCCAAAATCCGCCATCCAAATTCGTAATCGAGAAATGGTTGACCGGGCAGATCTTATTATATGCTATATCGAACACAAAAAAGGCGGAGCGTGGCAGACGGTTGAATATGCAGCAAAACAAGGAAAGGCAATCATCAACCTTGCTGAATTTTGATACCAAATACTGTGATAAGGCATCGTTAAAATTAAATATGTTTTAGCTTTTAAGAATCAAACGGACTTGCTTCTTGGTGATAAATCGCAACTTCTTGCGACAATTAGCCCTATATTTGGCGAAATGCATTGACAGGATCGACAAAAAGGTGTATAATACGATCGTATGAATGTTTGGAGGTGCGTAGTATGAGGATGAGCTACAAAAAACTTTGGCTTATGCTTGTTGAAAAAGAGATTTCCCAAGCTACGCTAAGAAAGGATTTGAATATCGCCACTGGTACTATGACAAAGTTACGACGTAACGAAGAAGTAGCACTATCAGTTCTTTTGCGTATTTGCGAGTATTTAGACTGCAATATTGGTGACATCTGTGATGCTGTACGGACAGACTCTTAAGGAGCCTTGTTTTCGTGCGGCTATTTTTATACATAAAGAATGAGAGGTAAACACTATGACGGATTTAAAACTGGAAGTTGGCGAAGGCATTCTGTTGCAAACCACAGATGCCGGCCTTTATAATGGCAACGACGAGATCAGCATTGATGAGCTCTATCCAAAGGCAAATGGGATAAGAGACCCCCTGCACAGGAAACAGGTTATACTATCAAACGAACTTTAAGTAATGCTTGGGTTGCAAAGATGATTCAGGCATATCAAAAAGCTGAGATTCTATTCCCTAAACTTACATTGCAAATCCAATATTTTGATTAACAATATAAATGTGCTTTTCCTATAATCATAATCGTTATATGCGTTGATAACATACCCTTCAGCAGTAGCGAGATCGCCTAAGTATAATAATACTTTTGCTTTAGCGATATAGACATCTCGAAGCAAATTGCAATCGTTGCTTTTTTCGGCAACTTCTAAAAATTTTAACGATTTGTTCAATAATTGGCTATCATATTTATTCTCGTATAGAGGTAACAATCCCCAAATAACATATCTATAATTTAACTCTTCAGTGTTTTCAATTGAATCATTTGATAACAATGATTCAAAACAGTAACAGATAGCATCAATTATTTGCGATTCATTTAAATCCTTTATTTCAGGAAAAAGCTCAATTGCTTGTATATATGAGTGATAACTATTTAATTTGGTGAGTATTTCTATTCGTTTTTTTTGTTCCATAAAAAACACCTCTCATACACATATGCTAATAATAGCATATTTTGTCATAATTTGCAATATTAAAGGCAGGGAATATAAAAACTCCCTGCCTTGTTTTATTCTACGCCTTTGGTTTGGCTTTTTGTTCCTTGCTTGACTTGTACACTTCTCGGTATTCTTTGTGCCCTCATCGGAGGCAAAGAACTCTTGAATATCGGGCAAGAAACATTTTACTATTGCTTCTAACTCATAATCCGGAATATCCCATCCACTTTTTTCATAAGGCATCACGGAATTTATGAGATTATGACGATCATCACTCCTTTACATCTTCAACTGCATTTCATTGCTATCGTTATTGTTTTGTTGTTTCTTTTGTCCGCGTTTACGTTCACGGACAAATTTCGGTTTGTGTTTATCATTATTGTCCGTTTCTCATATCATCGTAATATCAGCTGCAAGATGCAAAGCATCGATGGCAATATCGCCCCAACTGCTGCCCATTTCAGTTTGAATTTCCACGGTGTCAAATCCTTGGCTTTCAGCTCGTTCATCATACGATTGATCTCCTTGTGAAACTGCTCTTTCAAGGATTCCGTCTGCTTCGATAATTTGTCCTTGGTTGAATACTCTATTGAGTCCAGCTTGTCTGCCGCTTTCTTTCGCATCTCCGCTAAATGCGGTCTGAGCGTTTGCGCCGTTAGGTTGTTCAAATCCTGATGCGTTGGCAATTCGGATATCAAATCCGTATTTCTTACAATGGTGTTCCCAGTCTGTGAAATGTGCTTTGCCAGAAGATTGTACTGTTCGGGCTTTAGTATCAAGTAATCGGTTATCCCGAAACCTCTGACCATCAGGTGTGGTATAGGTGATATACTTGTAATGATCTATCCATTTTACACCGTATCCGAGCTTGTCCATCTGCTCGATAAACTGCTTTTTGCTTCGGCTCGTTGCTACCGCATAATCTATTGCATTTGTCAGTTTCAGCTTTTTACTGTCACCGCGTAAGGCGGTGCGATATTTTCGCTGATTTATAGATTTTTGTTTAGGTTTTTGGTATGGTGTCAATACCTCTAATCCAAACTGCTGACAGATAGCATCCGAATTATGCCGTAGCTTTTCTAAACCTTTTTCATCAATTTGGATTTTATATCCCGTTTCACAGTTTACCGAGTTGACAACGAAATGATTATGCCAGTGGTCGCGGTCAATGTGTGTTGCCGCTACCACCTCAAAGCCATAAACAGTTTTGCTGTTTCCAAGCCTATACGGTGTAAACAATGTGATGCTTCGCATCAACGATGTCACGGCTCCGCCGTAAACGCTTGAGCATTGCCCAAGGATGTTGCACTTCGTGCAAATTACCTCTTCACTCTTCACTAAAAAGTCCTTGGAATTTTGAAGTAATAAGTAAAAAGTAATAGCGAAGCGTTTCTAAGTCTTTCCCTTGACGAATTCGGTTTGTCTTGGTATACTGAATGTGTATTGCAGGGCAAAGGAGTAAGCGTATGAAGATCGTTATTTTAGATAAAGATACACTCGGCGAGGACATTGATCTTTCGCCGCTTTACGCGGTGGGGGAGTGCACGGAATACGGCATTACCCCGCCCGAGCAGATTACCGAGCGTGTGGCGGATGCCGCGGTCATCGTGACCAATAAACTAAAACTCGGCGCGCACAATCTGCAAAACGCGGCGGCGTTGCGGCTCATTTGTGTGGCGGCAACGGGGTATGATAACATTGACACAGCGTATTGCCAAAGCCGCGGTATCGCACTGTGCAACGTGCCCGGTTACTCCACCGAAAGCGTGGCACAACTGTCGGTGACGATGGCGCTGTCGCTTGCCACGCATCTCACGGAGTATCGCAACTATACCCATTCGGGAGCGTATACCGCCTCGGGTATTGCCAACCGTCTGACCCCTTTGTACCACGAAATATCCTCCCTCACGTGGGGCGTGGTCGGTGGCGGCGGTATCGGCACGCGTGTGGCAGAGATCGCCCGTGCGCTGGGTTGCCGCGTGCAAATGTGCCGCCGTAAGGCGGAGGGGGACTTCGCGCTTTGCGACATCGATACTCTGTGTCGCACCAGTGATATTATCTCGTTACACGTGCCGCTATCCGACAGCACGCGCGGGTTGATCAGCCGTGAACGTATTGCCGCGATGAAACGAGGGGCTATTGTGGTCAATACCGCCCGCGGCGCGGTAACGGATGAAACGGCACTTGCCGAAGCGGTGCTGAACGGTCATCTCGGCGGTGTCGGGGTGGACGTGTACTCGGTGGAACCGTTTGGCGAAGATCATCCGTTTTGGGCACTGCGCGATTGTGAAAACGTGTGTCTGACACCGCATATGGCGTGGGGTTCGGTAGAAGCGCGTGCTCGTTGCGTGGCGGCTATGGCCGAAAATATTCGCCGCTTTTTTGCGGGCGAACAACATAATCGGGTGGTGTGATATGCGTATTACGGTGTTAGCGGAAAATACGGCACGCACCGCATCAATGGAAGCGGAACACGGGTTGTCGCTGTATATTGAAACGGCGGCGCACCGCATTTTGTTCGATATGGGTCAAACGTCGCTGTTTGCGCGTAATGCCGCCGCGTTGGGGATCGACCTTGCCGGTGTGGATATCGCCATACTCTCTCACGGGCACTACGACCACGGCGGTGGCTTGTCCCGTTTTTTAGAGGTCAATAAGACGGCACCCGTATATTTACATGCGACGGCGTTCGGTTCGCACTATAACGGCGAGAAATATATCGGGTTGGATACCGCTTTGCAACGTCATCCGCGGTTGGTGTTTGTGGAGGGAGTGCATACGATAGCATCGGGGTTGACGTTATACGATTGTAACGATCGCCCGTGCCGATTTTTCGACGGTGACGGCGGCTTGACACGGCGTGAGGGGAATTGTGTTTTGGCGGACGATTTTCGCCACGAGCAGTATCTGCTGATTGAAGAAGAGGGGCGCCGCGTGCTCGTCAGCGGTTGCTCTCACAAAGGGATACGCAACATCGTTTCGTGGTTTTCACCCGATGCGGTGGTCGGCGGATTTCACTTTTCCAAACTGCCGCTTGATGATGCGTTGGCAGACTATGCCGCATACCTTGGCGGGTTTGGCACAGCGTATTACACCTGTCATTGTACGGGGGAAGCCCAATTTGAATATATGAAACAACAAATGCCGCGCTTGCGGTACATTGCCGCGGGTGATACGGTGGATGTGTAAAAAACCGTGTTCGATTTCTGGAATCGAACACGGTTTTTATTCTTCGGCAATCGGCAAGAAATACAAGGCGCTGTTGGGATCCTCGTTGTTGACTACGATCATCACCATGTTGCCCTCGACATCGGTGAAAACTGCTTGATATGAATATTCTTCGAAATGCATATGTACAACATTGTCTTCGGCGATCTGATAGGTGCTTTCCAGTGAGGATTCACCGTTGGACAGCATAACGGCGGTGTCGTCCGCAAAAATGAATTCCATACGGCCGCCGAAGTCGGTGAGGATCGTCTGAAGGTCTTTCCCGTCCATTTCAATACCGTCCGCCATACCGCCGGCAAGCTCCCAACCGGTGTTCGCAAGTGTGGGCACCGCTAGTATTTCAATATCGGCGATCGCCGCAGGAAGACCAACACCATCCGTGGCATCGGTATCTTCTGTCGTATCGGTATTTTCGGCTTTTGTAGTCACGGTGATGAGCGTATCGTCGGAATGTGGTTTGGCACTGCACCCGACCACCGCGGTGACTAGGGCACAAACCAGTATGGCAGTTACAAGGGCAAGGATGATATTTTTCATTTGAAATAACTTCTTTCGTCGTTTTTTTGCGTGTTAATGATAGTATAACACACCGCGTCCATCCTTTTCAATAGAGAAAAATCAAACAAGGGAAGCCACTGTCAAAAATCCCCGTCTTTGCAATTTGCAAAGACGGGGGTGAAGTTGTATAAGCGGTTTTAAATCGTCCAAGAGGGAACGTAATAGCAACTTTATCAGTCCAAAGGCTTCATCGTGGGGAAGCAGATGACTTCGCGAATCGTGTCCGAGCCGGTGAGCAACATAACCGCACGGTCCACACCGATGCCCATACCGCCTGTGGGGGGCATACCGTATTCCATTGCGGTGAGAAAATCTTCATCCAGCATCTCGGTCTCTTCGTCGCCGCGCTCGCGCTGTTCCACTTGTTTCATAAAGCGTTCACGCTGGTCGATGGGGTCGTTCAACTCGGAGTAGGCGTTGCCCATCTCACTGCGGCAGATAAAGAATTCAAAACGCTCGGTCAAGCGCGGGTCCTCGGGGGAACGCTTGGTCAGCGGCGAGACTTCCACCGGATACATCGTGATGAAAGTGGGTTGCACCAAGTGCTGTTCCACGCGCTGGTCAAAGCAGGCGTACAGGGCGTTACCCCAAGTCTTTTCAGCGGCTTCCGCCAATTCCACGCCTTTCGCGGCGGCAGCAGCCACAGCCTCGGCATCGTCGGTGATGGCATCGAAATCAATACCCACGTATTGCTTTACGGCCTCCACCATCGTAAGGCGCGGCCAACCGGGGGTGAGATCGATCTTTTCGCCCATCCATTCCACCTCGTAAGTGCCGAGGATCTCTTTGGCGGCACCCGACAGGATGCCTTCGGCAATATCCATCATATCATGGAAATCGGCATAGGCTTGATACAACTCGACAGAGGTGAATTCGGGGTTGTGTTTGGCGTCCATACCCTCGTTGCGGAAGATACGTCCGATCTCATACACGCGGTCCATACCGCCGATGATGAGGCGCTTGAGCGGCAATTCGGTGGCGATACGCATATACATATCCAGATCCAGCGTGTTGTGATGGGTGATGAACGGTCTGGCAGAGGCGCCGCCGGCGATGGTGTTCAGCACGGGGGTCTCCACCTCGATGTAACCCATATTATCCAAATATTCACGCATATACTTGATGAAACGGGAACGAATCACAAAGTTGCGCTTCACATCGGGATTCATAATAAGGTCGAGATAGCGCTGACGGTAGCGCGTGTCGGTATCGCGCAGACCGTGGAACTTTTCGGGCAGGGGGCGCAGCGACTTGGACAACAGGGTGATGGCGGTCGCGTGGACCGAGATCTCACCCGTCTGCGTTTTAAACACCGTGCCGGTTACACCCACGATATCGCCGATATCCCACTTTTTGAACGCCATATATTCATCCACGCCGATGTCGTCACGGCGCACGTAGACCTGAATATGGTCGCTGTTGTCGCGCACGTCCATAAAGCTGGCTTTTCCCATGATACGGCGGCTCATCATACGGCCGGCGATGGACACGGTGGTGCCTTCCAGTGTGTCGTAGTTGGCGCGGATGTCCGCACTTTGTGCCGTGACGTCGTATTTGGTGATGGCGAACGGGTCTTGCCCTGCTTCTTGCAGTGCCGCGAGTTTGTCACGGCGCACCTGCAACAGTTCGGACAGTTGCTGTTCGGTCATCTCCACCTCGGGGGTGTTGACATTGTCACTCATATTAAACTTCCTTTCAAAAGGGGATTACTTCGCGATCGAAACCAAACGGTAGTTCACGATCTTACCGGTGGGGAGCAAAACTTCCACCACATCCTCCACCGCGTGGCCGAGCAGTGCGCGGCCGATGGGGGATTCATCCGAGATCTTACCCGCCATCGGATCGGCTTCGGTCACACCCACGATACGGTAGGTGCGGATTTCTTTGGTAGCAACGTTTTCGATCACGACTTCCAGACCGACGTGCACCAAATTACCCGACAACTGGCTCTCGTCCAATACGCGCGCATTCTTCAACTGCTGCTCGAGTTCGGCAATGCGGCTTTCGTTGATCGCCTGTTCGTTTTTCGCTTCATCGTACTCACTGTTTTCCGACAAGTCGCCGAACGAACGCGCTTCTTTCAAACGGTCGTTGATCTCCGCGCGCTTAACGGATTTCAAAAATTCCAGTTCTTTTTCTAAGTTTGCAAGACCTTCTTCGGTAACAAGAATTTCCTTGTTTTCTTTGGCCATGATGTGCACCTCATTTACAAAATTATACAAGTATATAGTATACCCAATTTGTTCGCGTTTGTCAAGGGAGTGGCGGTGGATTTTTAACTTGTCGATATTCAACAAGTTCGTGATATTGCGTGTACGAATCCTTGCGGATTTCAGCCGTTCGGTGTGGCGGATGCGTTGCTGCAGAAATACATTGAGGACAGCCGCCTTTTGTGGGAAGAAGGGCTGAACGAGGGACGTTATACCGGTGTTGGCAGTGTGATGATCAAAACGGTTGCGACCTCGTTGCTTTTGGACCTTGACTTTTTCACTGCGCTGTGATATGAATAATAAAAACAGACCTTCTGGGGGGATTGTCATGTTTGCGGTTTCGCAGTTTGGGCAGGCGGTAGCGACACGCTCGCATCCGTACGTTGAACCGTTGTCCCGTGATTTTTCGGTACGTATCAACGGAGAGGACGTACCGGTGTATATCTGCCGTATCTCCAAATATCCGTTTAATACCGTGTGGCCGGGTCATCAACGCACATTGGATCAAACGGTGGAGGCATCCTTCGTCAACATCGTGAGTGATGAGGCCGTACAGTTGGAGGTAACTCCTGCGTTTGCGTATGAGCGGGTGTATGTGAAACCCTATTCCAAAGAGGTGGATTTTACCGAAGAAGAGGGAACGATCGCATTTACGTTGCAGAAAAACGGACAGTATGTCTTGCAGTGTGACAGCCATTATCGCACGCTGTACATCTTCAATTCTAAACCGATCGCCCCACCGGCAGAACAAACGGTAACGCATTATTTCGGGCCGGGTGTGCATTTTGCGGGGAAGATCACGCTGCACAGCAATGAGAGCGTGTATGTCGACCGCGATGCGCTGGTGTATGGCTGTTTGTTTGCGGATCATGCCGAGAACATTCGCATTTTCGGTAACGGCGTATTGGATGACAGCGCGGAGGAGCGCGTGGCCATTCCATGCTACGACGACTATGCCAACGGAAACTTGAAGTTTTATGATTGCCGTGGCATTTCGATCGAGGGTGTGGGGGTTAAAAACTCGGCCATTTGGTGCTTAAATCTGTTTCATTGCTTTGATGTACAGGTGACCGATTTTAAAGTGTTCGGTCAGTGGCGCTACAACACCGATGGTGTGGACATTGTCAACAGCCAGAACGTGCGTATTGAAGACTCGTTCATCCATTCCTTCGACGATACTGTCACCATCAAAGGCATTGCGAGATATGCCGATACCGATTGCCGCAACATTCACGTGCACAAATGTGTTTTGGTGTGCGATTGGGGCAAATGCTGTGAGATTGGTGTGGAGACCGCCTGCCGAGAGTACGCGGACATTTCCTTTGTGGACTGTGATATACTGCACGGCGGTGGTACCGCGATAGATATCGCCAACGGTATTTGTGCCGAGATACATCACGTGTTGTTTGAGGATATTCGTGTGGAGTGCAATCGGTTTGATACCCCCGAGGTGTATCAGGTGACAGACGCTATGACCTACGATAAGCAAGATACGCCTGCCGTGCCGCGCCTCTTTTATATTGGCAATTCCCTGTGGCTGACACCTGAAACTTGCAGGATATGGAGAATTCCCGAAGCCGAGGGAGCGGAACTCGTAGCGAGCGGAATGCGTGCGGTGCACGATGTTACGGTGCGTAACATACGGGTATATTATGAGGTTGGTCTGCCGTTGGAGGACGGACGTCCGATGATTCGATGCGCTCTGAATGGCGTGGAGGATAAACCGCCGCTGTATAACATCCGTATCGAAAACATAACGGTGAACGGTGTGCGTATGACAGCAGCCGAGATACCGTGTGAGGTGCGTAATACGATAGACTATTCGATAGAATAAAGCAATGAGGTCGTGATTGAAATCACGACCTCATTGCTTTATTACTGTAACGTGTATCCGAAACTGCCAAGCAAGCCTTGACGGTTGCGCCAATCCTCTTTCACCTTTACCCAGCATTGCAGGTTGACGTGAATGCCGAACAGGTCTTCCATTTCGGCCCGCGCACGGGAGGCGATCTCTTTGAGCATAGCGCCGCGTTTGCCGATAACGATGCCTTTGTGGCTGTCCTTTTCGCAGTAGATGGTGACTTCGATATCCATAATGTCTTGCCCTTTTTCGGTGACGTCTTCGCCCATCTTTTCCACCACCACGGCAATGCCGTGCGGAATTTCCTTTTGCAGCAGGTGGAGCATCTGTTCCCGCACCAACTCGGAGGCCAGCACACGTTCGGGCTGATCGCTTACCGTATCGGTGGGGAAGAAGTGCGGGCTTTCAAACGCGAAAGCGGAAAGTTCTTCCACCAACGTATCCACTGCTTCACCCGTCAGTGCCGAGATCGGCAAGATCGCCTCGAAATCGTATTCACTCTGCCACATATCGATGCAGGTGAGGAGGGGGGATTTGTCTTCAAGCAGGTCGATCTTGTTGATGACCAAAATGACCGGCAATTGTTGACGGCGGAACTGAGCGAGCAATTCACGGTCGGTATCCGACACTTTGGCGTCGGCGGTGACTACCAACACACCGGCATCCACACCGCCGACCGCCTCGCCGATGGATTTGACCATAAAGTCGCCAAGGCGGGTGCGCGGGCGGTGTGCACCGGGGGTATCCAAAAACACCAACTGCAAGTCATCGCGGGTGAGCACACCCATAATGCGGTTGCGGGTGGTTTGCGGCTTATCCGAAACAATGGCGACCTTCTGCCCGACCAGTTGGTTGAGCAAAGACGATTTCCCCACGTTGGGACGGCCGACCAATGCCACGAAGGCGGAACGGGTATTTACAGAACTCATGCGCGGTATCTCCTTATTCCATTACGTAACTGGCGTTGCGCGGCAGACCGATGGACTGCATGACCGCCTCTTCTTTTTCGCGCATCTTGACGGCTTCCAGACCGCCGTGAATGTGGTCGTATCCCAGCAGGTGCAACATAGAATGTACCGTGAGATAACCGATCTCACGCTGCAGGGTGTGACCGTAGTCCTTTGCCTGCTTTTCGGCGTGTTCAATGGAAATGACGATATCACCGAGCAATTTTGCGCCCGTGGCGGGGTCTACATCGTACTCGCCGTTTTCGCCGAGCGGGAAAGAGAGCACGTCGGTCGGCATATCCAGTTTGCGGTGTTCCGCATTGATAGCCTGAATCTGTTCATCGCTGACGATGGATACGTCTACTTCGGCGTTACCTTCAAATTTTTCCATCACCAACACGGCGTTACAGCAACGGCGAATGAGCATACGAATACCCGTGGGGATCTTCACGACCTTTTGTTTGTTTTCAATTACGACTCTGATTTTTTCCATATGCCTTTTCCTTTCTCTTCTGTTCATCCCGTTCGTATTTTTCATAAGCCTTTACGATGGCTTGTACCAGCTGATGACGTACAACGTCCTTTTCGCTGAATTGGCAAATGGCGATATCCTCCACACCTTTCAGCACGCGCAACACTTCCCGCAGACCGCTTTTTTTGCCGTCGGGAAGGTCGATCTGTGTTACGTCACCCGTGATGACCATTTTGGAGTTAAAGCCCAGACGGGTCAAAAACATTTTCATTTGTTCGGGCGTGGTGTTTTGCGCTTCGTCCAAGATTACAAAACAGTCGTCCAACGTGCGCCCGCGCATATAGGCGAGGGGTGCGATCTCAATATTACCGCGTTCAAGATATTTTTGATAGGTTTCGGTGCCGAGCATATCGAACAGCGCATCGTACAACGGGCGCAGATACGGATCCACCTTCGATTGCAGATCGCCCGGCAAAAAGCCCAACTTTTCACCCGCTTCCACCGCGGGGCGGGTGAGAATGATACGGTTGATCTCTTTCGCACGGAATGCGTTGACCGCCATGGCGACCGCAAGATAGGTTTTACCCGTGCCGGCGGGGCCGACGCCGAGCGTAATGGTGTTTTGCCGAATGGATTCCACATATTGTTTTTGTCCGAGCGTTTTTGCCTTGATGGGGCGGCCCTTTGCCGTAATGCAGATGCTGTCGGTCAACTGCGGGAGTGATTCGTCGTGACCTTCGTCCACCAACATCAGCACGTAGCGGACGTTTTGTTCGCCGAGTTGTTCACCGCGGTTGATGAGTTGCAGCAACCCCTGCATGGCTTTGACCGCTTTGGACACGTTTTCGGGTTCGCCCGTCACCTTCAAATCGGTGCCGCGGCTGACCACGTCCACTTGATAATGTTCCTCGATCAAACGCACGTTTTCATCAAAACTACCGAACAGAGAAACGATCTGTTCCATACGGTCGACATTTAACACTTGTTCAAACATAGATACTCCTGTGAGTTTAGTTTCTATTATTATATCACATAATTTTGCGGTTGTCATTGTAACAAATTAACAAAAATTTCGCCATGAAATTGAGCAATCGTTCAACCGGACTGTAACGGAATTTCTACGGCGATATTTTCGGTGCAGACGTATTCCGCCCGCAAACGCACGGCGGCGGTGTCTTGTTCTGTCGTGACGGTACGGCTGTGTATCGTGGCTTCGGCCAGCAGTGCGGCTTCATTTTCCGCAAGGGCGGTTTCAGCGAGGCGGGCGGCTTCGGTGAAGGTGCGGACAACGGTCTGCGGTGAAAGCGGCGTGTAGCGGTCGATGCGTAGCCCGAGAGGCAGGGGGATGCCGTTTGCCGTGAGGGTAGAACGGTGGGTTTCGGTGCGGCATCCTTCGGTAGGAGGGCAGTCGTCATAAAGCGGAACCGACAGCCCGAAAACGTGAAGTGTGAGGGCTTCGGACGGTTTGGCACAGGGCAGAAGCAGTTCTTCTTTGAGTGGGATCTCCACCGTGATTTCGCGTGTGGTTTCGGCAAGCACGCGACCCGATGAGCGGTGGAGTACTACCCCGTCTTCGGTGGTGACCGCACCGCTCGCAAGCAAACTCCCCGCCGCCACGGCATCACCCTCTTGCACGGCGGCGACCCCGCCCGTGATCTCTACCGCTACCACCACACCATCGCGCGCGGCGACCAGATCCGAGGGTTCGGTCGGTTCGCTCGGCGTTTCATGCGGGTTCATTTCTTTCAGTTCTATCTGCGCCACGCAACCGTCCAGATTGACCGCCAACCACGATACGTCTTTCAGACGGGTCAGCGCATCCAAGCGGATCGCTTCGGAATCCACTCCGCGTTTGGCGGCGCCCACCGCCACGCCGTGTTCCGTCAGCAATGCGCGTAAAGCGGCTTCGTCGGCGTATTGTAAACCGCGCATATCCAGTGACCAGATACGTGAAGATAACCAGACGAGCAGCAGAAGGTACAGGGCTAAGCCTGCGGGCAGGCCGATACGTGCGTGGTAACGGCGGAGAACGAATGCCGCACCGTGCCGTTCGCGTACCCGTAACCGTCGTCCGCAGCGGCGGGCGATCGGGCGTAATCGGTGGTAGGCGTTGGCACGGCAACAGGCAGAAAACGCAGCAGCGGTACGGCGGGTATCCCACAAGGCGATACCGTCGCGTGCCGCCAAAGCGAGCAAGCGCCCCGCCGCATCGCCGTCCGTTTCAAACCGCACCCACCCGCACAGCCATCGCCACCAAGCATATTCGTTCATATCCGCACCTCATTTCGCAAATTCCATCCGTTGAATATCGCCCTGTAAGAGCAAACTGCCCGCTGTGAGGCAGTGCAGGCGCAACCGTTGTCCCCAAAACTGCACGCGGCCGCCCGCCACCGCGACCGCCATCGTATCTTCCTCGTATTCTAAAATATCGCAACAGCCGTCGATACGCACCTCGTGATTGTCTATCCACTCCATACGGGTGCAGTGCCCGAGCAACCCATCGGGCAGATCCAACAGCGATTCCACTCGCCGCGACAGGGGCGAGGGTGCCGTTTTGCGTTTGTTTTTCATATAGAACGCCTCCTCTGCCGTACTATATATGTGAAGGCAATGAGAATAATGCGGCAGGACAAACCGTATAGTATAGGGGTGATGATGTATGCGTGTACACGTTTGGCACAAACGGCAACTGCAACAAGCGGGGGTGCTGTTGCTTTTTTCGGCGGCGGCGGTGTTGTTGCTTCGTTTTCCTGCAGCCGTCGCAACCGGAGTCAGCCGCGGCCTTGCGGTGTGCGGTGAGGTGATCGTCCCGTCGTTGTTTCCGTTTTTGGTATTGAATGGGATGTTTGTTCGCAGCGGGCTTGCGGCAAGGGTGGGCCGAAAAACGGAGAGGGTGGCTCGTGTGCTCGGGTTGTCGGGAAACGGGGCGGCGGTGTTTCTTGTCGGTGCGGTGGGGGGGTATCCCGCAGGGGCGGCCGCCGTGCGCGATCTGATGGAGTGCGGTGAGATCGACCGAAACGAGGCGGAACGGCTGCTCTGTTGCTGTGTCAACGGCGGCCCTGCGTTTGTCATCGGCACGGTAGGAGCACGCTTGCTCGGCGATGCGTATAAAGGCGTTTTACTTTACGCGGCGAACGTGGCGGCATCCTTTCTGATCGCGTTGCTTTTGCGCCGACATCCGACAGAGAAAAAACAAAATATACCCCCTGTTCGTCTGATATCGCTTTCCGGCGTCTTTCCGGCCGCAGTAGAGCGGGCGGTCACGGCGGTACTTGGGATGAGCGGCTATGTGTTGCTGTTTTCGGCGGTGCTTACCTTGTCGGATGCTGTAACGGGATCGTTTGTAATGCCATCTGCCTTTACAATCCGATTTGACCCAAAGCCGATCTTTGCCGCGTTTTGGGAGGTGAGTTGCGGTTGCGTGGAATTGGCGACCTGTCCGCTTGCAGGGGTCGGGCGTGCATTTTCACTGGGGGCAGCTATTGGTTGGGGCGGCCTTTCGGTATCTGCACAAATACGGGGTATGTTTGCGGAATACGCGTTACCACGCGGAAAATACTATGCGGCACGTGCATTGCACGCCTTGTTGGGCGGTGGTCTATCGGCGGTGTTGTTTGCGGTGATGCCGATGCCTCGGCAGACGGCGGCGGTGGTGGCACCGCTGTATACGGTGGAAACGGTGTACCCGTTCTCGGTGTCGGCAGCGGCTTCGGCGGCGTTGTTGGTGTTGTGCGGTGGTATACTACTTTGTATGGCGCGTGAATAAAACACTTGCATTTTCGGGAAAACAGGGGTATAATAACAAGGCACGTTATCGGAAAGGAGCGGACGGTATGGGCGTGATTCGCGGTAAGATGGAAGCGACCATTTCGCTTAGCAAGTCAACCTGTTATTTCATGAAGACGGGAAAATGCTCGTTGTCGGTCATTGGGGATCATTTTGTATCGCCTGCAGGGAAGTTGGCCGCCAACGACCTGCTCTATTGTCCGCGCCTGTATCGTTCGATGTTGTCTCAGTCGCAAGAGAAACCGATCGTTATTTTGCCTTGCGAATGCGGTCATGCCGAAGTGGTATCGGGTCACCAGCGCGCCTGCATTGCGGCGCGCACGGGCATTCCGTTGCCTGTGCAGACACCGCCCGAATGGGAGGAACGCCCCGCGTGTTCGTTGTGTGACGGTCAAATGACGTTTGAATCGAAAAACAGCGGCGGTATCCGCATTGTGACGGTGCGTGCGGTGGTGGATACGGGCGACGATGCAAAAGAAGAGTGAAATTTACCGAATAAAGAGGATATCCGGTGCTTTTTGCTGTGCAAAGAGCACTTTTTTGCGTTTTCTCTTGTTTTTGATGAAGCATTGTAGTATAATAACTATGTATTTTTGTCAAAGGGAGTCGAAATGTTATGTATGAAAATTTGATGGATACCATCGGCTTTGTGAAAAGTGTTGATCCTACCGTCGGTGAGGCGATGGAGAAGGAATTGTTCCGTCAGCGCCGTAATTTGGAGTTGATCGCATCGGAGAACATCGTATCGCCTGCAGTTATGGCGGCGATGGGCAGTGTGTTGACCAACAAGTATGCGGAAGGCTATCCGGGCAAGCGCTATTACGGCGGCTGTCAGGACGTGGACGTGGTGGAAGATATCGCCCGTGACCGTGCTTGTCAGTTGTTTGGTGCTGAGCACGCTAACGTGCAGCCCCATTCGGGTGCACAGGCGAATCAGGCGGCGTATTTTGCCTTGATCCAGCCGGGCGATACCGTGTTGGGCATGAATCTGGCACACGGCGGCCACCTCACTCACGGTTCGCCCGTGAACTTCTCGGGTAAACTTTACAACTTCGTGCCTTACGGTGTGGACGAGGAGACCGGTCGCATCGATTATGACAAAGTGCGTGCATTGGCGATGGAACATCGCCCGAAGTTGATCGTGGCGGGTGCCAGTGCCTACTGCCGTGAGATCCGTTTTGATATTTTCCGCGAGATCGCCGATGCTTGCGGTGCGCTGTTGATGGTGGATATGGCTCACATTGCCGGTTTGGTTGCCGCAGGCAAGCATATGAATCCCGTGCCGTACTGCGACGTGGTGACCACCACTACCCACAAGACGTTGCGCGGTCCGCGCGGCGGTTTGATCCTCTGTCGTGAGGAGCACGCAAAAGCGATCGACAAAGCGGTGTTCCCCGGCTCGCAAGGCGGCCCGTTGATGCACGTGATCGCTGCGAAAGCCGTTTGTTTCGGTGAAGCGATGACCGACGCGTTCAAGGATTATCAGAGCCGTATTTGTGACAATGCGAAGGCGTTGGCGGACGGCCTTATCAACCGTGACCTCAAACTGGTTTCAGGCGGTACCGACAATCACTTGATGCTGATGGATCTGCGTGACACGGGTGTGACCGGCAAGGAATTGGAACACCGTTTGGACGAGGTGTTTATCACTGCGAACAAGAACTCCATACCGAACGAGCCGCTTTCGCCGTTTGTGACCAGTGGTTTGCGTCTGGGTACCCCCGCGGTAACTACCCGCGGCTTGAATACGCAGGATATGGATGCCGTTGCGGGCTTTATCAAGGCGGTTATCGAAGATTTCGAGGGCAATGCGGCGGCGGTGCGCGAAGGCGTCAACGCCCTGTGTGCTAAGTACCCGCTGTACTAAGAATAACGTAACTTATCGAAAGGGGGCGGGCGTGTGAGTGCACCGCTTGCGGACCGCATGCGCCCGCAAACTTTGGAAGATATGGTCGGCCAGCATCATCTGTTGGACGAAGGGCGCGCCCTGCGCCGTATTGTGGATGCGGGACGCGTGCCGAATCTTATCTTTTACGGCCCGTCGGGAGTGGGGAAGACCACGCTCGCGCGGATGATCGCCGAACGGGCGGATATGCGTTTGCATAAACTGAACGGAACCACCGCTTCTACCGCGGATATCAAAGCCGTGGTGAGTGAGGTGGATACGCTTGCGGGGGTCGGCGGGATCCTTTTGTATCTCGACGAGATCCAGTATTTCAACAAACGCCAACAGCAGACGTTGTTGGAATTTATCGAAAACGGGCAGATCACGTTGATCGCCTCCACCACCGAAAACCCCTATTTTTACGTGTATAACGCCATTTTGAGCCGTTCTACCGTGTTTGAATTCAAACCGGTGGAAGTGGACGATTTGAAAATGGCGGTGCGGCGCGGCTTCGCCTTTATGGCGGAGGAACAGGGTGTTTCGATCGAAGCGGACGATGCGGTGGTCACCCATATCGCGCAAAACTGCGGCGGTGACGTGCGTAAGGCGCTGAACGCGGTGGAACTGTGTGTGTTGTCCACGCCGCCTGCGGCAGACGGTTCCCGTGCCGTTACGTTGGAAACGGCACAGCAACTCGCCCAGCGCAGTGCGATGCGGTATGACCGCGAAGGGGACGAGCATTACGACATTATATCCGCTTATCAAAAGTCGATGCGCGGTTCGGATGAAAACGCCGCACTTCACTATCTGGCGCGGCTGTTGGTGGCGGGGGATCTGCCTTCTGCCTGCCGCCGTTTGCTGGTGTGTGCGGCGGAGGACGTGGGGCTTGCCAACCCCCAGATACTGCCTATTGTGAAAGCGGCCGTGGATATGGCACTGCAGGTCGGCCTGCCCGAAGCGCGCCTGCCGCTGGCGGATGCGGTGGTGCTGGTGTGCCGCAGTCCCAAATCCAATTCGGCGCACGATGCCATCAACGCCGCTATGGCGGACGTGGAGGCGGGGCGCACGGGGCCGATCCCGCGACAGTTGCAGAACAAGCACTACGACGGTGCGGATGCGGCGGTCAAAGGACAACATTATCTGTATCCCCACAGTTTCCCGCACCATTGGGTGAAACAGCAATATCTGCCGGACGTATTGGCGGATACGGTGTATTACCACGCGGGGGATAACAAGAACGAACAGGCCTATGAAGCCTATTGGAAAGGCATAAAGGATTAAAAAACCGCTCGTCCACGGACGAGCGGTTTTTTTGGGGTTTCTCTTATTCGTTCAGCAGTTTGGTG
>SVPM01000034.1 GCA_015065865.1 Oscillospiraceae bacterium | reverse complement strand
GGTATCAAACCTTGAATAGTTGGTGTCAATGGCGATGAGGGTACACCCGTTCCCATCCCGAACACGGCAGTTAAGCTCATCTACGCTGACAATACTTGGCTGGAAGCGGCCCGGGAAGATAGGTAGACGCCAACACAAACTCCGCAGACTTTTCGTCTGCGGAGTTTTTTCGTTTATCTCATCCGAAAAACGGTATCGCCGCTTTTCGGCTTGTCGGCGGTGACAGGCGACAGCCTCGCCACCTTCTCCGCACCTAAAACCGCACGAAATTCTACTCGTTTTAGGTCGAAGAATTTGAACGGAGCCGATTAAACATACTGTAAATCTTATCCGTTCGGATATTGCCGTAGCATTGCTTGTTTTTTGCACCGCTTTCTTTCAAAGAAAGCGGTTGCCTGCGCGGCATGAGCGCGAGGCGACGAAGAAAAAACGTTTGAAACACATAGTTTCGCGTTGTTTGAAAGCGCTTTGCGATTTTCAAACAACGTCGCGGGCAGAAATTTGTATGAGCGCATATACGGCCACCGGTTTCTTGAAGTTTACGTCTAATATGCGGTTTTACCCTTATGCAAATCAAAACGCGACCAACCTTGATGCTTTCAAGGCTGACGGGTGGCCAAATTGCCGTCCGTACAACTCGTCGCAGGTGTGCAATCATCTTCTAACGGGGAGTCGTAAGCGGGGAGATCCTCTCGAACCGCGGCGGATCCGTGCAGAAAATTACCTCATTTTTTACAACATACTGTCTTTTCTTCCGTGCCGCAATCGCTTATAATATGAGCAGAGTTCAAAAGGAGGAATAGCCATGTATAACAATATGTCTGTGTTGCTCATCGGTGGCAGCGGCACGCTGGGCGAATACACCATGGCGGAATTGCTGCGGCTTGGTTGCGCGCATATTGACGTCATTTGTTTGGATGACAGAACCTCCGACGATCCGCGTGTCACCTACTACCAAGGTGATGCAATGGCGTATACCTATTTGGAGAATTTTCTGGCAGATCGTCGGTATGACGGCATTGTGAACTTTCTGCACTACAGCAATCCGAATATCTACCCCATTGTTCATCGGCTGTTGATGAAACGGTGTGGCCATCTGATCTTCCTGTCTTCATACCGCGTATACGCGGACGAACAGCACCCCATTACCGAGTCGGCGCCGAAATTGCTGGATGTGCTCACCGATACGGTTTTCCTGCAAAGGGAAGGATATGCCGTGCCGAAAACGTGGTGTGAACACTATATGGCTTCCACGGCCGAGAATCATTGGACGGTGGTGCGCCCCGTTATTTCCTTTTCAAAATACCGTTTTGATTTGGTAACGCATACCGGTGCAGCACTGTTGGACAAAATGGCTGCCGGTGAAACGGTGCCGCTACCTGTAGAGGTGAAGGAACTGGTGGCAGGACTGGATTGGGCGGGCAACAGCGGCAAACTGATTGCTAACCTTCTCTTTAAACCCGCCGCCTTCCGCGAAGCGTTTACCGTTTCGACGGCGCAAAACCTCACGTGGGAGCAGGTGGCAGACGCATATGCGGAGGTGTTTGGTCTCTCGTACAAATGGGTTTCCACCGAGGAGTATCTAAAAGCAACCAACCGCTTCAATTACGAGGCGTTCCGATACGACCGTATGTACAACCGTTTAATGGATAACCGTAAAATTTTAGCGGTCACCGGACTGACGGCGGCAGATTTCACACCGATCAAAGAAGCGTTGTGCATTGAAAAAGCACGTTATGAAGCACAATAGCAAACAGCCCTGCAGATGCTTGCAGGGCTGTTTGCTTAGTTCTCTTTTTGTTCAAACAATTCGTCGATGGTGTGCACGTGGGTGGCCATCAGTGCCTCAAAATCTTCGGGGGTGGTGTTTTCCCGCAACAAATCGTGGCAGAAATCACGCAATTTGTCACGCGCGGGGGCGTTTAAACGGCGAAGAAGCGAAAGAAAGGCGCGCTCTTCGCGGTCGCACTCGCCCATCAGCCGTGCTCCGTCCAACGGGTCGGGGGAGTCTTGACGTATCGGCAACATAGCGGCGATCTCATCGTTTCCCAAAAGATACCCCACCGTCACACGGAATTCCGTTGCCAGTTGTTGAAGCAATGTCAGCGGCGGTTCGATCGCACCCGTTTCGTAATAGGCGTAAGTGGAACGACGAATTTGTAAATGGTCGGCCACTTCTTGTTGGGTCATCTTCGCCGTGGTGCGTAATTCGCGCAGACGCGCGGAAAAGGGACTGGGTGTGGTGCTTTTTGGCTTCATACGGGCACCTCCACGGCATCAAAGGGTGGAATGGTATGATCGGCTACCGTCTTTTCACGACCGCTGTAATTGATGAGATGGCAACAACCGCTTGCGGGATGCCACACAATCCCCACCGCGGGGTCGTCACACGACACGGGGTAGGCGGTGATCTCCTCACGGAACACTTCGCGGTAAATATGATAATAGGGGGAGTTTTCGGGATCGTGGTCAAACAAATGCTGTTCGGGCGAGAAATCCAATGTGTATACACAACCCTTTCCGTAACAATGACGGTGCAGGCCGCCGGTTTCGCCGCGATAGATCAACTGCCGCTCACCGTACCCTTCGATCGCGACACCGTCCGCCTCAAAGCGGCAGGTGAACGCGCCGCCGCTGTCCTCAACACAAAGGCCGGTCAACTCTTCAAATTCCGATAACATACCCCTACATAGCGACAGGTATAATTTAGCGCCGTTTCTTACACGTTGCTTCAAGTCGTCATAGGTGCGCTTGGGCAGAGCGTCCGTTCCCGTAACAGCCGGCAGAATATACGCGTTGGCATCCGGAATGGGTTTTATACGATCCGTAAACTCAATGGAAACACCTGCCTGTACAGCCAGCATGTAGGCGGCAAACGCAATTTTCCACGAATCCACATTGCGAGGCAACACGCACACCGCATCCACCTGGCGATCGGTATGGCGCGACATCCTTTTCAGCCGTGCGACCATAGCGGTCATTTCCTGCATAAACGCTTTGGGGTTACCGTTTGCGGTGTATAACCCCAGTTCGCGTTCCGCTGCAAAGTCTTCATACGGCGGCTCGCCGAACGGCTGGTCGAACGCAGTCCACCACAAAAAACCGGGACGGTCATAGATGTGGGCGTGCCACATATTGATACGCAAAAACGCCGCGGCGGTTTCGTCCGAACACACCATCGGCCCCATAGTGCCGATCTCTTCCACCAAGCAGGGTTTACCCGCAAGATCCGCGTAAAACGCGGTCTGTGCGGCGGCGTGCACCAGCGTCTTGACCGACAGCATCGGGTGACGGTCGGCGTGGCGCACCCAAAACGGGTAGGGGTGGGTGACCAGCATATCGGAATACGCCGCTTGATCGTCAATATGCCACACACTATCGAGCGAGAGGTCGTGAATACCCGAAATTACAGGGCGCGCAGGGTCGGCGGCACGGATGGCGTTGGTTATGGCGGCGGTCCACGCGGCGGCTTCGTCACGCGTGGCAGTTTGCCACATACAGTTACACTCATTACCGTGGTCCCACGCCAAAATAGCGGAATGGTGCTTCAAACGAGTGACAAATCCTTCCACAAACCGCTGTTCCCACAAAAGGGCGCGAGGGTCGGTGCGTAAATTCACCCCGTTCAGCACGGCGGGCACGTATAAACGCCCGCTCATCCAACCGGTGAGAAGCCCCACGATCAGTTGTATCCCATTTTCTGCCGCCGCATCACACAGCACCTCAAAACGGTGAAGCATCTCTTCATCCAAACACCAAGGGTTTTGGGGAAGGGAACCATCGGCCATACGATATTCGCGCACGACACCGCCACCACCGAAAATCGGCACGACAGGTTGAAAATCCGACCAAACGGGGAACACGCGCAGGCAGTTCATACCGTCTGCTGCCAGCCGCGAAAGATCTTGACGTACCACCGATTCATCCCAGTGATGCCACATATTGCACCCCGCGTAGGATGCCCAGTAGTTACAACCGACTAAAAACGACATAGTTTCACCGTCCTTCCTAAAGATAGTAACACACTTTTGCGATCAAGTCAACGGGGCGAAAATAAACTTTTGCGTTCTTCGGCGAACATCTTGACAATTGCGTGCTTGCACCGTATAATATGAAGTGACCATTTATATAAAGGAAAGGATCTGTGTTATGAAAACTTTTTTGACACGTGGCGTGGCACTGCTTTTGGCGGTGCTGATGGTGTTTACTGCCTGCGGTTGTTCGGGCGATAAGCACGAACGCGGCGACGACGTCTTCCAACCGATGGAAGGCGAAGAACCGGTGGATCTGCAGGGGTATGAGTTTACTGTTCTCTGCCACGGCGGCGCGGACAACTGGAATCAGGAAGTGTCGGGCACTCCGTATGCCGATGCGTGGATCCAGTTGGTGGATGAAGTGGAATACCTCTATAACTGCGATATTACGGCAACGGCCGTGGGTTGGCAGGATATGTTCAACGTCGTGCAGCCCGAAATCGCGGCCGGCGGCAAGTCTGCGGACATCATCATCAGCCCTGAGCATGCGTACGGCGCGTTCCTCGGTGCGAACTTGATGGTGGACTTGAACGAACTGGACGTGAACTGGGACAACGAGTGGTGGAACCAGAGTATCCGTAAGACTACGACGTATAACAACAAGTCGTACGTCGGCGGCGGTTCCTTCATCTTCGATACCCGCGCAACGTGGCTGTGCTACGTCAACAAAGCCATCTGGGATCAGCACGGTTTTGAAGATCCCTATGAGTTGGTTGACAGCGGTAAGTGGACGTATGACAAGTTCCGTGAGTATGCGATCGCAGCAGCGAAGGATAACGACGGCAGCGGTAAACTCGACTCTTCGGAGGACGTTTACGGTGTTATCGCTGCGAACGGCGACTTCTGTGATGCGTGGTTCCAGGCGATGGGCGGTCACTTCTTCAAGGCAGACGAAGAAGACGGCAAAGTGGTTCTCGCTTGTAACACCACCCGCACCTACGAGATCGTGGAAAAGATGTACAACATGATTCAGAAGGATAACGTGTACGGCTTCCTCGGCTTGGGCGAAGTGGAACACGTGCAGCAGTTCACCGGCGGCGGCGCTTTGTTCTATTGCTATACCGTTGGTAAGGACGGTCTTCAGGATATGGAAGACGACTGGTTCGTGCTTCCGATGCCGAAGTTTGACGAAAAGCAGGAAGATTATCTTTCGGGTGTGGACCACAACGCGGCCGTTTTCGGCGTGACCAACACCAACGAAGATCTGCGTGAAGTGTCAATTTTGCTTGAGGCGATCGGTCGCCACGCAATGATTCTGGAACAGATCTTCTGGCCGGATTACAAGGATACTTACTGGCGTGATCCCGAATCCGAGCGTATCGTTTCGGAATACGTGGTGGGTCACGGTCAGCACGACTTGGCGCTGATCATGGCGAACTGCGGTGCGGCATTCCAGGCACCGCGCAGCCGCCTGTTCAGCACGGTGTTTGCTCAGGCCGGCCCTGACTTCTCCTCCTACATCGATACGGTGGAAGAAGCCATCGAGATGGAGATTCAGGATTTCTTCGAGTACGAGGCTGAAACCGAAGCCGAAACCGAAGCCTAATGTAATACACATTAAAACAACGGAGAGGGAAACCTCTCCGTTGTTTGTGTTTTTGGGTCAGAAATATAGGCGTTTGTGTGAATGGATTGACTTTTTAAAGCAGAAACGCTATGCTCAAATAGTAAGGAGGTTGGTCATATGAAACGGTATGGAATACGGTTGACGGCATTGCTATTGGCGTTGCTTTTAACAGCAACGGTGTGCGGGTGTGCGCCCAAAATCGACGGGCCCGACGGAGGCGATGTGCAGCCGTTGGACGGTGAAGTGCCGGTGGATCTGAACGGATATGAATTTACGGTGTTGGATTTTGACAGCGGTCGCTGGAATCGCGAAGCGTCGGGTACGCCGTTTTACGATGCATGGCTGCAGGTGTTGGACGAGGTGGAATCCTTGTACAACTGCACCATCACCGCCACCTATAAAGCGCCTAGCGAAATGTTCAACACGGTGCAACCCGAAGTGGCAGCAGGCGGGAAATGCGCCGACTTGATCATCAGCACGGAGTGGCAGTTCGGCGAATATCTCGGCGCCAATATGATGTTGGACTTGAACGAACTGGACGTGAACTGGGACAACGAGTGGTGGAATCAAAGCGTTCGCAAGACCACGACCTACAACAACAAGTCATATGTGGGCGGCGGCTCGTTTATTTTTGACACGGCGAAAACATGGCTGTGCTATGTCAACAAAGCCGTCTGGGAAGAAAACGGATTTGAAGATCCGTATGAATTGGTGGATAGCGGCCGATGGACTTACGACAAATTCCGCGAGTATGCCCGCACGGCCACCCGTGACAACGACGGCAGCGGCAAGCCGGATTCTTCCGAAGACATTTACGGCGTGGTCGCCTCGGACGCCGACCTTTGT
Organism: Oscillospiraceae bacterium; assembly: GCA_015065865.1. Lineage (GTDB taxonomy): Bacteria > Bacillota > Clostridia > Oscillospirales > Acutalibacteraceae > SIG588. The sequence goes on along the minus strand of SVPM01000034.1, from coordinate 13,281 downwards.
GATGCGTGGTTCCAAGCGATGGGCGGTCACTTCTTCAAGGCGGACGAAAAAACGGGCCACGTGAAACTGGCGTGTAACACCCCGCGCACTTACGAGATCGTGGAAAAGATGTACAATATGATCCAGAAGGATAACGTGTACGGATTTCTGGGGTACGGCGAGGTGGAACACGTGCAGCAATTTATCGGGGGCGGTGCACTCTTCTATTGCTACATGGTAGGCAAGGACGGATTGCAGGATATGGAGGACGACTGGTTTGTTCTCCCGATGCCGAAGTTTGACGAAAAGCAGGAAGAGTACCTCTCGGGTGTGGATCACAACTCCTCGGTGTTCGGCGTGACCAACACCAACGAAGATCTGCGCGAAGTGTCCATTCTGCTCGAGGCGATCGGTCGCCACGCGATGATTCTGGAACAGATCTTCTGGCCGGATTACAGGGATACCTACTGGCGTGACTCCGAATCCGAGCGTATCGTTTCGGAATATGTGGTGGGTCACGGTCAGCACGACTTGGCGCTGATCATGGCGAATTGCGGCGCGGCATTTCAGGCGCCGCGCGGCCGCTTGTTCCAAACGGTGTTCAAGCAAGCCGGCCCCGACTACTCCTCCTACATCGACACGGTGGAGGATGCCATTGAGATGGAGATTCAGGATTTCTTTGAGTACGACGACTAAAAACAGGCCGAATGGAAGATACAAGCAACGGAGAGGGAAACCTCTCCGTTGTTTGTGTTTCTTTGGTTTAACGTCTGCCAAGCGGAAGGTACACTTTTGCTTGACAAGAAAATAAGTTTTTGATATAGTAAAAGACAGACATTGATGTGAGAAAGGGACGAGAATATGAAAACGATCATAACGCGTGGTGTGGCGCTGCTCTTGGCGGTGCTGATGGTGTTTGGCGCGTGCGGCTGCAACAGAGGAGGAAACGGCGGCGCAAAAGACGACATTCAGCCGTTGCCGGGTGAAGTGCCGGTGGATCTGGAAGGCTATGAGTTTACGGTTATCGATGTGAACTCGGGCCGCTGGAATCGCGAACTTTCCGGAACGCCGTTTGCGGATACGTGGCTGCAGTTGATGGACGAGGTGGAATCGCTGTATAACTGTAAACTTACGGCGACACAGGTCAGTCCGGAAGAGATCTTCAACGTGGTGCAACCTGAAGTGGCGGCCGGCGGCAAGGCAGCGGACATCATCATTACCACCCAGTGGAGTATGGGCCAGTTTGTGGGTGCCGATCTTATGATGGATCTGAATGAGTTGGACGTGGACTGGAATAACGAATGGTGGAACCAGAATATCCGCCGCGTGTCTACGTTCGGCGGCAAGACGTTTGTGGGTAACGGTTCCTTTATTTTCGATACGGCCCAGACGTGGTTGCTTTACTATAATGAGGCGATCTGGAAACAGCACGGCTTTGAGGATCCTTATGAACTGGTGGACAGCGGCCGCTGGACGATGGAAAAACTCGCGGAATATTGTGAAACGGCGGCAATGGATCTCGACGGTACGGGCGTGTTGGATTCGCCGCAGGATCTGTGGGGTCTCACCGCGCCGGACGGCGACTTTACCGATGCGCTGTACTTTGCATTGGGCGGCCACTTCTTTGAAACGAATGAGGAGGGCAAGGTGACGCTCGCGTGCAACACCGATCGTACCTATCAGATCGTGGAAAAGATGTATAACTTCGTGAAGAAAGATAAGACGGTGGACATCACCAAGTACGACCCGTGGCAGGAGCGTTTCACCATGTTTGCACAAGGTCACGCGCTGTTCCTCGGTTACGTGCCCGGTGTGGGCGGCCTGCAGGATATGGAGGACGACTGGGGCGTTATTCCGTTGCCGAAGTTTGATGAGGAACAGGAAGACTACTATTCCAGCGTGGACCACAACTCCTCGGTATTCGGTGTGACCGATACCAACGAAGATCTGCGTGAGGTGTCCATCATTTTGGAAGCGCTCGGCCGTCACGGTATGATGCTCGAGAACATCTATTGGCCGGATTATAAGGATACCTATTGGCGCCACCCCGAACAGGATACCCGCATGGTATCGGAATACGTGGTGGGTCACGGTCAGTACGATATGGCCCTGTTGATGGCCAAATGTTCTTCCGCGTTCAGCGCGACACGTTCTCGCCTGTACCAGACGGTGTTCGGTTCGGCGGGCAGTGACTTTTCCTCCTACATCGACACGGTGGAGGAAGCCATTGAACTGCAAATCGCCGACGTCTTCGATTACGAGGAATAACTGCAAAAAGCACCTTCTCTTGACGGGGAAGAAACGTTGTAAAAAGCAAGGCTGTCGCTCCCAAATGAGCGACAGCCTTGTTGTTTTTATTTTGCCCGCCATTCGCGGGGGGTACAGCCGAATTTATCTTTAAAACGGCGTGTGAAGTTTGCGTAATCACGAAAGCCCGCATTTTCCGCCGCGGTGCGGATCGGCAGATCGGAAAAAGAGAGAGCCGTACACACGTGGGAGAATCGCAAACTGTCGAGGTATTCCTTATACGGCACCCCGAATTCGTGACGAAACAAATCGCTGAAGTAAGCGCGGGACAGCCCCAAAAAGCGTGCGACCTGCGTGACGGTCAATTCCTCGCGAAAATGTTCCAATGTATACATAACCGCGCGTTGCAAAAGAGGCGGTGCATCGGCCTTTACGGCATTTTGACACCGTGCCAGTTTTTCCAGCACACAGTGAAGCAGGCGCACGGCATAGAGGGGGTCATCCCGATGGACGTCTACGATCTCCTTCAAGAGGGGACGAACGAAGGCGGCTTCCTCATCGGTCAAGCGGAATACGGGTATATCTTGTATAGCCAGTGCCATCATCGCATCGGCCACGTTGCCTTGAAACATCACGTTGATGAGGGTGGTGTTTTCCAGCCGTGCTTCGTGGATGTGAGCGGGGGTGAGAAGAAATACGGTGTTTTCGGTCAATGGGTAGGAAACGCCGTTTATAAACGCTTCGCCTGTACCGCCCAAGATCATCTCCAACTCAAAAAATTCGTGAATGTGAGGGACGGCGCCACCCTCGAATTCTCTCTTTTCCGATGCGCTGATGCTGCCCTGCGGAATATGAAAACTGCTGGTAAAGAGTTTCAAGACACGCCCTCCTTTCTCTTTTCTGTATATCAGTATATCACACAAATGTGCAATTGACAAGACGGGAAGATTATGGCACAATACTGTTATAGATATAAGGAGGTTATTGTTATGAGGTTACAATATCTCGGCACCGCGGCGGCGGAGGGGCTGCCCGCGCCGTTTTGCACCTGCGACGATTGTGAAAAAGCACGAAAACGCGGCGGACGCAACATTCGTTCGCGTTCGCAAGCGTTGGTGAACGATACGTTGTTGCTGGATTTCCCCGGCGACACGTTCTACCACGCTATGCTGTATGGGGTGGATCTTTTGAACGTGCGCCACTGTCTTGTCACCCACGTACACGCGGACCATCTTTGCCCTGCGGAAACGGCGTACTTTCGCCGTGGGTTTTCGGTGATACCCGAAGGGTTTCCGCCATTCCATTTTTACGGCAGTGAGGATCTCGTCGCCGCCATCGGCGAGCATATCGAACAGTCGGCCGGCAACGCCCAACTGCACATTTTGCAACCTTTTCAAGAGGTGGAGATCGCAGGTCATACGATCACGCCGCTGAAGGCGGCACACGGCACGACACATCCGTTTATCTATCTCATCGAAAAAGACGGGACCACTCTGCTGTACGCACACGATACCGATGTGTTTCCCGAGGAAACGTGGGCCTTTTTGCGTGAAAAGAAACCCCGTTTGAACGCGGTGTCGATGGATTGCACCGAGGGGGCCAAAGCCTCCATCTACCGCGGCGCACATATGTGCATTACCATTAATGAGGAATGCCGCGATCGCCTTTTGGCAGAAGGGTTTGCCGACGGCGACACCGCTTTCGCGTTAAACCATTTTTCTCATAACGGCGATCTGGCGTTATATGACGATTTTGCTCCCTTTGCCGCGGCACGTGGTTTCGTCACCTCATACGACGGTATGGTGTGGGAATTCTAACGGATAAGGCACGGATGAACGGCGGCGTTTGTTCTAAAATCAAACAAAACGCAACCTATTACCAAAAAAATCCTATAGGCAATATGTGTCGGGATATGTGATAATATGAATGTAAAAGGAGAGGTGTGGACATGAAGAAGATGCATTTGATCGGAAACTCCCATTTAGACCCCATTTGGCTGTGGCAGTGGCAGGAAGGGTTTGCCGAGATCAAGGCGACCTATCGTGCGGCACTGGACAGAATGAAAGATTTCCCCGATTTCACGTTTGCCGCCGCGTGCGGGTCGTATTACGCGTGGATCGAGCAGAGTGATCCCGCGATGTTTGAGGAGATCCGCGCCCGTGTGGCGGAAGGACGCTGGTGTTTGGTCGGCGGCTGGTGGTTGCAACCCGATTGCAACCTGCCGGCAGGCGAGTCGTTTGCTCGTCACGCCCTGCTTACCCAACGGTATTTTAAAGAAAAGTTCGGCACGACCGCCGAAACGGGGTATAACGTAGACTCGTTCGGCCATAACGGCAATCTGCCGATGATCCTGCGGCACGGCGGGCTTAAAAACTATGTTTTTATGCGTCCGATGCCGCACGAAAAGACCTTGCCCGACGATCTGTTCCGCTGGCGTTCGGCGGACGGCAGTGAGGTAACTACGTGGCGCATCAAGGAGTATTACAACATCGGCAGTGCCGGCAACTTCTTTGACGACCCCATTGAGGTCTTTCACCGCGTTGAGGAGAACTGCACCGGCGACGGTATGGCGTTTTACGGCGTGGGCAATCACGGCGGCGGCGTGACCATCGATCTCTTGAACAAGATGCACGAGCATCTGGGCGAAAACTACGTATACTCCGATCCCGACCGTTTCTTTGCGGAAAACGCAGGGCGCGAAATGCCGCTGGTGGAGGACGACCTGCAGTTCCACGCCAAAGGCTGTTACGCCGCGTGCAGTGACGTGAAGCGCGGCAACCGCGTTTCGGAAAATGCGTTGCTCGCCGCCGAAAAACTGTCGGTGCTCTCCCGCGAAGTCATCGGCACGGCGTACCCCGCCGCCGAAATGGATCGCGCGTGGAAAAACGTGCTGTTTAACCAGTTCCACGATATTCTGGGCGGTTGCTCTATTAAAGAGGCGTATGACGATGCCGCCGTATTTTACGGCGAGTCACAGGCGATTGCCGCACGGCAAGCGAACTTTGCCGCTCAGCAGATCGCGTGGAATATCGACACCACGGGGGATTTCCCCTATCAGGGCGCTCTTTCGTGGGTGGAAGCGGAGCGCATCGGCACCCCCATCGTGGTATTCAACCCTCACGCGCATGCAGTGAAGATGCCGGTGCATCTGCGAAAACTCCCGCAGGAGGTTACCGACGAGTGTGGGAACGTCCTTCCCATTCAAAAGGTGCGCGATTCCAAGACCGACGGTAAGGAAGAGAAAGGGCGCACGGGTGTGATCTTCCAAGCGGACGTGCCCGCCCTCGGCTGGCGGATGTACCGTATGCGTGTGGAGTGTGCGGAACATACCTATGAAAATCCGTTTACCATCACCGAACACGGTATGGATAACGGCTTGGTACGCGTGTCTTTTGACCCCGCAACGGGCGAACTGGCCACGTTGTTTGACCTCAAAAACAACCGTGCGATCATCACGGCAAGCAAGACCCACCTGTTTGATGACACGCCTTATGACACGTGGGCGCACGGTATGAATGCGTATGAGACCGAATTGCCCTGCGACGTCAGCGGCACGGTGAAATGTATCGAAGAAGGCCCGATTCGCGCTACCTTCCGTGTGACCCAGACGTTCGGGGCGTCCACCCTCGTTCGCGATTACACGCTGTTTGCGGGCAGTGATACCGTGCAGGTGAAGGTGAAGGCGGATTACCGCGAACCGCTTCGCGTGCTGAAATTCGGTTACACGGCGGCGGGTGAGGCCGCACCGCGTTGTCAGATCCCGTTCGGCAGCATTGCACGCAGTAACGACGGTGCTGAGCACGCGTGTGTCGGTTGGTTCCGCGTGGGCGATATGGCGCTCACCACCGATTCGAAGTACAGCTTCTCGGTACATGATAAGGAATTGCAGTTGACCGCTTTGCGCGGCACGGCGTATGCCGACCATTTCGGCGAGCGGGATGAATACTACGAATATATGGATCAAGGCGACCAGCGTTTCACCTATTTGCTGTTCCCGTTTGCGACCGAAGCGGATGCCGCGCGCCGCACCGACGAATTGTGTCAGCCGCTCGCGGCGGTGATCGACACCTTCCACCGCGGCAGTCTGCCCACCGCTTTCGGCGGTATCGAACTGTCGAAGGAAAACGTGGTGGTGACCGCCGTTAAGCCCGCTGAAGATGGCGAGGGGGTAGTTTTGCGTTTGAACGAGGTGGAAGGGCGCAACACCGTCGTTAAGGTGCGCTTGTTTGACGATACCTTTGAAATTGCGGTGCCGCACCACGGTGTGAAAACGTTGCTTATCAAGGACGGCAAAGCCATCGAAACCGACTTTATGGAATGGGGGAAGTAAGATGATCGGCTTGGATATCGGCGGCACCAAGTGTGCCGTGTCGGTCGGCACGGAAACCGCGGACGGGTTACATATCGAATCCCGCCGCGAAATACCGACCGATCACAGCGTCACCCCTTATGAGATTTTAAAGCAACTGTGCGATATGGCACGGGAGATGACGGATGATTTTTCGGCAGTGGGTATTTCCTGCGGCGGCCCGCTGAACAGCCGCACGGGATACATTCTCTCACCCCCCAATCTCCCCGGCTGGGACGAGGTGCCCGCGGTGGATATCGTGCGGGAATTGCTCGGCAGCGAAGCGGTGTTTTTGCAAAACGATGCCAATGCCTGCGCGCTGGCCGAATGGCGGTACGGCGCGGGGCGCGGCACCGAAAATATGGTGTTCTTGACTTTCGGCAGCGGCATGGGTGCCGGACTGATCTTAAACGGCAAATTGTACGACGGCACTACCGGTATGGCGGGTGAAGTCGGCCATATGCGTATGAGCGAATGGGGGCCTGTCGGTTACGGCAAAAGCGGCTCGTTCGAGGGCTTTTGTTCGGGCAACGGTCTGGCGGCGCTCGGCCGTATGCTGGCGCAAGAGGAGTTGCAGTGCGGTCGCGCGGTGTCGTATTGTAAGACGATGGCCGACCTGCCCGCCGTTACTGCGAAGAGCATCGCCGAAGCGGCATACGCGGGGAATGAAGATGCCCGCCGCGTGTACGCCCTGTGTGCCGAAAAACTCGGTGCGGGGCTTTCGGTGTTGATGGATATTTTGAACCCCGAATGTATTGTGATCGGCAGTGTGTTTGCCCGCAGTGAGGACCTGCTTCGCGAAGCGATGGAAGCCGTGATCGAGCGGGAAGCACTGTTCCACACCCGCACGGCGTGCCGTGTGGTGCCTGCTGCACTGGGTAACAGTATCGGTGATTATGCGGCGTTGTCCTGTGCGGCATATGCCAAGAAGGAGTGTGTGAAATGAAAGAGTTGATAACACGGTATCCCGTATTGACCCCTTGCGCGGCGGATATCGAAGCGCTTATTACCACGTTGGAAACGAGTTTTCGTGCCGGCGGCAAACTGCTTGTGTGCGGCAACGGCGGCAGTGCATCCGACTGTGAACATATCGTGGGTGAATTGATGAAGAGTTTCGTGCTCACCCGCCGCCCCGACAACACCCTCGCGGCCGCTTTGGCGGACGACGAGGAAGGAGGGTATATTTTGGAACATCTGCAACAGGGCTTGCCTGCTATTTCGCTTCCCAGCCAGATCGGAGTGGCCACCGCGTTTGTGAACGACGTGGCGGCAGATACGCTGTATGCCCAACTTACCTATGCCTACGGCAGACCAGAGGATGTGTTGTGGTGTCTTTCCACTTCGGGCAATTCCCGCAATGCCGTGCTTGCGGCCAAGGTCGCGCACGCCAAGGGGATGAAAGTGGTGGCGCTTACGGGCGCGAAAGAGAGCAAACTCTCGGCGCTCGCCGACGTCACGGTGAGAGTGCCCGAAACCGAAACGTTTAAAGTGCAGGAGCTTCACCTGCCGGTATACCACACGGTGTGCTTGACGCTTGAGCGCACCTTCTTCCCCGAAGATTGATCTTAAAGGAGCAAAGAACGATGAAACGGATGTTGGTGGTATTGCTTTCGATCGCGATGTTGTTGCCGATGGTATCGACCGTGGCGTGGGCGGCAAGCGGGGCGTATACTGCGCTCGTCTCGATTCCGTATGCCTACAATGGCTCACGGACGGTGGATACACGCAACGAGATATATTCGTATGCGGTCACTTTTGATCCCATTGACCTCACGGCCTACGGGTATCCCGCCGGCGGTAATATCCCTGCGGGCAAACTCGGTTTGCAGTTGGACGTTTGTGTGTCCGGTAAGGCCGATGTGGTAACGGCGATGGGAAACAGGCAGGTTTCGGGACAACTGGAACTTACGTCGTCCGGCAAGTGTGATGTGGAAGAAGTGGCCGTTTCTGCCGCGCGGTTGGATTGGGTTGCCAACGCGTGGTCGCGCACGGTGATCGATCTTGCCGAATTTAAACAGGCGATCGGTGTTTTTGACCCGACGGCACTCGACTATATGCGTATATACGTTGGTGTGCCCGCCTCTTGCACCTACCAGCACGCCTGTATCAAAGTGGCCAACGTGCAGATCGTGGATCTGACCGCGCCGTTGGACACCGCCCCTCCCATCGGCGACGGCACGGCGGGGGATGAACTTTCAACATACGACGCCCCATATACGGCCCTCGGCTACAAAGAACTCGCGGCATTCCCTTATACGTACGCCGTGCAAACCTATGCCTCGGGCGAAGTGTTTGCCGGCTCGGGCAGTGCGGTCGGTGGAATCGACCTCACACAGTGGGGGTATCCCGCAAGCGGTCAAATAGAAAAAGGAAAACTGGGCATTCAATTCGATTACTATGTTGACGGCGATGAAAATGCGGTCAAAATGTTAGCCAACGGCAGAGTAAACGGACAAATGGAACTGACCTCCTCGGGTGTCTGCGATATGAACGAGCACGCGATGAATCTGGCATATCGTTTTCACGGTGCGGCGAAAACGTGGACCCGTAACGTAATGGATCTTGCGTGGTTCAACACAGTGACGGGCGGTGCGCTGGATCCCACGAATTTGAATTTTGTGCGTATATATTTTTCGCTGATGAGCAATTGGCCCGATGAACGCATTGAGATCCGTTTTTGCAATATGCGTCTGGTGGACTTGACACAGCCACTTACCGCCGAAGAGGCAACACTGCCCGGAAAAGGCATGTTCGAGGCAGATCCGCCGCAGTTTGAAGCGCAAAATCCTGCCTCCACGTTTGTGACCGATACGGCGGTAGTCGGGGGATATAACCTTGTGACCTACGCCGAAGAACACAACCTTTTGCCGGTGGAGGATTGGGCGCCTGTCATTCAAAGTTTGTTGTACGGTCTGTCCAAGCAAGGCGGCGGTATGCTGTATATTCCTGCGGGTGTCTATCCTTGCTATAACGAGATCCTGTTGCCGACGGGTTGTACCTTGCAGGGCGATTGGGTGAACCCCAATGACCGCGCGGCGGTGGAGGGCACCGTGCTTGCGGTATATGCTGACCAAGCGACGTTCGTGAATATGTGCGACAACTCCTATCTACGCAGTTTGGCTTTTTGGTATCCCGAGCAGAATGCCAAGAGTCCAAAAACCTACCCCTGCACCATTAAAATGGGTACGACGACCCACCTGAAGGACGTTACGCTGGTAAACTCCTATTGCGGCATTACTTTCCGTTCCGGCAGTTGTCCCGATATGGAGAACGTTTACGGCACGCCGTTGTCGGTCGGTATCGATATCGATATGTGTACCGACTCCTACGGCATGGAAAACGTAAATTTTGCACCCGAATACTGGATAAATTCCGGCCTTCCGCAAGCACCCTATACCTATGCCGAGAAAAAAGCGTTGCGCGATTGGTTGTATACGAATGCAACGGGTTTGCTTATTCGTCGTATGGACTGGTCGTGGACCACCTACAGCACGATCAAGGGCTATGCAGTGGGGCTGCATTTTGCGAAGTCGGGCGGCGGCGACTGGTATCCCAACGGCCAGTGTTATAACATCACGTTGGAAGATTGTCACACCGCTCTGCGTGTAGACAACATCAGCGGTGCCGGTATGGTGATGAACGGTCTTACCATCAAAAATTGTGAATACGGCATTCTCTCCCACGGCAACCCGCGGCTGAACGTGATCGACGCGGACATCACGGCAGACACGGCACTGTTGGCAGAGGGTAAGAGCGGTATGATTTCATTCCTTTCGTCCACGGTTCGCCGCGGTGATTTTTTGGTGCGCGGCGGCCGCCTCACCGTGCTGGATACGGTGTTTTACACAGCGACTGCCACGGTGATGCTGGAATCGGCGACACAAGCGGCGCTGTTAGCGGCGGTGACGGATGAAAACGGCAATCGCATCACGGTGAACAACAAGGCGCATTGCCTGCTTGTACAGGAGGATGAAAACCCCATCACCGAAGAAATGCCCGTTATTTCCCGTGAAGAGGGGTTGTATCAGCATCATCGCCCCGCATCCGATGCGGTTACGGTGGCAGAACTCGATAACACGGGTAAGACCGACGTGTCGGAAGCGCTGAACGCTCTGCTCACGGCACAGGCGAAAACGGGCGGCACCGTGTTCCTGCAACCCGGATTCTACCGTATCGACAACGCCGTTACGGTTCCCACGGGTGTGGAGTTGTTGGGGTCGCTGGACTTCGGCCAAGCCGAAATGCATAACGGCGTCGGCACCATTTTCCAGATCTATCACGGCAAGAATCAACCCGATGCCGCCACGTTTGTTTTGGAGGCGGGTGCGGGTCTGCGCGGCGTGCAGATCAACTATCCCGAACAAAACGTGCAGGCGGACGGTAAATTCGTGCCGTATGCCCACACGGTGCAAGGGCGCGGCGACGGTGCTTACGTCATTAACGTGAGCAGCCGCAACAGCTGGAGCGGTGTGGACTTTAAGACCTATCGTTGCGACAACCACTACATCGACTCCTTCCGCGGCAGTGCACTTGCGAACTTTGTGCAAGTCGGCGGCGGTGCCGAAAACGGCGTGGTGCGAAATTGCCACTTGCAGTATACTTCGTGGACTTACGGTGATGTGGGCACGCGCGGTGTTTGGCCGCGTGTGGTGGAAGACCCCTCGAACGAAGCACGTGAAGCGTGGAGAATGGATCTGTATATGTTCTCGGGCCACAACCTCAATGCGTACACCATCGGTCACGTGGAAAACCAACTCCACTTCGGCAACATGAATTATTGCGGCTACACCGGTATCAACGTGGTGCCGGAAGAAACGGGGTTGGCGGACGTTACGATATGGGGGCAAAACTCTGACTGTTGCTCGGTTTCGATGAATATCGAGGCGGCACGGCGGGTGGATTTCATCAGTTTGCAGACCACTGCGTTTACGTGGGTTCCCGAACGGCAGGAGGCGGAGATGAACCTCATTCACCTCGGTGGCGATTGTGATGCGGTGGTAAACGTGTTCGGCGCGGCACTGTATGAAAACCCCGATTATATGTTTGACGTGGAAAACGGCACGCTGAACGTGTTTTCCTCGGTGTATATGAGTTCGGTGCCGATGGCAAACATCGGCGAAAACGGCAAGTTAAATCTTATCAATATGTTGCTGACGTGGTACGACAGCGTGTTTGACGACCTGCCCCAGCCGAGTGAGCTGGTGTCGGCGGTGCAAAATCCGCAAAATCTTTCGGTGGCGTACAGTTTCTATATCAAACCGCTTACCGAGGTGAACGCGCTCGGTGCGATGCGGCACGTGTATTCTGCCACCACACAGACCCGTGTGGACGCGGCGGAGAATATGACGGTGCCGCAAGGCGCTGCGGTGCTGTACAGCGAGGCGTTTACCGATTATGCGAACGTGGCGAGCGAGCTGAAACTCGGCACGTTGGGCACCACTGTGACGGTGGCGGATGGGAGGGCGACCCTTCTGAACGGCGGAAGTGTCGGCCAGACGGGGCTTACGGCGAAAAACAAGTTTACCTTATCGATAGGTGCGAATTATTGTGTGGAGATGCGGTTGAGGGTGGATAGCATTCGTTCGTCCTATGGGGGTAAGTTGTTGTTCGATGTCTATAACCAAAGAGGTACAGCGGTCAACCTGTGGAGGATCGACAACCGCAACCAGCTGCAGGTGAAGAATGACTACAGTTGGGCAGACGCAGGCCAACTCTCTACCAACGAATGGTACCGTATCCGTGTGGAATTGAATATGCAAACGAGCGGCGCGTGCACCTACCGCGTAGCGGTGTATGATGCACGGTATCGCCTGTTGGCGACAAGCAACGCCTGTTCGCTGAACGTTACGGCGGTAACGGGATGGCAGTTACTTGCAGAAACGACCCTCACCACGGGCAGTGATTATACACAGGCGCATCTCGATTATCTGGCGGTTATGCAAGGCGGCGCGGTGGAGGAAGATATCGCCCACACGGCCGTGACCATACCTGCGACCCCGCCCACCTGCACGGCAAACGGCACGAGCGAGGGGACATATTGTCGTGTTTGCGGCGAAGTGCTTACGGCACAGAAAACCGTTGCGGCAACAGGCCATACGGCAGTGGAAGATGGCGCCCTCCAAGTGACCTGCACCACCGATGGCATCACTGCGGGTTCGCACTGTGCAACGTGCGGCGAAGTGCTTACGGCAGGAGAGCGAATCCCTGCGACGGGCCATACGGTGGTAGTTGACCCTGCGGTGAAAGAAACCTGCGAAACTGATGGGCTGACCGAAGGAAAACATTGCTCCGCCTGCGGCGAAGTGTTTGCGGCGCAAGAGGTCATTCCCGCACAAGGCCACGATATCGTGGTGTTGGAGGGGTATGATGCTACTTGCAGCAAAGCCGGTCTGAGCGAGGGGCGCTATTGCGCTGCCTGCGGCGAGGTGTTTGCCGAACAGGTGGCGATCAAAGCGTTGGGACACACGGCGGTGACAGTGCCGGCCGTGGAGCCGACCTGCAACGAAACTGGTCTTACAGCAGGCAAATATTGCCGTCGTTGCGGTATGGTGATTGTGAAACAGACGGTAATACCTGCCACGGCACACACGTGGGACGACGGTGTGATCACCACTCAGCCGACCACTTCGGCGACCGGTGTGAAGACCTTCACCTGCGAGGTGTGCGGCACGACCAAGACGACCATCCTGCCGATGCTCACGAAAGTG
>SVPM01000033.1 GCA_015065865.1 Oscillospiraceae bacterium | reverse complement strand
CCAGCATCACGTCGCCCTCGAGCGGTTCGGCGCTGTCGATGTAATATTCCACCGCATACGTCACGCCGGTGCCGTCCGGCACGTTGTTCAAAAGCGCACCGCCGAAATAGACACCGAGGCCCTCACGGGTGATCTTGTAGCCGTACAGACCGGTCGAACCGATCGCCGAGCCGCCGCGCAGATCACTGGTGTTTTCGTTGTTGTTCGCCATGATCGGACGAACCACACCGCCGGATTTTTGAATCGCACCGCGATTACCGCTGAAGTCAAAATACTCAAACGGTTCGGGCAGATCGTCCGCCGCCGTAAACAGCGTGATCCCGCTGATACACGACAGCAACAGCGCCAGACTTACAATCAAAGATAACAGTCTTTTTGCCATTGTTTTTCTTCCTTTCGCCTATTGGTTTATTTTCTGCCTGCATCGTTTCAACGCAGACAATCTGACAGGGTATATTCTACTACATTATAACGGGTGTTGTCAACGCTATTTTTCAATATTACCAAAACCAAACGGAAAAAGGAATGTTTTAAGTCGTTTTTTACCAACCCGCAGTAACGTTACCCGTTCGATCTCAATAGTAAAAAGCCTGTAAGGCTCTGTTACCGACAGCGCCTGCAGGCGCTTTTTGCGGTCTGACACCTGCGAGGGGATTGTTACTTGATACCCGTAAACGGACGCTCCTTTGCCAAAGCTCCCCTTGTCAGGGGAGCCGGCGAGCGTAGCGAGACTGAGGGGTAGTGAAACATCGCAGAAACGTGTTTCTCCTACTACCCCTCCGATTTTCGGTCGCTCTCACGACCAAAAATCACCTCCCCTGACAAGGGGAGGCAAGGCTTCTTTGATCGTTTCATTGTCCATCTTTTCAAGATGTATCTTTTCCCACTCACCGCTAAAGTTTTTTGAACCACCGGCATAGGCGGTGGTTTTCGCTCACAAAAAAGACAAAGACAAGCCTTCACTTGCCTTTGTCTTTTTTACATATCCGATCACAAATACAGGCGCAGATCGTCCATCAGTTTTTGTTCTTCGGTGATAAGCGAGGCGGCAAGGTCGGTGGCCTTGCTGTCGGCGTGCGGCAGACGGTTAATGTCTTCACTCAGCGTTTGGATCCCCATGTTGCACCCGTTAATGGTCAGTTTGGCAACCTGATGGTCACGGTTTTCGCTGTCCATCAGCATACGCATCTCGGTGGTCAGCCACACGCTTGCCCGCGCCATCAAATTCGGGTCGTCCGCCTCGGTGCCGTGGTTGCGAAGCGCTTCCCCCACGTTTTTGCCCAGTGCGCGGTGACGCGTCAGCGTATCTTCCAACCGTGCACGCAATTTGTCGCTTTGTGCGTGGTCCAGCACCTGCTCAAACGAGTTAATGGCGGTAACCGTACCGCGGTGGCAGCTTTGCAGCAATTCGACCGTATCGTTCATGACACATTCCTCCTTTTTGAAGGTAGTATACCGCGCAATTTCGCCGTGTATGCATTTTTCAAAAAAAGAGGCTGTCGCGTTGGGGCAACGCGACAGCCTCTTTAGAAATCAAAGTTTTTCTTATGCGGGGAAGGCGGTGATCTTCTGCACCGCATATTGCAGGATCAAACGGGCATCGGTGGAGTTTACCGCGCCGCTGCCGTCCACGTCGGCGCAGGTCAAGTTCAAGCCCTCCGCGCCGATCTTCTGCACCGCATATTGCAGTGTCAAACGGGCATCGGTGGAGTTCACCGCGCCGTTGCCGTCCACGTCGCCGAGTAAGGCGGCGGACGCTTTAGCATAATGCCACGTGGCGGTTGTCAGCGGTTCGTTGTCGCGGTCAACAGCCATAGCGACACGGTCGGTTTCACTGCCGCCGTAATATACGTTCGCAAGGGCATCGCAGCCGGAAAACGCAAACCTCCCAATGCTCGTCACACCGGCAGGAATCGTCACCGATACGAGCGCGGTGCAATAGTAAAAAGTCTGATACTCAATGCTTGTCACGCTATCGGGAATCGTGACCGACGTGAGCGAGATGCAATTCCAAAATGCTTTACTCCCGATGCTTATCATATCGGTAGGAATCGCGACCGACACGAGCGAGGTGCAACTGTAAAACGCCCCTTCCCCAATGCTCGTCACGCTGTCGGGGATGCTCACCGACCGGAGCGAGGTGCAATAGGAAAACGAATACCCTGCAATTCCCTTTGTGCCTGAGGGGATCACCACCGTGGTGGGGCAGTCGCCATTCACACCGCACGCCCAGCCGTCAACGTACACCACACCGCTTTGGCTGTTGTAGATGGCGGTGTTCTCAAATGCACCCCCCCCGATGCTTATCACACTGTCGGCAATCTCGATTGACTGGAGCGCGGTGCAATCGGTAAATGCCCACTCCCCAACGCTCGTCACGCCGTCGGGGATGCTCACCGACCGGAGCGAGGTGCAACCGGAAAACGTAAGCCTTCCAATGCTCGTCACACTGTCGGGAATCGCGATCGACCGGAGCGCGGTGCAATCGGAAAACGCCCCTTCCCCAATGCTCGTCACGCTGTCGGGGATGCTCACCGACACGAGCGAGGTGCAATAGGAAAACGAATACCCTGCAATTCCCTTTGTGCCTGAGGGGATCACCACCGTGGTGGGGCAGTCGCCGTTCACGTCGCACGCCCAGCCATCAACGTACACTACACCGCTTTGGCTGTTATAGATAGCGGTATTGCGAAAAGCACCCCCAAAAATGCTCGTCACGCTATCGGGGATACTCACCGACACGAGCGAGGTGCAACCGGAAAACATCCCGCTCTCAATGCTCGTCACACTGTCGGGAATCTCGATCACTGCGAGCGAAGTGCACTTGGCAAACGCTTCGCCCCCGATGCTTGTCACACTGTCGGGAATCGTGATCGATGTGAGCGAGTCGCACCCCAAAAACACATCCTCCCCAATGCTCGTCACACCAACAGGAATCACGACCGATGTGAGTGAATCACACCCAAAAAACGTCGCGTACTCAATGCTCGTCACGCTGTTGGGGATGCTCACCGACACGAGCGAGGTGCAGGAAAATGCCCCATTACCGATGCTCGTCACACTGTCGGGAATCGCGATTGACCGGAGCGAGGTGCAATCGGAAAACGCCCAAGGCCCAATGCTCGTCACACTGTCGGGAATCTCAATCGACCGGAGCGAGGGGCAATACTCAAACGCCCCACCACCAATGCTCGTCACGGGGTAGCCGCCGAGGGCGGACGGAATCACCACGTCACCGCTGATGGCGGTGTCCACATCGGTGATCGTCGCTTCGCCGCCGTTTATCTCATAGGTGTAATAGCCCGCCGACTCGGCATCTGCCGGCAAGGCAACGGTGGGCACAGCCGACAGCACAAAGCAAACGACCGACAAAAAGGTCAACAGTTTTTTCATCACGTTCTCTTCCTTTCTCGCACAAGGCCAAAAAACTCTTCCCTATTATACACCTCTTTTGGTGTAACGTCAATACATCGTATTCGATGTATGTTACGGCAAGGGAGGAGAGTGCCTATGAAGCACTACGCCGAACGCCTGCGCGCATTGCGAGAGGATCACGACTGCACACAGCAGGAGATCGCCGTTCTTTTGCAGACTATGCAACAGGTATACCCCCGTTATGAAAAAGGTGTCAACGAGATCCCCGTGCGGCATATCGCTACCTTGGAGGTCGGATAGGTGTTGCAGAGATTCGCGGGTCGCGGCACAAGCGGAAGGAATTCTTAAGGGTCGGTAGACCCTTAAGCCGCTCGGGAGGGGTGTGGGGAACCTATCGGAAAGGTTCCCCACGTTCTTTGCGACTTTCTTGTGAAGAAAGTCGTGCCTGCGCGGCATGAGCGCGAGGCGACGATAAACACATATTTGAAACACACATCTTCTCGTTGTTCAAAAAGCGGATAACGGTTTTTAAACAACATCACCGACAGAAAGCGGCCGAGTGCTTTTCGACTCAAGTATGAATGGAGTACGGTACAAATCTGTTTGTAAAAGAAGAAAAAACGTATCTATTCCGCGACATACACCCGCGCCGCCAAAACCGTGACGTCGTCTTCGTGCCCGCCTTTTGCCTGTTGCAGGCGGCGGGCAGCCGACGCTACTTTTTCCGCCAAATTCTGCATACTGCCGCCTTGCGTATCGTATTCCCGCAAGATCTCCTCGGCCGCCGCCACGCTTTCGCTCACCGCGCCGTCGCTGAACAAAAGCAACACGTCCCCGCTTGCCAGTTGATCTTCGCTGCGAGCAAAGGTGACCTCCCGCAGAATTCCGAGCGGCAGCGAGGACTGTTCCACCCTGCTGACGCGCCCGCCGCTGAACAGCAGTGATACCGAAGCCCCCGCTTTCCAAAACGAGGTCTTACCCGTAAACGGGTCGATGATCGCCACGTCCAACGTGGCAAGGCTTTCACTGCCGCCCTTGACCATCAACGCGGCGTTTACCATACGCAGCACGCTGTCTGCGCCGAATCCCGCTTGCAACAAACGGGCGGTGAGTCCCGCCGCCATCGCACCGTCTACCGCGGCACGGCCGCCGCATCCCATACCGTCGGATATGACCAGCACGGTGCGCCCTTCGGCATCGGTGAACACTTCGGCGGCATCGCCGCACAGCCGCTCACCCGAACAGGTGAGTTGCGCCTGCCCCACCGCCACTTTGTAACGCGGGCGCTCACGCAGTAACACCCGTGCCGCCGTACCCATACGGGTGATCTGCGGCGGTTGAAATACCCGCCCGCACACCTCGCTCAACTGTTGCCGCCACATGGCTTCGTCAATGGAAAACGCGGTGTCCGAAAGCATCATATCCACCGTCATACGTCGCCCCGCCCCAACGGTACACAACACCTCGGTGAGCGGCAGTGAGAAACGGTCGCACACCTCACGCACCCGCGCACCCGCCACCTCATCCACCGTAACGGCATCCGCAAACACCGCCGACAGTTCGTTCAGCATGGAAGCCATCGCATAAAACTGATCCCCCGCCACCGCACGGATCTCCGCCAGACGGCGAAACGCATTTTCCCGCATTACAAACCGCCCGTACCCTTCGTTGATGCGGTCGGTAATGCTTCCCGCTTGCGGGCAATCTTTCAGCGCACCTTTCAACTGTTCACGACTGACTTTGCCCTCCTCCCGCAACACGGCGGCGAGGGCGTTAAACGATGCCATCGTATTATCAAACCCCTGTTGCCAACAGGCACTGTTGCGCGCACAGCGACGGCAGATATCCTCCGACACCTCACGGCACAGCGTGCCCACGTCGGGAGCGCTGATCGCCGCCATACGGCGAGATACGGTATCCACCGTACCGGCCACTTCATCCATTGCACGGGCGGCGTAATCCAACCGCCACACCACCGAGCGACGAAGCCCTTCCACGGCGGGCATTTCGCGTCCGCGCAGAAAAAAGCCGTTGATACGGCGATCCAGCGAGGTCGGCAAAAGCAAAAACAGCACGCTGCCCACCGCCGTTTCATACACCGTGCGGGCAACGGTGGTACCGTCGCCGCTTGCCATCACCACCAGCGTGGAGGCTATCAGGAAAATACCGGCCGCGGCAAAACGGTTCACCCGCGCCATCACCCCTGCGGCCAGTCCGCCGAACGCCAGCGCCACCGCCACGGCTCCGTCGGCAGGCGAGGTGAGCCACAAGGCGGTGCCGAGCGCTATCCCCGCAATGCCGCCGCCCTGTTCTTTGCCGCTGCGGGCAAACAGCAACACCGCCACCGTCGAAAGTGCCCGCCCGAGCGAAATGCCGCCCGGTGCCACCGCCGTGAGCGACATCACCGCCACTGCCGCCACCGCTGAGACCGCCACCTGTTCGGCGGGAATCAACCCATTTTCCGCTGACCCGTTACGCAGCAGACGGTCCACCACCGCACACAGGTGAGCAAAGCCGCCCGCCAACGCTCCTTCACACACCAAAGCCGAAGCGGTATAGATGCTGATACCGTTTGCCGTTTGCACCGCGAGTCCTGCCGTGAGCGCGGCAACGAATCCCGCCGCAGGCGGCAATAAGCGGGCGGCAACAGGCCCTTTAATACCGCTGAACGACCAGCGTATCCCCGCCGCCACGGTGACCGCCGCCAAATACCGAAATAAAAAGAGAACGTCACTTCCGAGCACGTATCCGACCGACACCGCGGCATAGGTCAGCAAAGCACCTGCACCGCCCGCCGAAGCCGCAAGCCCCACCCCAAACGGGGAAAGTCCGCCGTATACACTCACGCGCGGCATGAGTATGCCCATCACCGCCCAAAACAGTGCCACCGCAATGGGGCGGGTCGCCGCCCCGCCCTGTGCAGAGGTTATTGCCTTTTCCTTCACTTGGTTCCACATCCCTTGTGCGTTTTTTCTTTCATTATACGAAGGTGCAAGCACCTTTTTTGTCGCAACGGGAAGAGGGGTATAAATTTTGTTCTGCCCCGCCGCCGCGGTGCATAGAATGGAGGGAAGGAAAACTGCGAAAGGGATGGATAAAACCATGACACACTATCATCCGGAAGGGCATTTGATCGCCACCGCCAAAAACCGCGCCGCGTTGGCTTCGGCGGCGACACTGCGGGAAGCGATGCTGAGCGATACCGTGTTGGAAGCACGTGCTCTGCGCTGTGATGCCGACCATAATTTGTTTGTAGAGTTACCCTGCGGCGAAGGGATCATTCCGTATACCGAAGGTGCACTGGGAATCGCCGAGGGCACCACCCGTGACATCGCGCTGATCTCCCGCGTGAGCAAACCCGTGTGCTTCACGGTGCAGGCGGTGGAGGAGGCAGGCGGTACGGTGCGCGCACTGCTTTCCCGCCGCAAGGCACAGGAAAAATGTCGGCGGGAGTATCTTGCGCGGCTCACGGTGGGCGATATCATCCCCGCACGCATAACCCGCCTTGAATCCTTCGGTGCATTTTGTGATATCGGGTGCGGTCTGCCGGCTCTGATGCCGATTGCCGGCATTTCGGTCAGCCGTATCCCCCACCCCGCCGACCGCTTTCAAGTGGGCGACAGCATTTTCGGTGTGATCACTTCGCTGGAAAACGGGCGGGTGTGTCTGTCGCAACGTGAGTTGCTCGGCACGTGGGAGGAAAACGCCGCGCTGTTCCGCGCGGGCGAAACGGTGGCGGGTGTGGTGCGATCGGTGGAACCTTACGGTATTTTTGTGGAACTCACCCCCAATCTCGCGGGGTTGGCGGAATGGCGCGAAGGGGTGCGGTCGGGTCAGCGAACGGGAGTGTACATAAAAAGCATTCTGCCGGCACGTATGAAACTGAAACTGGTCATCATCGACACGCAAGACGCCACCCCCGCACCGCCTGCACCGCTTCACTATTTTCTCACGCAAGGACATCTTACCTATTGGCGCTACTCCCCCGCCGATTGCGAAAAGCGGGTGGAAACGGTGTTGGAATAAATCTTGACAAAGTCGAATTCGGTGGTACAATTGAAGAAAAAGGCTGTTTAAGGGGGAGTATGTATGAAAACCGTTATGACCACCGCCGTGTTTGGGTATGACCTTCCGTACGAGCAAAACATTCGCCGTCTGGCGGCCGCCGGATTCGACGGCATCGATCTGTGTATCGGTAACCAAAGCCCGCTGTACGGCGCGGAATGGGAAGCCTACGCCAAACTGTTGCGTGATACGGCAAGCGAGGTCGGCGCGGCGTGCACCCATTCGCACCTGCCCGATATTCACGTGCTTTCACCCGAAACCTTTGCCGCCGCGTTCCGCGGGTTGGCGGCGTGCGGTGTCGGTTGCACCGTCATTCACCCCATCTGGATGCAAAACGAAAAAGTCATTCACGATGAAGACGAGTTTTTCAGCCTCAACCTGCCGCTTTACAAGACTTTGCTCGGCGCGGCGGAAAAATACGGCATTAAGATCTTGTGTGAAAATCTGCTGTGGGGCCCCTCGTTAGACCCTGTGGTGATGTCCAAACTGCAAGACGAGTTGAACTCGCCTTTCTTTGGCTGGTGCTTCGACGTGGGGCACGCCAACGTTTTTGATATCACCGCCGCCGACCTTATCGGGTTGAACGCGCCCCATTCCCTGCACATTCACGATAACCACGGCGGCAAAGAGGGCGACCGCGAGCGCCGTCATGCCAGCATGTATACCGACGAGCATCTGTTGCCGTATGACGGCAGTATCAACTGGATGGCATTCGCCCGTGCGCTGCACGACATCGGCTACCAAGGTGATTTCGTGCTGGAAGCGACCACCTCCACCTCGGTCAAAGGTGACGATATCGACGCACGTATGAAAGAACTCTACGACCGTGCTCTGCGTATCCGCGCTATGATTCCCGTGGAATAAATATCCACCGGTATAGCCGGTGGCTTTTCAAAAAACGTCTGTAAGGCTCTGTTACCGGCAGCGCCTGCAGGCGTTTTTTTGCGGCCTAACACCTGCGAGGGGATTGTTACTTGGTACCCGTAAACGGACGCTCCTTTGCCAAAGCTCCCCTTGTCAGGGGAGCCGGCGAGCGTAGCGAGACTGAGGGGTAGTGAAACATCGCAGAAACGAGTTTCTCCTACTACCCCTCCGATTTTTGGTCGCTCTCACGGCCAAAAATCACCTCCCCTGACAAGGGGAGGCAAGGCTTCTTTGATCGTTTCATTGTCCATCTTTTCAAGATGCATCTTTCCCGCTCACCGCTAAAGCTTTTTTGAACCACCGGCACAGCCGGGGGGGCGCTCACAATAAAAAAACACCCAAAACCGTTCATCAGATCGGTTTTGGGTGTTTTTTTATTTCTCGCTTATTCCAACGGCTCGACCGTGAGGGACACGATGGTTGCCTCACCGTCACACCGCCGCAATTCCACCGTGTTGGTGCATCCCGCTTTCAGCGGCACGGTAAATCGCGCCTCCTCATCGGGCAATAGGTTGATCAGCGACCAGTCCTGTGCGTTGACCACCAAGCGTACACGGGTGTGTGCACACTCACCGTGGGCAACGTGCAACTGTGCACGGCCGCCGAATCCTTCCACTTTGGTATACCGCACGCCGCTCTCATCTTTCAGCGGTCGGGTGTAGGTCTTGGTGCGTGCATCCCGCACGGGGGGCGCATCCACTGCCGCACACGGAACGGCGGTTTGTTCCACCAAGCGGATATCGCCGTTATCCTCAAAAAACAGTTCGTCCACACACACCGAGCGCAGGTTGCCGCACCCCGAGATCGCACAATTGTGATAGAACGCATACCAATGCCCTTTGTATTCCACCACCGAACCGTGGGAGGTGTCACACCCTGTGGGCGCGAGGTAGATGCCCTTGTATTCCCACGGGCCGAGCGGCGACTCGGACACGGCGTAGCACAAGCGGTTGTTCCCCTCGAGATTGTCGGAATAGGTCATATAGTACACGCCGCCGCGTTTGAACACCCACGCCGCCTCGTGGAAATCGTGCAGTCCTTCCATGGCATACACATCACCGTCCACCGTGACCATATCTTCACACATTCGGCACCCGCGCGGCATAGCGCCGCCGCCGAAATACAAGTAGGTCACGCCGTCGTCATCCGTGAAAATGCACGGGTCGATCATACAAAAGCCGCCCACAGCCGTACCATCCGCCGTTTTCACGTAGCCGATGTCGTGAAAATCTTTGTGCGGACAGTCGCTCATCGCCACGCCGAACACCCAACTGTCGTTCCAGCAACTGTCGGTCGGGTGGGGATAATAAAAATAGTATTTTCCGTGTTTAAACCCGCAATCGGGCGCCCACATAAAACCACCCTCGGGACGTCCCCACGGCACGTCGTCCGAACGTAGGATCTCGCCCTCATCGCGGAAGTTCACCATATCTTCGGTGGAAAACACGTGATAGCGGTCCATACGGTCACATCCCGCGGGCGGGTCCATATCGTGCGAAGCATAGATATAGAGTTTGCCGTCCTGCCCCACCACTGCCGACGGATCGGCGGTATATATGGTGGAAATAATGGGTTTCGCAATGTCGGTCGGTCTTGTCAGATCCATAGCGGTCACTCCTTCGGGCGATTTCGCATATCCTTTTCTCCACTATACCACAAAGACGTACCGAAAATCAACACAAAAAAACCGCGTGCCCAAACGGACACGCGGTTTTGAATGTGTACGATACAGGATCAGCGCTTGCTGAACTGCGGTGCACGACGAGCACCCTTCAAACCGTACTTCTTACGTTCCTTCATACGCGGATCACGCGTGAGGAAGCCCGCCTTCTTCAGAGCAGGACGCAGGTTCTCGCTGTCATACTGCAGCAGAGCACGAGCAACACCGTGGCGGATAGCACCCGCCTGACCGGTCACGCCGCCGCCGGCAACGCGGCACTCGATGTCGAACTTCTCTTCGTTACCCGTAAGAGCCAGAGGCTGACGGACGATGAGCTTCAAGGTTTCCAGACCGAAGTAATCGTTGATGTCACGATCGTTCACTGTGACCTTACCGGTACCGGCGTACAAACGCACGCGAGCAACCGACTTCTTTCTTCTACCGGTACCGTAAAAATACGGACGAGCATTGTAATCCATTGTGACAGCCTCCTTCCTTAGATTTCGTACGCTTCGGGCTTCTGCGCGGCATGATTGTGCTCATTGCCGGCGTAGACGCGCAAACGCGTGCGGGCCTCACGGCCGATGGTGGTGTTCGGGATCATGCCGTTCACGGCAAGTTCCATCGCCTTTTCGGGGCGCTGTGCCATCAGGGTGGAATACTTGGTGGCCTTCAGGCCGCCGATCCAACCGGTGTGACGGTACCAGACTTTCTTTTCGGCTTTGTTGCCGGTGAGAACAGCCTTCGCGCAGTTGATGATGATCACGTGATCACCGCAATCCACATGGGGAGTGAACGTGGGCTTATGCTTACCGCGCAGCAACACGGCAGCTTCCACCGCCACACGACCCAGCGGCTTGCCGGCGGCATCGATAACGTACCATTTACGCTCGACCTTGCCGGCCTTTTCCATGTAAGTGGACATGGGGATTCCTCCTTTAAATACGATATTCGGCGGGCGTGCCCGCCCACAATGCTGTATGATAATACCACAAGTTTTGCGGCTTGTCAACCCTGTTTTTCTTGATTTCCCTTTGTTTTCTCTTGTTTTTTCTTGTTTTTACACGTTTGTTCAATTTACCAAACGCAATATCTTGTTCTCTCTTGTTTTCTTCAGTTTTCTCGTTTTTTCAAACACGCCGTTTCGCTTTTTGCGTTTGTTACGAAAATATGTACAAAAGGTTACAGTTCTGTTGTTGTTTTTGGTTATTTTTAGGGGTATAATGGAGGAGAAACAACAGACGGGAGGTATCGGCATGGCAAAGAAACGACAAAAAAGACGCAGCGGATCGGCGTTTTTGCTCACCTTTTTGATAGCGCTTGTGCTGTTCGGCGGCCTGTCCGCTTGGGTGATGATCGACCTGTTGGCACCTGCCGACACCCCGACACCGACCGCCCCTACCACCACGACCGCACCGCCCGTCACGGAGCATAAGGACCTGCGTATGCTGCTCATTACCGAAGATGCGGGGGAAGCGCAGGGATTCGTGGTGATCTCGATCGAAACACAGATGGGGCGGGTGCGTGTGGTGCCCCTTCCGCGGGAAACGACCGTCACGACAGGAACCGAGCAGGTGCGCCTGTTTGAATGGTACCGCACCGCCGACCTCGATGCGGTCACTGCCGGCGTGGGCGACCTGCTGGACTGGGATCTTTCCTGCTATGCCGTGATGTCCTACCACGCGCTCACACAATTCGTCACCTATCTGAACGAAGGCGTGATCTATACACTGGATGAGAATATTTCATACACCAACAGCGTGGGCACCACCGTAAAGATGGCAGCGGGTGCACGCACGCTCAGCGCTTCACAGGTATCCGACCTGTTACGGTATAACGCGTGGCACGGCGGACGGCGAGCGCGTGCTAACGTGCAAGGCGATATCACGGCCGCTCTGTTCGACCAGTATTTTACCGCTCCGCGGTTTGACGAGCAAGACAGCGACTTTAAGAAATTCATCTCGCTCACCCGCTCGAACATTTTGACCTCCGACTACGTCACCGCACGCGAATCCCTGCTGTCGGTGGCACGCCGCAACAGCTTTGATATCAGCAAGGTTACCCCGCCCAAAGGTGAGTTTATCGGCGTGGGCGAGGCGATGCGGTTCGAAATCGCTGAAAAACCGTTGGGGTAAGGGGCGAAATTTGGCATTCGTTCCCATAGAAAATCGTCACGATCTGTGTTATTATAAGTGTATAATTTTAAAAAGGGGGAACAGCTATGGTTCGGCGTGTTACGGCAATGCTTATAACGGCGGTTATGCTGTGCATGTTCGGCGGCTGTTCCTTTTTGTATTCCGTCGCCCCGCCGCCCGCAAATACCGACACCGCGCCCGATCACACGACCTATCTGCACGAGTTTCGCGACCGTCGCTGTTACCGCGTGTTACCCGCACACCTGCAATCGTTGTACGGCGCGCTGTATACTGCCGTGAAAACGTGCGATGCCGACACCGTCTTTTCCATTCGGGGCGAAGACGGCAACGAGCGTGAATACACGGGGGTAAAAGTGGCACTGCCCTCCCCGCTCACCAAGGCGGAGGATGCGCGAACACTGTTTTATGCGTTCACCACCGATAACCCCGCATTCTTCTTTGTGGGCAACACCTACAGTTATGAAGGGTATCGTGTAGACGGTGTCGATTATTACGACACGTTTTGTTTGACCTTCTTGATGGATACCGCCGCACGCCGCATTGCCGAACAGGAACTGGAAACGGCGGTGGCAACCTTGCTCTCTGCCCTGCCGGAGGGAGCGGATGAATACACCGTCGAACGGCATTTGCACGATGCGCTCGCCGCGCGCGTTACGTATGACCGTGACGTGGCGGAGGGGGATGTATCCGCCTCGACACGGCCGCACACCTTCTCTGCTTACGGCGCACTGGTAAACGGGCAGGCGGTATGCGAAGGATACGCCCGTGCGATGCAACTGCTTCTCCAACGCGCCGCGATCCCCTGCACTTTAGTAAGCGGCACGGCGGACGACACGGCACATATGTGGAATATGGTGGAGATCGACGGTCGCAGTTATCATCTGGACGCCACGTGGGACGATGCACAGGACAAGTTGCAGCACACCTTTTTCAACCTCACCACCGAGGAGATCGCACGCACCCACACCATCGGGGAAGAAAATCTCGGTGTGGATACCTGCACGGCCACCGAAGCGAACTTTTACCGTTTGCAAGGATGGCAACTCGACACCTACGATCGCTCGCTCATTGCCGAGGCAGTGGCAAAACAAGTGGCAAGCGGCGCCGAAACGGTGGAGTTGCGTTTCACCGCCGATACCTTTGCAACCGCACAGCTGTTCATTGCCAACAACCGTCGTCTGCGGCAATATACCGATCCGTTTTTACAGGGCGAAAGTCTGTGGGATTATACGTATCAGGTAAACGAGGACTATCACACCGTCACGTTGTATAAAGAAATTTAATTTCTTTCATTTTTCTACTTGACAAACAGGTATCGAGTGTGCTATTATTAGGAACGCTGTGAAGCACTCGATCACACGCGGGTGTAGTTCAATGGTAGAACCCCAGCCTTCCAAGCTGGTCGCGTGGGTTCGATTCCCATCACCCGCTCCACACGCACGCGATATGCGCCTGTAGCTCAGCTGGATAGAGCATCTGCCTTCTAAGCAGAGGGTCAGGGGTTCGAGTCCCTTCAGGCGCGCCAAATATATGGTGGGTATAGCGTAGTTGGTTAACGCGCCAGTTTGTGGCACTGGAGACCATCGGTTCGAATCCGATTATCCACCCCATTTGAATGAGGATGCCGCTTTGGTATCCTCATTCCGCAAATACTCTCTTTTTATAAGTTCATATATACTGGGGTGTAGTCTAGCGGTAGGACAACGGACTTTGACTCCGTGCGTGATGGTTCGACTCCATCCATCCCAGCCAGTAAAAAGCCCGACACGAAAGTGTCGGGCTTTTTACCGGTTGGGATGGGTGGCCGAGAAGCATCACCGCAAGTTTTCGGTTTTGCTTCTCCTCTCTTTCGTGCCGCAGACATTGCGATAGTCCGCCACCTAAATTGGTGCAATCTCTGCAAAAGCAAAATGCCGCCTGTTTAAGGCGGCAAGAAAATCTTGCACGGACTTCGCCGCAAGGCGAATGTCCTATGGTTACGACTCCATCACCCCGACCGCCTCGATGGCGGCGGGGTGATATCGCCTTGACGCAGATGCCTTTTTACCGGTTGGGATGGGTGGCCGAGAAGCATCACCGCAAGTTTTCGGTTTCCCTCGTAAAATCGGCAACGCCGCCCCTGCCTGTTCACGGGCAAGGGCGGCGTTTTCATATCTTTTTACTTCACGCGGGTGAGGAATTGGCAATATACGTATACGTTTTGGATCTTTTTCGCCTCTACCCCATCGTCCGCTTGGATGATCGGTTGCGTTTCGGAGGGGGTGATGTACAATTTAAACACCAAGGCATCCTGCCCCACACGCATATTGCGGATGCGTTTGTAGGTAAATTCCCGTTTGGCAACGCCGAGATAGTCGAAAATAATGGTTTCGATATCCAAATTGCTGAAGCATTGCAAAACATCCTTCTCGTTATACACATCCAACATGTGTTTGGCCTCTTCAAAAGAGAGATTGTGACACTGGAATTCTCCTTCGTTCAGCACACTCATCATACTACTGTTATCCAACAGCAACAACGGCAACGATTCACTCATAATGCAAGCCTCCTTGTTTTTGATGCTTCTATTGTATCGTTATTTTTGCAAGTTGTCAATAGTTTTCTTTCAAATTTTTACATTTTTTTGAAATTTTTGTTGTTTTTTGTTCTTTTATGAATTTTCTTGTTATCGAAACTGCATTTCGTCAGTGCGAAATATCTTCCGTGATCTTCTCTTTTTTGGGGTATACTAATTCTGAAGGAGAGGATTTGCATATGTGTACAGCAATCTATCACGACGGATGTTTCGGACGCACGCTGGATCTGGATTGCCGTTACAGCGAAAGCGTAACGGTCACGCCGCGCCGCTTTCCGCTCACGTTTTCCGACGGTACCGTGTTGCGCGAACACTACGCCATGATCGGCATGGCAACGGTGGCGGAAGGCTTTCCGTTGTATTATGAAGCAATGAATGAACACGGATTATGTATGGCAGGGTTGCGTTTTGCGGAAAACGCGGTCTATTCCCCCACAACCGAAGGCGACCGCGCCGCTTCATACGAACTGATCTTACGGGTGTTGGCCGTCTGCACCGACCTGCAGGAGGCCCGCACGTTGCTTTCCCGCCTCACCGTGACCGACCGTGCATTCAGTGCTCGCTGGCAACCCACCCCGCTTCACTGGTTGGTAGCAGACCGCAGCGGGGCGTTGACGGCAGAACCGCTGGCCGAGGGATTGCGGGTATCGGACAATCCCACCCGCGTACTCACCAACGCGCCCCGCTTCGAGTGGCAAACGGATAACTGGGCACGCTTTGCCTCGCGCGCGCGGGCGGGCAACGGTGCACAGGGCTTGCCGGGCGATTGGTCTTCCCCTTCGCGCTTTGTACGGGCCGCCTTCGGCGCACGGCACGCCTTACCTGCCGAAACCGATGCCGCACGGGTAGCCGCCCTGTTTCGTTTGCTCGGCACCGTGGCGATTCCGCACGGGTGCGTGCTGACCGCCGATGGACGCCCCCACGCCACCGTGTACACCTGCTGTTACGATACCGCAGGGGAAGTCTACCATTACACCACCGCCGCCGATGCGCGTGTCGTGAGTGTCCCGTTCACGGATAAGGACGGCGATACGCTGACGGTGTGTATGATGTAAAAAAAGAGGTCGCACGAGCGACCTCTTTTTTTACGATTTATCCTTTGAACGCGTACACAGGGCGACGACCAAACTAAACGTGATCGCGGCGGCAATGCCGCCCGCCGTTGCCGTGAGCCCGCCCGTTAAGATGCCGAACACGCCGTCTTTGGCGATCGCTTCCCGCACACCCGTTGCCAACGAATAGCCGAATCCTGTGAGGGGCACCGTGGCGCCCGCCCCTGCAAAACGCACCAACGGGTCGTACACACCAACGGCGGTGAGCAACACCCCCGCCGTAACGTAACCGACCAAAATGCGGGCGGGAGTCAGCCCCGTGAGATCCACCAACAACTGTCCCACCACACAGAATCCGCCGCCCACCAGAAACGCTTTCGCGATCATCCACCAATCCATATCGCACACACCTTTTCGGTTTTTCGATTAGTGTACCCGCTGTCGTGAAAATATACCCCGAAAAAGCAAAAACCTCTCCGTTTTCACGAAGAGGTCGTTTTGCTGTTTTGTTACACGTTCGCTTTTTTCGCGAGAGCGGACTTTTTGCGGGCCGCAGTATTCTTGTGCAGCAAGCCCTTAGCAACCGCCTGGTCGATCTTCTTGATCGCCGCGCGCACCGCCTCATTCTTGTTCTCCGCGTTCGCCTCGATCGCTGCGTTCGCCTTCTTGACCGTGGTCTTCAGCGCGGAACGGTTGGCCTTGTTGATCGCCGTTTTGGTCGCGATAACCTTAACGCGCTTCTTAGCAGACTTAATGTTGGGCATGGTCACACCTCCTTGTGGATGAATTGCCGGATAGGCAATAAAGCAATAATTCCGGTCATGCACCAGTTATCATACCACTAAACTTTGAAAAATGCAACTCTTTTTTCAAGAATAAGCAAACTTTTTTCGGAAATGCTGTTTTTAGGTTGAAAAAGGAGTGCTTTTTATGTTTGGACGGACCGATCTTATGCTGGAAATCGCCGCCGATCTGCCGCCGACCGAGGGTCTATCCCACCACACGGTGCACGAAAAGGACATCACCCTTACCCGCACCACGGTGCATACCGAAACCGCGGCGGCCGCCGTGGGGCGGCCCGTGGGGCGTTATGTCACCGCCGAATTGCCGCCGCTGGGCGACGACGAAACTCACCTTGCGGCACACGCCGCTTGCATTGCGCGGGAACTGGCCGCTTTGTTGCCTGCCACGGGCAGTGTGTTGGTAGCGGGATTGGGCAACGCCGCCGTCACCCCCGATGCCATCGGACCGCAAGCGGCGGATATGGTGTTGGCCACCCGCCACATTCGCGGTGAATGGGCGCGCAGTCTTGGGCTGGACGACCTGCGTTCGGTTGCCGTGATCCGCACCGATGTGCTTGGAAAAACAGGGATGGAAAGCGGCGAGATCTTGCAAGGCGTGTGCCGCACGGTACGCCCTGCCGCTGTGATCGCCGTGGATGCGCTGGCCGCCCGCTCGCTCACGCGGCTCGGGCGAACGGTACAGTTGTGTGACACGGGGATCGCCCCCGGCTCAGGGGTGGGCAACGCCCGTCTGCCGCTTTCACACACGCTGTTGGGAATCCCCGTCATCGGGATCGGCGTGCCAACCGTGGTGGATGCCGCCACCATCGTGCGGGAACTCGGCGGCAGGGATACCGAAAAGAACGCAGACGTAATGATGGTCACCCCGCGTGAGATCGACCTTGTGGTACGCCGTGCCGCCCGTCTGGTCGCGTTGGCGATCAACGGTGCCTTGCAACCCGACTATTCCCCCGAAGAACTGGTCGCCGCCGCCGTGTAATATTCCGCGGTATCGGCACATATACTCCCAACGGGAGGTGTGGCTATGAGTCGCAAACAACGGTTCCTGCGAATGACTGTCGCCGTGCTCACGGCGGGACTACTGCTGTTCGGCGCTTCGCGCTTGCCGCGCACGACGTGGACACGCGTGGGGCAGATGATGGCAGTGGCTTCGGTATCGCTTCAACAAGCGGAAAACACCGCCGAGCGATTATCGGCAGGGCTGACGCGCCCCACCGCCCATGCCGCGGGCGTTACCGCACCATCCGCATCGTCCACGCCGCCCGCAGGCGGTGCAGAACAACGACCAATGACCGAACCGACCGCCGTGCAAACGGGCGGCACTGTGGCACCGCCGTCCGAAAACGGCAGCGGCGGCAAAGTGGTAACGCAAACGGTGGGCGGCGGTGAAAACATCGGCGGGATCGCCGTGAAAAACAAAAGCGGTGTCGCGGCCGACGTAACCGAAGCGCTTGCCGCCGCTCTGCCGTTTTCGGTGGAGGTGGGAAGCCGCGAGCCGCAGGTGCTGATCTACCACACCCACACGACCGAAGGATATATGCCGTATGACACGGGATATTACAACGCCGGAGACGTGCCGCGCAACACGTCTTACACCAACACGGTGACGGCGGTCGGCGATGCACTGGAGGCCGCGCTGGTGGCGGCGGGGATCGCGGTGATCCACGACACCACCGTGCACGATTACCCGCAATACCGCGGTGCTTACGAACGCTCGGAAGAAACGGTGAAGAAGATACTGGAACAATACCCCAGTATCAAGGTCACGTTGGACATCCACCGCGACGGGCTGATGGCAAACGAGCGCGATATACTCAAGCCCACCGTGACGGTAAACGACAAAAAAGCCGCACAACTGATGGTGGTGTGCGGCGTTCTTTCCACCGACGAATTGCCGCACAAGCACTGGAAAAACAACCTCTCGTTTGCCGCCAAACTGCAACGCTCTCTCAGCGAGCGGTACGACCGCCTTGCCCGCCCGCTCTCGCTCACCGCGGCACGATACAACCAATATTTATCGAGCGGTTCCTTGCTGATCGAAGTGGGAAGCGAAGGAAACACGTTGGAAGAAGCCGCCTATTCCGCCCGCTTACTCGGCGAAACGTTGGCGGCGATGTGGAGTGAATAAACGATGAAGAGCTTTTTCTGTACTCTGCTTATAACCTTATGCATAGGCATGTTGGCGGGCGGTCTGCTGTGGGCAGACGTGCAGACCCGCGCTGTAACCTTTGACGACAGTACACCGCCCTATGCACAACACACCGACACACAAATCGAGCTACCTCTCCCCGCCACGGGCGAGGTGCTGCGCCGCCTGTATCGCGGCGAAAAAGCCCTGTTGGAATATCTTCTGCAAAAAGCGGAAAATATCACATAAGTGAAACTTTTTGTCACACAAGGAAAAGAAAAAAACACCCCTTTTCAGTATAATTAAGTTGTGCGGGAACATCCCTGCCATCATCGCCGACAAGAGGGGGCTACATAATGACAAAGATTTTCGATCAGATCCTAACCACCGTCAATAAGATCGGTGAGCACAGGCGCCTTCCCATTTGCGAAATCGAAAACGTGGAATATCAACCGTGCGGGTATAAGACCGATGACACGTTGCCGACCGACGGCTGGCAACCGTATCCGAAGGGAACCCCCGTACAAGGTTACGATGCTCACTTTTGGTTCCGTATGAAGTTTACCACGCCGGCCGCGCGCGAAAATTGCCGCATACAACTGGCAACCTCCACCATCAATCCCAACTACTGCAACACGCGCAACCCGCAGAGCATGGTGTACGTGAACGGTAAGTTCACCCAAGCGTTCGATAACAACCACCTCACCCTGCGCCTGCAGCCTTCGACCGCATACGAGATCCACGTATATTTCTACGTGGGTATGATCCACGAGTCAATGGATCTGCGCTTCTCGCTGGAATACATTCACGAGCGTGTGGAAACGTTGTATTACGATATGTACGTGCCGATGACGGGTGTCAACCTCATTCCGCACAACTCGTATGAGAAAGTGACCGCCACCAAAGTGCTGGAACGCACCTGCTGTCTGCTTGATCTCAACTACCCTCACACAGAGGCGTATTACGAAAAAGTCGAAGCCGCGATCGCGTATATGAAAAAGCATTATTACGATGCGTTGTGCGGCAAAGAACCGATGATCTGCAACTGTATCGGTCACACCCACATCGACGTGGCGTGGCTGTGGACGTTGGCGCAGACCCGTGAAAAAGCACAGCGCAGTTTCGCCACCGTGTTGGAGTTGATGGAGCATTATCCCGAATACAAATTTATGATGTCACAGCCGCAGTTGTTCCGCTTTGTAAAAGAGGACAACCCCGCACTGTATGAA
>SVPM01000001.1 GCA_015065865.1 Oscillospiraceae bacterium | reverse complement strand
GTAGAAATCCGCATGCTCGTTATCCATAAAGTTCACAAAGAACAGTTTGGCAATACCCTTTTTGGTTGCCGCGGCAAACGCCTTTTCCGCACCGACTTCCAAGCCGCTCTTACCCGAGATCACGATCAGCGCACTGCCGGCCGCACGAACACCTTCGCTGACACCGCCCGAAAAATCGAACAGACCGGGCGTGTCGAGCAGATTCATTTTGGTACCTTTCCATTCCACCGGTACCATCGCCATGGAAACCGAACCCTGACGTGCAATTTCCTCGGCATCAAAATCACAAATGGTATTTCCTTCATTTACACGGCCCAGACGGTCCGACTGACCCGTCAAATAATAGGCAGCCTCCGCGAGCGAGGTTTTACCTGCGTCCGCGTGCCCCACCAATGCAATGTTACGAATGTTTTTTGCAGAATACTGTTTCAAGATAAGCGCCCCTTTCGTATGATGCTACCGCTCTTGCGCGGGAATAAAGCAAAAACAGCCAAAATTTTTCAAGCGTTCCTTGCCTTTCTGTTGAATTATACCATATACTTATGGAAATTTCAATAAAAACTTTGAAAAAATGCAAAAAAATCGCTTGCTGAATCCACAGCAAGCGATTTTGTTTACTTTTCCCACAAAAAGCCGGCAGAAAGGGCGGTAATGATCGCCCAAATCAGGGCGTTGGCAACCATAAACAGCGGCGGCAACATCTGTCCCACGGCAACCGAAGCCGCAAAGGCCAACAAGCAGAAAGCGCCCGACACCATCTGCAACACACCCGTTGCACGAATACGTTTGTGCAAGCGCCGACAAAAACTGAGTGCAAATCCCAATCCTTCCAAACGCCCGTTACACGCCAACACCGCATCACTGCGTTCTTCTTCGCCCAACACCAGTGCATCACGCACACGACCCGCCGCGGCATCCAGTATCCGCACCATATCCTCATCGATATGGAACACCTCGCGGATGCATTCTGCCGTCACGTTCGGGTCACACGTGCGAACCAACAACGTCACGCCGGCCGATGTCAAGCGGTGCAAAGCCTCCTCAATACCGGAATCGGCGGTATAACTGACCACGAACATCGCACACAGATCACCGCCTGTGGAAAGATACACCAATTGACGACCCTCTTTGGTATACCGCATCTCATAATCGCGAGAAGGCACGTCTACCCCGTGATTTTCGAGCAAACGACGGTTGCCGACCAGCACCCGCCGACCGCCGACCCAGCCCGAAAGACCCATATCCTGTTCGTACAACAGGGTATCGACCTCCTGCAACATATTGGTGCGGTTTTCGATCACGCGGCGAAATACACCGGCCAGCGGACCGCCCGATTCGATGGATACGGCCGCCGCATCCAGAATTGCTTCGTCAATGCGCGCACCCGCAAACGTCTTGATACCATGCAACAGAATGTTTTCAGACGGAAATACTTCCGAGGCATCCACCAACAAGGCATCTGTATTTTTGAAGGTTTCTACCGCTTTCCAGCCGATCAACATCGCACCGCGGCGAAGCAACGCACGTGCCGCACGACAGAGCGGCAGGTTGGCACCGGCCACGGCAAACGCCGGAGAAGCCGCACACACCGCCGCCGTAAACACGCCGATGGCGCTCCACCAGTTGGCGGTTTCGCCGCCGAGCAGAGCGTGGGCCACCGCCACCAGCAACGCCGCCGCTACCACGATCGGCGCAAACCAGCAAAACATCGTTTCGGTTCCCTCGTCGTCATAGGAATGTTCCATAAATCGCGTTAAAAAGCCGCTTTTTTTCACGTAGGCGACCGACGGTGCGCCGACTGTCGGCAGGTAACGTCCGAGCAAATCACGCCCCTTGCCTTCCTCCACGTACCTCGCCGCGTATTTATCCCCCTTATGCGAAACCATACGGAAATTCTGCATAATACGAGTAAGGCGAAACACACGTCCGCTCTGCGCCAGCAACAAAGAAAAGCCTGCTACCGCACAGTACAACGTCACTTCACCGTTGGCTACCTCCACGGGGGTCAAAAACTGCAAAACCGTATGTATCGCGGCAGCAAACGCACCGATAGCCGTCACCGTATCCGCCACGGGACGCAGATGAAGGATCGCCCCGAAACCATCCGCTATAACACGGTGAGAGGTCAACATCACACCGATGAGCAACAAAAGATTCGCGCCCAAGAAAAAGAACGGTTCGCCACCGCCGCCGGCGGATTGTGCCACCAACATCAAGCAGAGCAATAAAAACTCCAAAAAGGCCCCGACCAACAGACCGATACGTGCACCGCGACGACGGTAGACCAATTCGCCCCGCACCGCTGCCGTTTCGGCATAACTGTTATAATCCTCCAGCACATCCGCTTCTTCGGGCGTTGTCTGTGCCGCCGCCCCTTCTTCTTCCCCCGAAAGGCGCAGACCTTCGTTTTCGATCAGGCGAAAATTCTC
Organism: Oscillospiraceae bacterium; assembly: GCA_015065865.1. Lineage (GTDB taxonomy): Bacteria > Bacillota > Clostridia > Oscillospirales > Acutalibacteraceae > SIG588. The sequence goes on along the minus strand of SVPM01000001.1, from coordinate 99,613 downwards.
CACCTTTTCACGGCGGACATCCTGCAGTTGTTCCTCCACCGACTTTTCGTCCGTTTTGTCTGCCGATTCCTCTTCCATCCCATCAAAGGTCAACTGTCCGTCCATCACGGCCGGTTTTTCCTCGGCTTTTTTGTGTTTCGCCTTATGCTGTTCAAAATCTAAAATACGCGTATGGCGAATATCTTCCGAAGAATCCTTTTCTTTCGGTTCATAGATCTTGATATCCTCTTCTTCCGCCTCGGAAACCGTATCCGGCGAAACGGCGTCAAACTCTCTGGTTATAACGTCTTCCGTCTTCTTATCCGACATTCCGCTCACTTCCCTTTCGCCATGCGTTGCCGCACTGCTTCATACATAAGAATACCGCACGCCACCGATGCGTTCAGTGATGAGATCTTACCGCGCATCGGCAACGATACGATCACATCACATTCCGAACGGACCAGACGGCCGATGCCGTTGCCTTCTGCGCCGACGACCAACGCGGCAGCACCCGTCAGATCGGTCGTATTGTACGATTGCCCGTCCATATCCAAGCCGTACACCCACACACCGCGTTTTTTCAGTTCACGTAACGTGTCCGCAATGTTGGTCACGCGGGCAACGGGCATATATTCCACCGCACCCGCCGACGCCTTGTACACCGTGGAGGTCAACCCCACCGAACGGCGCTTCGGCACGATAACACCGTGTGCGCCCACCGCTTCGGCAGTGCGTACGATCGCTCCCAGATTATGCGGATCTTCCAATTCATCGCACACGATAAACAGCGGCTCTTCCCCGCTTTCGGCAGCACGTGCAAACAGATCTTCCAGCGTAGCGTATTCCTTGCACGCCGCCAATGCGATGATTCCTTGATGGTTCGGGCCGCCCATCGCCTCCAATTTGCGGGGGTCGGCATCCTTCACGGGAATACCCGCGTCCCGACACTTGGCGATCAGCACGCCGATGCTTCCCGTGCGGTTACCGCGCGCTACCAGCACACTGTCGATCGGGCGACCGGAACGCAACGCCTCGGCAACCGCATTTCGTCCGCTGATAACGTCCTCTGTGCGTTGTACTCCCTCTTCTGTCCGCATAATCCTTTTCCTCCATCGGTCTTAACACCATATATATGATTCAGTATAACATAATATCTCAAAAAAAAGAAGAGGTAAAATGGAGTTTTTTTGACTTTTTTCTTTTTTTCTGAAAATAAATAACGGAGAAAATCGAACGATTTTCTCCGCTTGAATACCTTCACTTATTCTTCGTTGCCCTGAATAGCCGATTGCGGGTTGCGAAGCGACTGGCGCACACCGCGCACTTCGGTCAAACGCTGGGTAAGTGCTTCTTCGGTACGCTTGAGCATATCTTCCGAGAACTCAAACGCACTGCGGCGCATCTCACGCGCTTTCTGCTGTGCCTGCGCCAACATTTCGGTGGATTTTTCCTGCGCTTGGCGCACGATCTCTTCCTCCTGCACCAAACGGCGGGCACGTTCTTCTGCGGTACGCACAATGCCTTCTGCCTCTTTGCGGGCGGTGGAGATGATCTCCGCACGGTCGTTCACGATCGCTTTGGCCTGTTTCACCTCGATAGGCAGATTGGCGCGCAAGCCGTCAATACAGTCGCGCAGTTGCTCTGCCGGCAAAAGGCACTTGCCTCCCGACAACGGCAAACGCAGCGCCTTGTCGATCATTTCATCCAACTGTTCCAAAATCACATCAACGGTCATTTTTCTCGGTCCTTTCTGTTTTATTTAAAATGTCATTTACAACACATGCAGGGACAAATTCCGAAACGTCGCCGCCCAAACGCGCCACTTCTTTCACCAGACTGGACGAAAGATACATATACTCCGTGGAAGTAGTCAAAAACACCGTTTCCACCTCGCTGTTCAGCTTGCGGTTGGTAAGCGCCATCTGAAATTCGTATTCAAAATCCGACATAGCGCGCAGACCTTTGACAATAGCGGCGGCTTGCCGTTCGCGTGCATAGTCCGCCAACAAACCGTTGTATGCCGCCACTTCCACATTGGGAAGGTGTGTCGTTGCACGGCGCAGCATCTCACAGCGCTCATCCACCGTGAACATACCGTGCTTCCCCATATTCACCGCCACCAACACCACGACCCGATCAAACAGGCGGGCGGCACGCTGAATAACGTCCAAATGTCCGTTCGTCACCGGATCAAAACTGCCGGGGCAAATTGCCAAACGCATACACACCCTCCTCTCAACGATATATCCACAGTTTCACGTGGCTGTAGTGATACGAGCGGTACAAAGTCAAAGCACCGACACTCTCGGGCAACTGTGCTCGCTCGTCGCTTTCGCACACGACCAAACCGCCCGCATTCAAAAGCCGCTCCGATGCCGCCAGCGCATCTTCCAACAGACCCGCGGCATAGGGCGGATCCAGAAACACAATATCAAACCGTTCGGCGGTACGGGACAAAAACTGCATGGTATCCTGACACAGCACGGTGCTGACCGCACCGATACCGAGTGTGGTTGTGTTTCGCCGCACGATCTCTGCCGCCTCGCGGCTGTTGTCCACAAACACGCAGGAGGCCGCACCGCGGCTGATCGCCTCGATCCCCAACTGACCCGAACCGGCAAATGCATCCAACACCCGCCGCCCTTCAATGTCAAACTGAATGGCGCTGAACAACGCCTCTTTCACGCGTTGAGCAGTCGGGCGTGTCGCCTCGCCCGCCAGCGTTTGCACCGTGCGACCGCGCAAGGTGCCGGTAATCACCTTCATCATAACGTACGATCCTTTTCGTAACTGGCGCGTACTGCTTCCAGTACGGCGCTTTCAAATCCGTTCTTTTGCAGTGCCGCAACACCTTCAATGGTGGTTCCGCCGGGTGAGCAAACTTGATCGATCAGTTCCCGCGGATGTTCATCGCTTTCCTGCAACAAGCGAGCCGTACCCAGCACCGCTTGTGCCACGATCTTCAACGACAGCGCTTTGGGAATACCGTATTGTACCCCCGCTTGGGCCAAAGCATCCATATACAAGAGCGAATAGGCGGGCGAACATCCCGCCAGTGCGGCATAAACGGAAAACTGCGACTCCGCCAGTTCCACCGTTTCGCCCACAGCATCGAACACACGCACCACCAGTTCGCGCTGTGTATCACTCACCAATGCGTTGCAACAAAACGCCGACATCGACTCGCCCACTTTGGCGTTGATGTTAGGCATCACGCGCACCACGGCAATACCGCCGCCGATCATTTCTTCGATCGAAGCGACCGTTTTACCTGCGGCAATCGAAATCACGAGAGGACACGATTCATGCAAGGCGGGGGCAAGTTGCGGCAACAAGGCGGGAAACACTTGCGGTTTAACTGCCAAAATGACCGCCTCGGCACCGTCGATCACCTCGTCCGCCGTGCCGCACATACATATACCGCATTCCTCAAACAAGGCAACCTGCTTTGCCGTATCCACATCGTACACCAACAGATCACTGCCGCGCACGCCGCTGCTGACCAGCCCGCGAACGATGGCACTTGCCATATTTCCCGCACCGATAAAGCCGATTTTCATACCTATCGCTTCGCTTTCGTCTATACTTATTCTTATATTTTACGCGAATTTCTCCGTAAAGTCAAGAAAAAGCATGCATTTCCTTTCTTTTCGTGCATTTCCGAACGATCCAAAGCACGGCCAACAGTAAAAGTATGCCCAAAACCGCACCCGCAAAATCAAAAAACACGTCCCGCAGCGACGGACCGCGTGCAGGCACAAACGCCTGATGTCCTTCATCCAAGGCCGCCACCAAGAAACAGCACGCCGCCGACAGCACCGCACGGTGACCGCGTGTACGTTCACGCATACCCGACCACGCATAGAAAAACATCATACTCAGCACAGCAAACTCGGCCATATGCGCGCCCTTACGAACGATAAAGCGCCACGTTACGAGTATTTCTCTCTGTGCAGAAACGGAAAGTGTATGCCAATTCGGTGTGATGCGTTCCACGATCCACCGTGTGATACCGCCGCTGAGTTGTCCCGATTCCTCTCCCGTTTGCGCGGAAAACAAATAGATCACAACCATCCATGCGACAACGAGCACCCACCGCCACCAATTCTTTTTCATTTACCGTTCACTCCGTTCAAACAACAATGGCGCTGCCCCTTGCGGAACAGCGCCATTGACCATTACGAAACTTACAGTTCCGCGAAGTACTTGATAGTACGCACCATCTGGCTGGTGTAGGAGTTCTCGTTGTCGTACCACGACACGACCTGCACCTGATAGGTGTCATCGTCAATCTTCGCCACCATCGTCTGGGTCGCATCGAACAGCGAACCGTAACGGATGCCGATCACGTCGGAGGACACGATCTGATCCTCGTTGTAACCGAAGGAATCGGAAGCAGCAGCCTTCATCGCGGCGTTGATGCCTTCCTTGGTGATGTCCTTACCCTTCACGACAGCCACCAAAATGGTGGTAGAGCCGGTGCAGGTGGGAACACGCTGAGCAGAGCCGATCAGCTTGCCGTTCAGTTCGGGGATAACCAGACCGATCGCCTTCGCAGCACCGGTGGAGTTGGGAACGATGTTCTGTGCGCCGGCACGAGCACGACGCAGGTCGCCCTTGCGGTGCGGGCCGTCCAGAATCATCTGATCGCCGGTGTAAGCATGCACGGTGGTCATGATACCGCTCTGGATCTCAGCATAATCGTTGAGCGCCTTCGCCATCGGAGCGAGGCAGTTGGTGGTGCAGGAAGCAGCGGAAATGATGTTATCTTCCTTGGTCAGGGTGTTCTCGTTCACGCTGAACACGATGGTCTTCAGATCGTTGCCCGCGGGAGCGGAAATAACGACCTTCTTCGCGCCGGCATCGATGTGAGCCTGGCTCTTCTCTTTCGAGCAGTAGAAACCGGTGCACTCCAGAACGACGTCCACACCGATTTCGCCCCACGGCAGATCCGCGGCGTTCTTCTCAGCATAGATCTTCAGCACCTTGCCGTCCACGGTGATGGTGCCGGCTTCGTCGTCGGCAACAACCGTGTGACCGTCGTAACGGCCCTGGGCGGTGTCATATTTCAGCAGGTGAGCCAGCATGCTGGGCTTGGTCAGATCGTTGATCGCGACCAATTCGTACCCTTCGGCACCGAACATCTGACGGAACGCCAAACGACCGATGCGGCCAAAACCATTGATAGCTACTTTAACGGACATAATGATTCAACCTCCAATTATTTCAAACTTGAGATTATCATACCCCATTTTGTTAAATTTTGCAAGGTGTTTTTTACAAGATTTTACACTTTGTTTACTTATCCAAAATATTTGGCCGAACGCGTATTTTCCCATACATTTCGACTACGGTTTTCCCACGTTTTTTCGACATATTCGACTTTTTTTCGTAAACCGATTGCATTTCTCGTCACAATCTGGTATTATGATAAAATAATAGTGGCGGGAGTTGAGGATGTGGATACGATTCCTTGCGGGCGTTGGCGTCATTTTAAAGGGAATGAATACCGTGTGTTGGCCATCGCCCACCATTCCGAAACGATGGAACCGATGGTGGTGTACCAAGCGTTGTACGGCAACGGCGACGTGTGGGTACGCCCCGCCGCTGTGTGGTTGGAAACGGTGGAACGGGACGGTGTAACCCTCCCCCGTTTCACATATATTGGAGGAGAGAGTACCGATGCGACAGAAACTATACGGTAATCACGTCACGCCTGCGTGCGAAACTTGTGTGCACGGTCAGCGGTCGTTCGACGGCAAGGTCGTCCTCTGCCCGCGCCGCGGTGCTATGCCGCTGTATGAGCGTTGCCGCAGGTATGAGTACGACCCGCTCAAACGCATTCCTCGCCGCGCCCCGAAACAGACGGTGCACACCGCCGAAGAATTTTCGTTAGAATAAGCACAATTTGTGCTTGACAAACGCTGCAAAACGCGTTATAATGCTACTCGTGCCGAAAAGAACGGCGGTTACACGGGCCTTTAACTCAGTTGGTTAGAGTAGCCGGCTCATAACCGGTCAGTCCCGGGTTCGAGTCCCTGAAGGCCCACCAAACGGGAATCGGAGCCGCCGGCCGCAACTCCGGCGGCCCACTCCCCCAAATTGCATATACAGGGGCATAGCTCAGTTGGTAGAGCAGCGGTCTCCAAAACCGCGTGCCGAGGGTTCAAGTCCTTCTGCCCCTGCCAAAGTAAAAACACCACCCAACGGGTGGTGTTTTCATTTTGGGTATGAGTGCCGCAGAAGGACTTGAAACGAAATTCAAAAGTTGGCGAGTGAAACGAGCGACAACTTTTGACAGAAAACAGTCCGGTGGACTGTTTTCGCATTGAGAAGAAAGTCCTTCTGCCCCATCTCCCCCGCTTTTCGGGCACCGCAAATGGGCAAATTCAAGCCCTTCTGCCCCTGCCAAAAAATCGACAAGTTTCGACCTGTCGATTTTTTATCCATTGCGAAGGCAATGGTATATCATCACGCGTTAGCGTGTATATCATCAAGGGCGGCACAATGCGCCCTTGTATCTTATCACACCTTTAGGTGTGTATCAAAAAACACTTTCGCAATGATGATATGCAAGACTTCGTCTTGATGATATACACGGCTTCGCCGTGATTTATGCGAGAGTTCTTTTGGGTATGGGTGCCCCGTAAGCACTGATTTTTCCGTGCAAAACAAAAGGCACCGTAACAAACGGTGCCTTTTATCTTCCACATTATTTCTCTTGTGTCGCCCCGTCGGGATCGGTATACTCTTTGCCGAGCACCGCCGCCACGGTTTGAAACATCACCTTAATGTCGTGAAAGAAACTAAACGTCATAATACTCTGTAGATTATATTTCATTTTGATGGGCAACACCTTTTCGATATAGGTCTTGTCCACGTCATCCGCCGCATCCAGCAACTCACTTTCATCTTTGAAGTAAATGCTGGTTTCGGAAGTGATACCCGCAGGCAACAGCAAGGTCGCCATCATTTCGGGCGTATACTGTTCCACATATTTCGGAACCTCGGGACGGGTCCCCACAAAGGTCATCGTGCCACGCAACACGTCGATCAACTGGCTGATCTCATCCAAACGACAACTGCGAATCAAGTGACCCACCCGTGTAACGCGACTATCGTTGTTGGAGGTGACCTGTGCACCTTTTTTATCCGCGCCGTTCACCATCGTGCGGAATTTGAAGATACGAAACGTGCGGCCGTACTGTGTTACACGCACCTGACGAAAGAACACGGGACCGGGCGAATCCAATTTGATTGCAACGGCAAGAATCAAAAACACGGGGCTCAACACGATCAACATGCCCAGCGAAACCACGATATCAAAGGCCCGTTTCAGCGCCAAACCGCCGCGCTGTTTGCAAAGATGGTCGTAATACGGACGAACTTCTTCACACTGAAACTGCGAGGGAAGTTGCTCCCATTTGATCAATCTCATATACTCACCCTATATATAATACTCATTGTTATAAGCGAACAACGCCGTCGTTCGCCGCTGTTATAATATCACATATCCCTTATAAAATCAACACATTTTCTTTAATGCGAATAAGAGGACTTTCTTCTCGCGAGCGCAACAGTCCCCTTGCAAATTTTTCTCGCCTTGCGAGAAAAATTTCGGTGGACTTCGCCACGGCGAACGTCCTTTGCTGCCAAGGCCTCGCGACCGTTGCTCGCTCCCCCTTGGAGTTGCTCTTGCGGTGCCCAAAATCGGCGTTCGCGGCATCTGCCGCCGGCGGCGCTCGCAGGCGTTGCATTTCAAGTCCTCTTTCTCAGAAAAAACTAAAGAGAGACGGCCGCTGACCGTCTCTCTTTAGTTGGTGCGGATAAGAGGACTTGAACCTCCACCGAGTTGCCCCGATTAGAACCTGAATCTAACGCGTCTGCCAATTCCGCCATATCCGCATATTGCTGCCGCTGTTGCGGCGACAAGTGATATTATAGCGAACGGGGAACGAAATGTCAAGAGTTTTTTGAAAAATATTTTCTGTTTTTTCACCCCGTCAATTTACGGCGTAACTCCTTTAAAATCACCCGCTCACGGCGGGATACCTGCACCTGTGTCATGCCCAGTGCTTCGGCGGTAACCTGTTGTGTGCGACGGCGCAGATACCGCCACTCGATCAGGCAACGGTCACGTTCATCCAGTTCCGCCAGCACCTGCCGCAGTGCCAATCGGTCGGTAATCTGCTCTTCGGGCGGCGGGACCGGCAGATCGATCTGATCACCGTCGTCGCCATCCCCCTCCCACCTTGTCAGCGAGAGCGGCGGCAGAGAGGCTCCGAGTGCTTGTGCCGCTTGTGCACACTCCACCCCCAAGCGCTGTGCCAGTTCGTTGATCTGCGGCTCACGACCGTTTTCCGCCACAAAGCGATCGTGTTCGCGCACCGCACGAACGGAAAGTTCTTTCAGTGTACGCCCCACTTTGACTGCACCGCCGTCACGGAACAGCCGCCGTATCTCGCCCAAGATCACGGGAACTGCATAGGTAGACAACCGCAGGCCGCGTTCCTCTTCAAACCCGTCCACCGCTTTTACCAAACCGACACAGCCTGCCTGCACCAGATCTTCGTATTCCACACCGCGCCCGATAAAACGACGGGCACACGCGTGCACCAGTCCCATATTGTCACATACCGTTCGCTCTCTCTCCGTCACGACGGTTCACCTTTGTGTATGTACTTTTCCAACGTGACCACCGTGCCTTTCCCCTCTTTGGAACGCACCGTCACTTTATCGCACAAACTCTCCATCACCGAAAATCCCAGACCCGAACGTTCTTCGCCGCCCGTAGTGAAGAGTGGTTCACGCGCTTTATCCACGTCGGGAATACCGCAACCGCGATCTTGAATGCGTATGACCGCCCGACCGTTCGCATAGATACGCGCCGCAAGAATGATCTCCCCCACTTTATTGGCATACGCATGCACGATGCAGTTGGTAACCGCCTCCGAAACGGCGGTGCGAATATCCACCAGTTCGTCCACGCGCGGATCCAACTGCGATACAAACGCCGCCACCACTGCCCGTGCCAAACTTTCATTCTCCGAATGGCTCGGCAGGATCAATTTGATCTCATTTTCCGCTTTTACTCGCATAATTCCTTTCCTCCTTTCCCCAAATATCCAACGAATCCAGCCCCGCCATTCGCATCATCTGCCGCACGCGGTCGTTGGCACCGCTGACAAGCAAACTGCCGCCTGTAAGCCGCATCAAGCGGTAACGTCCCATTACCAAACCGACACCCGAACTGTCCATAAAGGTCACATCGCGAAAATCTATGCACAGGCGTTTCGGATGCAACCGTTCCACGGCGGCATCGATCTGTTCTCGCAACGGACCCGCCGTGTGATGATCCAACTCACCCGATAACCGCGCAACGACCTCACGTTCGCGGCACTCCAGTTGTACTGCCATATTTCCTCGTCCTTTCACAAATAAAAAAGCCTCTATCCAGTAGGATAAAGGCTTTCGGTTGCAAAGACACACGAAGTGTGCTGTCGATTCTTTAATTATTATCGCAAGCGGCGGCGAATGCGAGGGCAAACGGACGAATGGCGGACGCGGTGTAGAAAGAACCGCCGACAAACAACGGTTTATCTCCTGCCAAACTTCGTGCCATCTCCCACGCTTGTTCAACGGAGGCCGCGGTGTGCACCGCACGGGTGCCCGCGGCAGCAAATTGCTCCGCCAACTGCGCCGCTTCAAGCGCGCGCTCCGACGGCGGCGTGCAGCAGACCACCGCTTCGGCAAGCGGTGCCAACAGTGCCGCACAAGCGGCGGTATCTTTATCGCGCAACATACCGTAAAGCAAGATGGGGCGTGCACCGAACACAGCGGTCATACGCCGCAATTCCTCCGCCGTTTGTGCCACTCCGTGCGGATTGTGTGCACCGTCCAACACGATCAACGGCGCACGACAAATCACTTCTTGACGACAAGGAAGCGATGCCGCCGCCAATCCGTTTCGGCAGTGCTCTGCCGAAACCGCGAACCCGCGAGTTGCCAACACGCGAACCGTTTCCAGTGCGGTCAGCGCGTTATCCACCTGAAACTCACCGCCGAGCGGCACGGTATACACGGTGTCGTCCGACATAAAGCGTGTTTCACCCAAACGGGAATCCAAAACGGTCACCGCGCCGCGTGAGGGCATATATACACTGAGCCCTTGTTCTGCCGCCGCTTCATACAACACCGCCAGCACATCGGGGGACTGAGCGGGCGAAGTTACCACGGCACAGGGGGCTTTGATGATGCCGCTTTTCTGAAAGGCGATCTCCTCCACCGTATCTCCCAAAAAGGCGGCGTGATCCCGTGCGATCGGGGCGAATACCGCCGCCAGCGGAGGCGGACACACATTGGTAGCATCCAAACGGCCGCCCATACCGCACTCCAACACGCAAATATCCACCCGCTCTTCGGCAAAAAACGTCAGTGCCGCCGCGGTCAACAACTCAAATTCGGTCAACGCCCCCTCTTCTCCGAGTGCATTTTGTACCGCTGCCCATTCGGTGATGAGTGCGGCAAACCGTTCGTGCGACACCCCCACCCCATCCAGCGTGACGGTGTCGCAAACATCGGTCACAGCGGGAGAGGAAAACATCCCCACACGGTATCCCGCGGCAGTCAATATACATTGTATCATACGTGCGGTAGACCCTTTTCCGTTGGTCCCCGCCACGTGTACCACCCGTAAGCGGCGATGCGGATCGCCCTTCATCGCCAACGCGTTTTGCAGGCGTTCTAATCCAAGACGTATACCGCCCGTTTGCAGTGCGGCACAATAATCCAACGCCTCTCGGTAGGTCATTTACATCACTTCCCGTTTAAAAATACGGGAACTGTGTCACAGTCCCCGTATGATGCGATATTAGAACAGATCTTCCAACGAAACGGTAGACGGCGCCTCTTTTGTTTCTTCGATCGGTGTCGAGGGCACTTCCTCCGAAACGGCAGGTTCGAGAGGGGCGGCAGGCACCTCGTTTTTCGTTGCCGGTTGCCGAATCAACCCCCACCGCGGGAACGCAAACAAAAAGACACACAACAGCGCGATCGCCGCTATGACCAGTACACCGCCGAGAATGATCAGCGCCAACGATGTTCCCTTGGGATACGGTGCGTGCACCTTTTCCACCACCTCAACCTCTACGTCTTCGTAGTAAACGGTGGTGTTTGTAATCACCTCGGTCTGTGTGTAGTCGCCGCTCATATCGGTAGTCGTACTTTTCGCCGATACGGCGAACGCCCCCGACACAGCGATCCATACGCAAAGCAAAAGTGCAATCCACTGTTTCATTTTGCTACTTCCTTTCATCAATAATCCCCTAAGAACACTCGCCGCACAAACAACGAGCGGCGCATAAACGCCACCGTAACCAGCGAAAGCAGCCACACGACAGCGGGAGCGAACAATATGGATAATATCCCCGGTATCACATACACGAGCGGTTGCAACAACAACGCGAACAACCCGTGTACGATATACATACCGAATGAGAACTGTGCCATCGGCCCGATCCACGGGGTGAATACCGTTTCACGATTGAATTCACGGCACGCCATAAATGCGGCCGCCGCCATCGCCGCTATATTCGGCATAAACCCTTGATACAACACCGCGTTGGCGGTAGCGGAACTCTTGGTGAGCAATGCCGTCCCCACTGCCGTGAGAACACCAAGCACACCGTATGCGATCACCATATACAACGACTGCGTGCGCCACTCGGTCGTAGCGAGCATCCAGCCGAGCAGAACGTAACCGAGATATCCGCCCAGCACGTTGGCCGCGGCGTAGGGTGCCAACGCCAGTTCCGGCAACACACCCGGTGCGGAAAGCGCGGGCATGACCGAACTGTAAAACAGCCAAAGGCCAACGGCAAACCACAGCAGTTTGCGCGGTGCGTGTTCTACGATCAGTCGCAAGAACGGCAGCAGGAGATACACCGCCAACAGCAGATACAGCACCCACAAATGTGCAGACACCGGTGTGCTGACAACAGAGAGCAGTGCATCAAGCGGCACCACGTTTTCCCCGACCAATCCTTGCCACAGGTAACGCACGACCAAGAAGATGACCGACCACACCGCAAGTGTCGAGAGCATCGGCAACACACGATGCCGCCACACGTCTTTCAGCGAAGCGGATTCTGCCTTATCAAGCAGCAACGCCCCCTCCGCCATCAGCAGCAACGGCACCGCCGGTTTCACCAACGAGGAGAGCAGATTTGCCACGTGCCATGTCAGTTTCAGCGCCTGCCCCGCGGCGGCACCTTGGGTTACCAAAATATCCGAAATACTGCCGATCACAATACCGACAATCGCCAACACACGCATACGGTCGTAGCAAGCAAGGCGCAGTTTTCGTTGTTCCATACAGTCCTCCGTTATATACATTCCATACATTTTCACGTAATCGCAAAAAACACCAGTTAAATTATAGGAAAATTTTGCCGCAAAAACAACCGTCAAAACCACCTAAAAGCGTACTTGCTTTTCGTGCATTTTTGAATATTTCGGTGATATTTTACCACATTCACGTTTTTCTCTTGCTTTTTTACTGCAATTGTGTTACGATAATCTTACAAAAAGTGTTCCTTTTGGAACACTTTTGAAAGGAGTTTGTGTATGTACAACTTCCCCGAGGACGTTTTCCTGTTTCGCGGGCTGTCGCATACCGAGCGTGCATCGTTGCTGGCCGAGGCGCCGCCGCCCGAACACTTCGAAAAGGGAAGCATCATCTATTCTGCCGAACGGTTTCGCCGCGCCATCGGCGTGGTGCTGCGCGGCGAAGTATTGATCCTCCGCGACGCCGCCGTGCTTAACCGACTGGAAGCGGGTGCCGTGTTCGGTGCCGCCGCTTTGTACGGACAGGATACACGGTACGTCACCGAAGTGCGCGCCGCCACAGCGGCAGAACTTCGTTTTTTCGATGAGAGTCTGTTAAACGACTGGATGCGGCGGGATTTCCGCGTAGCGGAAAACTACATCGGCTTTTTATCCGACCGCATCCGTTTTCTCAATCAACGCATCGCCGCCTTCACGGCCGGCAACGCTGAAGACCGCTTGTTGGTGCATTTGCGCCAGCACAGCGATGAAAACGGGTTGGTCACCCTCCCCCACGGCATGAGCGAACTCTCGCGTATGCTGGATATCGGGCGCACCAGCCTCTACCGTTCGTTAGATACCCTTGCCGCCGACGGAAAGATACGCCGCGTGGGCAAGACGATCTATATTAATCATTAAATAAGGAGAATGCTTTATGAAACACACAACCAAAATGTTGCTCACCTTGTTGCTCACGCTGGCGGTAGCTTTCACCGCGTTCGGATGCACCACCGCACCCGCACCCGAAAAGGGAGATGACACCACCCCCACCACGACCGTTACCGAAGCGCCGAAACGCACCCCGTTGTCGATTGCCGGTATTCAAGGTCCCACGGGTGTCGGTCTTGCCAACTTGATGAAATCCGCCCCCCATTCCAAGGCGATCGAGTATTCTTTCACCATTGCCTCTTCGCCGGATGAGGTGGTCGGTAAATTCTCAAACGGCGATGTGCAGATCGCATCGGTACCCACCAATCTTGCCGCGAAACTCTCGAAAAAACTTGGCGGTGACGTACAGGTATTGGCACTCAACACCGCCGGTGTGTTGTATATGCTGGAAAACGGCAACAAAGTGCACTCGGTCGCCGATCTGCGCGGCAAGACCATTTATTCCACCGGCGAAGGTGCCAACCCCGAATATGTGTTGCGCCACATTTTGAAGAAGAACGGTATTGACCCCGATAAAGACGTCACCATCGAATTTTTAGCGGAAAACAGCGAACTGGTCGCCAAACTGGCAACGGGCGAGATCTCGCTGGCGATGGTGCCCGAACCGGCCGCTACCACTGCAATGACCAAGAACCCCGACCTGCGTATGGCGATCAGCATGGATGCCGCGTGGAAAGCCGTGGAACCCGACAGCACCATGATGATGGGTTGCGTGATCGCAAAGAAGAGTTTCGTTAAGGCGAACACCGATGCCGTGAAGGCGTTTCTCGCTGAATACAAGACTTCGGTCGAGGCGGTTGCCGACGTGGATGCTACCGCCGAATTGTGTGCGGATTTCGGCATCATTGCCGCTGCACCGATTGCCAAAAAAGCCATTCCGCGTTGCAACGTGGTGTTTGTGGAAGGCGCAGCTATGAAACCCGCTATCCACGGATATTACGAGATCCTGTTTGAAGCCGATCCCACGTCCATCGGAGGGGCTGTGCCGAATGATGACTTCTATTTCGTACCGTAACGCTCCTCTTTCACCGCAAAAGCGGCTGCTCTTCGGGGCAGTTGCCGTGGTGCTTTGGGTCGCGGTATGGTGGTTTGTCGCGTGGCGTGTGGATCAAGAACTGCTGGTCCCCACCCCGCTTTTGGTCGGCAAAACGTTGTGGCACCTCGGGCAGACTTCGGCGTTTTGGCTGGCAACGGTAGCCTCCCTCTTGCGTGTAGCGGCAGGTTTTGCAGGCGGCGTAGTGAGCGGTGTGATACTGGCACTGCTGACTTATCGGTTCCCCTTGGCATCCCACTTGTTCGCCCCTTTACTCAAGACGGTACGCGCCACCCCCGTTGCCTCGTTCATCATCTTGGCTTTCGTATGGCTCAAAACCGATATCCTCCCCGCATTCATTGCTTTCTTGATGGTACTACCCATCGTGTGGGGGAACGTGGATAAAGGGCTGCGGCAGACCGACCGCCGTTTGCTGGAAACGGCATACGTTTTCCGTTTGGGACAGCGGCGCACGGTTTTGCACGTGTGGATCCCGTCGGTCATGCCGCACTTCCTCACCGCCTGCACCACCGCGCTGGGACTTGCGTGGAAATCGGCTGTTGCCGCCGAAGTCATCTGCCGTCCGCAGGATTCGATCGGCCGCTTGCTGCAAACAGCAAAAAACCATTTAGAAACGGCCGAAGTGTTTGCTTATACCATTGCCGTTATCGTGTTGAGCGTGGTGTTGGAGCACCTGTTCTTGGCACTCGCCAAACGGCTCGGACGGCGCTTTAATGCAGGTGAGGGGGTATAAACGATGGCATTCACACTGGAACACATCGGATTCTCATATCCCGATAAGCCTGTGTTGCAAGACTTTTCCCTGACCGTTCCCGACAGCGGCGTGACCTGTTTGTTCGGCCCATCGGGATGCGGTAAGACCACCGTTTTGCGCCTGCTGTTGGGATTGGAAAAGCCGCAAAGCGGCCGAATACACGGTGACCGTTTGCTTGGCGTTGCGGTATTTCAAGAAAACCGCCTGTTGCCGTGGAAGACGGTGTTGGAAAACACCGCGTTGACCGCCGTTTCTCCCGACCGCGCTAAAGAAGCACTGCTCAATATGGGGCTATCCGAAACGGAGTTTTCGCAATTTCCCCACGAACTCAGCGGCGGTATGCGGCGGCGGGTCGCTATTGCCCGTGCACTGGCGGCCGAAAGCCGCTGGCTGGCATTGGACGAACCCTTCAACGGCATCGACGCCCAAAACCGCGATGAGATCGCGACACATATTCGCGCCTATGCCGCGACCCGCCCCGTGGTGATGGTCACCCACCACCCCGAAGAGATCGAACTGCTGAATGCCAACGTGATCTCCCTGTGACAAGAAGGTTTTCTGAACCGTCCCTAATCGTGCGAACAACACGAAACAATCTAAACGGTGGATATTATAGAATTCCAAACAATGAACTGACATCGTTTTTTAACGGTGTCAGTTTTGTTGTAGTCGCCTCCTTTTACAATGGCTCTTTTGAACTTAGGCGGAGGAAGCGTTTTTTCTATCGCCCGTTTTTACCGGACTTGTTCACACATAATTCTTTTTTTCGTGCGCGGTAAACCAGAGGTGTAATCCCCGTTTTCTTATGAAACAGCCGCGAAAAATAGTGAGAGTCTTCATACCCTACTGCTAGGGCAATTTCCTGCACGCTCATATCGGAAGTCGCCAGCAGACGGCAAGCCAAATCCATACGCAGCGCAAGCACGTATTCCAGCGGCGGTTGCTTCATCATATCGCAAAACAGCGCGCGATAGCGACTCACGCTCAGATGCTCACACGCCGCCAATGCGGCAACCGACAAACGTTCTGCCAGATGGTCGTGGATATATTGCAAGCTCTTCTCCAAACGCGCCCCGCGCCTTTTTCCGTTCTCCCCATTCACACAGCGGCCAACTGTTGCCAACAAAGTCAACAGTTTAGCACATGTCGCGGTTTCAAATTGCGTATCACGGCGTAAAAACGCTCGAAACAACTCACGAAACCCATCTTCCACCGCACCGCCGTCTTGCATACGATACACCGTGTGCGGTGTCAAACCCGCTTTCTGTAACCATTCCACTGCGGCCGTACCGGTGAAGTGCACAAAGTAATGCTCTGTCACCCCTTCATCCCGATAGGTAAACGGCACATCGCCTTTATACCATATTAAATCTCCTGCTTGCAAACGGCAGGGCAGCGGCGAGGTCACCCTCACCGTGCCGTGCGTTTGATAATACAAATATTGATCTCGCCGCACCGTATCTGCCGCCACCGGCTGTTCGTGCACCTCATGGCCGGCGCAGTTCACCTGCAGCGACACATTCTCGTTTGCAAAATTGTTGTTAAGATCAAAGACATCTCGATAATACGAATGAAACATACGATCACCACACAGTTGATTTGTCTACTTTTCCAGTTAATTGTTCTATTTTGTTTTAGCATGATATATTGTACAATAAAAGCGAAGAAATAGCAAGAAAAACAAATGAAACAAAGAGGTGTATGTTGTGAAAAAAAGGCAGATCGTCAACATTGTAAACTTTATACGAGGGGTAGAGCCGCGTATGGAACGCGATCTTTTAACTCCATTGAAAGAGCAGATTCGCCTAATGAAGGAACACCGTTTGCGCGGCACTTTCCTGTTGCAGTACGACGCACTGCTCGACCCTTGTTACACCGACCTTTTGCTCGCACTGGACCCCGCACAATTTGAGTTCGGCGTGTGGCACGAGATCGTAGAACCGCAAGCACAAGCGTGCGGCATCCCGTGGAACGGGCGGTATGCATGGGATTGGCATTGTCATTGCGGCTTTTCGGTAGGTTATACGAAAAAACAGCGCGAGCAATTGGTCGAGGTGCTGTTCGAACGGTTTCACGACGTATTTGGATACTATCCACGGGTGTTCGGTTCGTGGTTTTTTGACAGTCACACTGCTCGTTATGTGTGCGACCATTATGAGATCGATGCACTGTGCAACTGCAAAGAGCAATTCGGCACCGATGGATACACACTGTGGGGTGGGTATTACGGGCAGGGGTATTACCCCGCTCGAAACAACGTGTTTTTTCCGGCACAAAACCGCGATAATGCACTGTCTGCCCCCCTGTTTCGGATGCTGGGTTCGGACCCCGTGTACCAATACGATGCCGGCATGGACCCCCACCAGCAGACCACCCCTTCGCAAGCGGTATACACCTTGGAACCGTCCTACCCCAACGGCGGCGGTGCCGACCCGCGCTGGGTGGATTGGTATATGCGTGAAAACTTTAACGGCGACTGCCTTTCCTTTGGATATGCTCAAGCAGGGCAAGAAAACAGTTTCGGTTGGGATCTGATGCAGAAAGGCATTCTTTATCAATTTCCGCTGTTCGCGCAGTTGCAAAACGAGGGAAAGATTACGGTGGAACCGCTCGGCGAAACAGGACGGTGGTATCAACAGCATTTTGACCACACCCCTGCGTCGGCTATCGTTGCTCGGTCGGCTTATGACGATGAAAACAAGAATTCGGTATGGTACTGTACCGACACTTACCGTATCAACCTGTTTTGCGACGAAAACGGATTTCGTATACGCGACCTGCACATATTCAGCGAAAACGTCATGGACCCTTACGAAGATGTGTGCTGCACCGAAAACAGTGCTGCCTACGAAACACTCCCCGTATTTGACGGTTTCCGCCACAGCGGAAACGGCACAACAGCAGGCGGGAGATTAGCACTTGCAGACGGCACTCCCCTTTGTCCCGAAACAATGGCATTTAAAGGACGTGGTGAAGAGGCCTTCGTCGATTACGGCGCATTCACCCTCACACTTCGTCCACGCTCGTTGACCGTTACTTCCGATAAGCCGTTTACCCTCACCTACCACTGCGGTAAGATCAACGACCATTTCCCCACCGTGCAGAGGTGCGACGAAACCTCGCTGACACTTGCCTACAACGATGCGGTGTACACGCTGACCGTTGCCGAAGGAAGATACACATCCCCCTACTGCATACGCTCCGAAAACGGACGTATAACACTTTGCTTTTAGGAGAGGTACGCTATGTTTATCAAAGCACAGGAGCAATACAACACATTAGAAAACCACGTTCCCGCCCCGTATTTTCGAAAGTTTTTTTCCGCAAAACAGACGGGCAGTGCCACTGTGCGTATCGCCACAGGCGGATTTTATCGACTGTGGATCAACGGACAAGAATACACCAAAGGATTGCTCGCCCCCTACATTGCCAACCCCGATGACTTCATATACTACGACGAATATGAAGTGGCATTGCAAGCGGGCGACAACGTAATCGGTGTTTTGCTCGGCAACGGATTGCAAAACAACGCCGGCGGATACATCTGGGATTTCGACAAAGCCGCCTTTCGTGCCGCACCTTCCTTTGCGCTGACTCTATGCTACGCCGATGGTACGGTGGAAAGTGATACCTCCTTTAAAACGGCCCCCTCCCCCATTTTGTTTGACGATTACCGTCTGGGTGAACACTACGATGCCACGAAGGATATCACGGGATGGAATACCATCGGTTTCGATGACAGTGAGTGGTGCTATGCGTTGGAGGCGTCCGTACCAAAGGGTGAACTCACGCTGTCTGCAGTCCCTCCGATCAGCCGCTTTGAAGAACGTGCGCCTGTTGCGATAACCGCATATGACGGCGGGTATCTTTACGATTTCGGTGTAATTGATGCGGGTATTGTCCGCTTAACGATCAAAGGGCGTGCAGGGCAACGCATCGTTATGCAACACGCAGAGTTCTTGAAAGACGGAAAGCTGAACCTTCAGGCGCTATGGTGCGCTTATGACACCCCCTCTTTTGAGGATGTACAGCATCTGGTACACACCGATGTATACATCTGCAAAGGCGATGAAACCGAAGTGTACACCCCTTCCTTTGTGTATCACGGTTTTCGCTATGTCGCCGTATTCGGAATTTCGGAAGAGCAAGCCACTCCCGACCTGCTGACACAATGCGTATACCACTCCACACTACATTCCTGCGGCGGATTCTCCTGTTCGGATGAAACACTGAACACTTTGCAAACTATCACACGGCGCAGCGGACTCGCCAACATGTGGCATTTCCCAAACGATTGCCCGCAAAGAGAAAAGAACGGTTGGACAGCAGATGCCGCTTTAGCAAGCGAATTTATGATGCTGAACTTCACACCCGAAATGTGTTACCGCCAGTGGATGCACAGTATTATAAAAGCGCAACGCAAAGACGGCGCCTTACCGGGTATCGTGCCGACGGGTGGTTGGGGTTTCCACTGGGGCAACGGCCCTGCGTGGGACTGTGTACTGGTATACCTGCCCTACTATGTGTACGTATATCGCGGTGAGACCGCAATGATTGAAGAGAGCGCCGATGCGATTCTGCGTTATTTGCAGTATCTGTCATCGCGTCGCGACAAACATGGACTTTGCGAATTTGGATTGGGCGATTGGTGTCATGTAGGAGATATTCCCCCGAAAGCACCATTGGTCGTAACCGACACCATTATTGCCAAAGATATTGCCGACAAAGCCTCCTTTTTGCTGAAAGTAATCGGTCATATTGGATGGAAAACGGCAAAAACGCTGTCGCGCGAACTCACGACCGCTTTTCGTACCCATTTGATCGAGGGTGACACGGTATACGGCCGTTGCCAAACCGCACAGGCGATGGCGCTGTATTACGGTATGTTCAAAGAGGACGAAAAAGAGCGTGCGTTGCAATGGTTAATTACCTACATCCGCGAGAGCCGTAACCGTATGGACGTCGGTGTGCTGGGCGGGCGTGTGCTGTTTCATCTGCTCTCGGAAAACGGATATGCCGACCTTGCGTACCATTTGATCGCCGACCCTGCCTTCCCCTCTTACAGCTACATCCTGTCACAAGGCGCCACCGCCTTGTGGGAGCGTTTTACCGTTGAACCGCAAGATTCACTCAACCATATGTTTTGGGGTGACGTCAGTGCGTTCTTCATCAAGCGTATTGCGGGATTACAGTTCAATCCAACAGGTGAAGATATCACCAAGGTAACGATTGCCCCTTGCTTTGTTTCGGCGCTCGACTTTGCCGAAGCGTTTTACGACTCTCCGCACGGCCGAATCGCGGTGCGGTGGGAACGAGAAGACGATGCAATTTCCCTTACGCTCACACTCCCCAAAGCAATGACCGCAACCATGTCCTTAAAAGAAAACTGGTGTTTAACAAGCGGCGAAAAAACGGCTATAATCACGCAAGGCACTTACCGCTTGGTACAGGAGCAACTATGAAACCTCTTACTTTTTCCGATATTGCTGCCGCCATCACTAACGCCAAAACATACACGCTGTTCACGGTTGGCGACAGCATAACACACGGTGGACGTGCAACGTCCGACAATACCACATACACCGCCGTTTTAGGCAATCTTTTGGCAGCACGTTATCCCGAACGCACCGTAAAACGTTATGACGGTCGCATGTTTGACACAGCCGACAGCGAGTTGCGCCCCCTCAAAGACTACGCTCCCGCCGTTACCATACAACAAGGGGGCGACCGCACAATATCCGTTGTGCGATCGGGAGTAGGAGGAAATACCGTGAAACGCCTGCTGTCCCGCTCGGCGGATTTTGTCAATAAAACGATCGACCACCACGGCGCAAACCTCTTTTTCATCAATGCAGGCATCAACGATGCCATTCGTGAGGACCCGCAGAAATTCGCCGCACCCGATGAGTACACTGCTGATCTGCATTTGTTGATCACACGTATCCAAGAAGCTCATCCCGATGCTGCTATTGTATTGATGACACCGACATACAACGACAGCGGAAACCGGAACACCAGTGTGCTCGACCCTTATGCCGTTGCCATGCGTAACGTGGCGAAAGACAGAGGATTACCTTTGATCGACCTACACGCCGTATGGATGCAACATTTGCAGATAGGCGGTAAAAATTACGGACAGGACAACTGGCTGTCAGGTGTTCCCGATGACCGTTGCCATCCGAGCGATCACGGTCACGCGGTGATCGCCAATATCATATTCCGTCACATCTTCAACGAACAGGAGGACACAGTATGAAAATCGTATGTTTAGGCGACAGTTTGACCGAAGGAGATTACGGGTGGCATCAAAGCGGTGTACCGAATATCCATGAAGAGAATTACCCCTATTTCTTATCGCAATTGACCGGTGCCGAGGTGATAAACGGCGGCAAATGCGGCTACACCGTTTCGGCGTATTTGAACCATTACAAGCAAGGCAACATCACGGTGGCAGACGCTGATTACATCTTGATTTTTTTGGGAACCAACGGCACGTTGGACCCCGAAAAAGACGTGCAAGGAAACCGTGATTATGCGGAGCTTATAACTCGCTGTGCTGCCGATGCACCGCAAAGCGAGATCATTCTCATCGCACCGCCCCACGCTACCGAGATCCCCGACCGTGCTAACTTCGGCTGTGCACCCCGTGTCAAAAAAGCACAAGCTTTTTTATCGAAATTTGCAAAAGAGAAGAATTTTAGATTGGTGACCTTTGATACCGTTTTCAGCGCTGAAAACGAATACGAAATGCAGCCGCTTGACGGTCTGCATTTCGGGAGGGAAGGTTATTACCGTATGGCAAAGCATATTGCCGATACCGTTCACTTCTAAAAAAATCCCGTGTGTTCGCTCTCGAACACACGGGATTTTTGCGTTTTTCTTATTTAATTTCGCGGATCCAGCCTTCGGGCGCTTCCAAGCGACCCATCTGAATACCGGTGAGGGTATCGTACAACTTCCGGGTGACGGGGCCCATCTTCTCCATACCCGCGGGGAATGCGATCTCACGACCATGGTCCACGATCTTGCCGACCGGCGAGATGACCGCCGCGGTACCGCACAAGCCGCACTCGGCAAAATCCGCCACTTCCGAAAGTGCCACGGGGCGTTCTTCAACCTCCAAGCCGAGGTAATCCTTCGCCACCACCATCAGCGAACGGCGGGTGATGGAGGGCAGAATGCTGTCGGATTTCGGAGTAACGACCTTGTTATCTTTCGTCACGAAAAGGATATTCGCGCCACCCGTTTCCTCAATGTAGGTGCGAGTACCGGGATCAAGATAGACGTTCTCATCGTAGCCCTGCTCGTGTGCATCCACAATGTTATAAAGGCTCATCGCGTAGTTCAAACCGCCCTTGATGTGACCGGTACCGCGCGGTGCCGCACGGTCGAGATCGCTGATACGCAAGGTCAGCGGCTTCACGCCGCCCTTGAAATACGGGCCGACGGGCGTGACCAAAATGCGGAACTGATACTCACCGGCGGGCTTCACACCGATAACGGGATCGGAACCGAACATATAGGGGCGCAGATACAAGGTAGCACCCGAACCGTACGGCGGCACAAACGCCGCATTGGCTTTGACCACCTGATCCACCGCTTCCAAGAAACGCTCTTTCGGGAACACCGGCATACGCAGACGGATGGCCGACTGTTCCATACGCTCCGCATTCAAGTCAGGGCGGAAAGTCACGATGCGGCCGTCCTCGGTGGTGTATGCCTTCAAACCCTCAAAACAAGTTTGAGCATACTGCAACACACACGCGCACTCGTTGATGACCACGTTGGAATCGGTAGTCAGTTCCCCCGCATCCCATGCGCCGTCCTTAAAATTGGACACGTAACGGTAATCGGTGGGTATATAGCCGAACCCGAGATTACCCCAATCAATATTTTTCTTTTCCATACGTAATTTCCTTCTTTCCAAGAATGCAACTTTCCTTTATTTTAGCACACCTTTCCGCGCGGTGCAAGTGTTTTACGGGAGAAAATCCCGACTTTTTTCAAAAACAAAGGGCATCGCGTAAGCAAAAAGGAGTAAAGCAATGACACTTTACTCCTTTTGTAATTTCACACGCGGCGAAAACAGCCGCTCGATCTTATAGTGCACATAATCCAGATCCAATTTCTGCACCGCGCCGCCGACCACCGGTTGTTTGGCCAATTCCGCTTTCGCGGTATCCGTCAACGATTTTACAAAATCCTCCCCCGGTGTTTCGCTTTGTTCGAGTATCACGCCATCTCCCGTGAAGGTCAGTTTGATGTGACGGGTATACGGCGTTTCCAAGAAGTATACCGTGAGTAACCACACTGGCCGTTCCTCCTCGTCACTCGATATCCGTCCTTTCACCGAAACCAAATACCGATCTCCGCCAAAATTCAAGACCGTGCGCGCAGGGGCGTACAGTCCGATCGGCAAACGGTGTTCCCGTTTACCCTCACGGTAATACAACACTGCCGTGTTTTCCTCCACCGCCAAACGGATCCCGCTGATCCCCGTCGTATAGCGATTGGTCACCGCTTGCAAGGAAACCGGCAACAACCCTACAGAAGCTGCTTCCTCGACGTTTGCCGCATACACGGCACCGTCCACGGAATAACAGATTTCAGGCAAGGAATTTAGCTTTACACCAAACAGGCGCTGTATCATCGTCCCACGAGGCGGCTCGGGATACCGTGTGTGCAAGGAAGTCAGCACCCGCTGCAGTTCCTGTTCACCGACACGGTCAGCGGGCAAGTTTTCCGAAAACTCACCCCCAAACGTGCGATGAGCGATCTCAAAAAGGTGACTCTGCTGAAACATTTCGTTGTTCCCTGCGTGAGTAACCAGCAGTATACCGCTTTTCCAAAATCCCATCACGTTTTGCCCAAGCATACCGTTAAACAGAAAGCGACTGCCGTCCCGTGCGGTCCAGATGTGATATCCGTAGTCGTAATCCCCGTATTCGGCAGGCGCTTCCATCCGACGTGAAACGGCACGGGTGATCCACTCTTCCGACAAAAGCCGTTCCCCCTGCCACACACCGCGTTGTAAAACAAGCTGTCCCAATTTGGCGATATCGCAAGGCGACATATACAGCCCCCAACCGCCTTTTTCGATTCCGCGCGGGCAGGTTTCCCAATACACTTCGCCGATACCGAGCGGGTCAAACAGGCGTTTACGCAGAAAATCACACACGCTATCCCCCGTGATGCGGCGAACCAACACCGCCAACATATACGTGTTTAAACTGTTATAGCGAAACTCTTTGCCCGTCGATGAAGAAGCCCAAAACCGTTTTATCCAATCCGCCTCCCCGACCGCACCGAGTTCATTGAACGAACTGCCGCTACGCATGGTCAACAGATCTTCCACCGTAAGGTCGCGCCACTTTACACGCGTCAGCATACTGTTTTCTTCGGGAAAGTAATCCAGCACACGATCTTCAAGCCGTAACAATCCGTCATCCCACAGACAACCGATTGCCAAGGCGATCACACTTTTAGACGCAGAAAAGGTTGCACGCCACACCGTGGAGTCCCAGTCTCCAAACGACGCCGATGCCAACACGTGGCCGTTACGCAATACCGATACGCTGTGCATATTCAAGGTGTCGTCTGCACGCAATTGCTCGAAGAATTCCGCCAGCACGCGGGAGGACACCCCTTGCGTTTCGGGGGACGCGCAGGGCAGCGGCACACCTTTGGCATCGCTTTCGAGCGGTTTGCAGCAGGACGGTGCCACCAACGGCACGGTACTCTGCTTGCGATCCAACAACCGCATGATCAGCGTAAGTATACGGTTCAGTGCCGAAATACGCATAAAAACGCCCCCTTTCAACAACAGTATACCGCAAATAGGCGGAAAAAGTATTAACAATATGAAAAAACCACGCAAAAAAGCCGCCCTTTCGGACGGCTTTTTCTCACAAAAGTTGGGCAATCAGCCTTCAGCCTTCATGTTGGCGAAGCACTCGCTGCAGTACACAGGGCGATCCTCGCGGGGCTTAAAGGGGACACGAGCTTCCTTGCCGCAGTTGGCACAGATCGCCGTGAACATCTCGCGTTCCGGCTTGGAAGCGTTCTTGCGTGCATCGCGGCAGGCTTTGCAGCGCTGGGGCTCATTCACGAAGCCCTTCTCTGCGTAAAACTCTTGCTCGCCGGCGGTGAAAACAAATTCTGCACCGCAGTCTTTGCACACCAGTGTCTTGTCTTCGTACATGGGATTCTACCTCGCTTTAAATTTTTTTGCCCTGTCATTCAAGCTGATACGTTGGTAAACCAATTGTTCGGTTTGAGGTACGCGGGCATTTTTATATGACGAACAGCTGTGCTGTTTCATCCGACATCAAAACAGGTGGCGCAGTTTCGCGCGCGCCCGTTGCAGTGCATTATCCACCGCCTTGGCGGATATTTGCAACTGTGCGGCAATCGCCGTGTAGGAACAGCCGTCGAGATACCGCAACAACACGGCGTATTCCCGATCGGACAACGCATCCCGAATACGGGACAGCGTTTGTGCTGCGGCTTCTCTTTCCACCATTTGCGCGGCAGGATCTGCCGACGGTGCCGCCGCGTTTTCCGCCAACACATCCCCCATCGGCACTTCCATCGTATGCATTGCACGCCGCCGCAACAAAGTCAGCAAACGGTTGCGTACACACGCGGATGCGTAGGTGCGAAAGGACGCGCCCCGCGAAGGATCAAACGAACGGACTGCAGACAGCAACCCGAGCAACCCTTCTTGCGCCATATCCTCCGCCTCGGCCGCGGGAAAACGGAAACGAGCGACCTGTGCACGCAACATCGGCTCACACAGTGCCACCAACATGGTAAAGGCTTGGTCATCCCCCGCCCCTGCCAGCAACGCCAACTCGCGTTCCTGCGAAAGTGAGATATCTTCTGACAGCGGCAAAACCATAGAAGCCCCTTCCTTTTACGCGTGACAAATCAAGGTCGCCACGGCGATTATATGTAGTTTACCGTATTTCTAATAGTTTGTCAACCGAAATTTTTCGAAAATTTAACATTTTTGAAAAAACGCCTAACATCCGAGCGATTAGTTGTGCATTTTCGACAAAATCTTTAAAAACTTCATTCCATCTCTCCTGTTTTTTCCGGTAACAACACGGTATATATTCTGCTCGCCGACATATACTACCCTCGTCAGCGGCAGTCCGCAAACAGACGGACACCGCACTTTAAATACATCGGGCGGTGTTCCTTGCGGATCGTCTGCCTTGTTGTACGTAAAGTGCCGAAAGCCTGTTTGCCGATACACGCAACCGTGTTTGTCCTGCCGCTGTCTGTCACTGTCGGTCAAACGACCGACCGCGGCACAACAGGCGCTGTTCCGTGGAGGAACAGCGCCTGTTGTGTTTTCGTTATATTACGTAGACCAAAATACATAGCAGTTGTAACACGCTGCCCACTAACACAAACAAATGGAACACACCGTGCATATACCGATATTTCTTACCGAGTCCGTATAAAACGGCACCGACAGTGTAAGCCACACCGCCAAGCAACAACAGCCACAGTGCCGAAGCCGATAACGCCGCGATCGTCACCCGTGCGGCGATCACGATGCACCACCCCATACCGATGTAACACACCATGGAAAACACTGCGTACTTTTTAAGGTCAATAGCGGTAAACACGGTGGCAATCGCCGCCAATCCCCACACTAACCCGAAGATGGTCCACGCCCACCCCGCCGAAACGGGACGAATGGCAGAAAGCAGGATGGGGGTATACGTGCCGGCGATCAAGAAGTAGATGGTGCAATGGTCCAGCACCTGCAACACCTTTTTGGCTGTCGGATGACGAAGCCCGTGATACACGCTGGACATGGTGTACAGAGAGATCAAGGAAGCGCCGTATATCGCACTGCCGACCACCGCCCACGCATCCGAAAACAACGCCGCTTTAAGAACGCACAACACCAACGCCGCTACGCCGATGCCGCCGCCGACGATGTGCGACACCATATTAAACACTTCTTCACCGCGAGTATAGAAAGGAAGCGTTCGGTCCGCCAATTTCGTCCTTGTCAAGATCTTATCGCTCCTTTCCGATAAAGAACAGCGCCATGGTACCGGGACCCGAATGGGCGCCGATGACCGGACCGACGTTCACCGTCAGTTCCACCGAAACGCCGTAAGTTTCCTTGAGCATATCCGCCAACAGCGCGGCATCTTCTTCGCAATCGCCGTGCGAAATAAACACGGGACCTTCACGGTCTTGTGCCAGTTCGCCGTACTTATCCGCCAACGCCTTGAGTGCCGCTTTGCGTCCGCGCACTTTAAAACGGCTGATCAAATGACCTTCATCGTCCATATGCAGCACGGGTTTGATACCCAGCACACCGCCAAGCAACGCCACCGCCGAGCTGATGCGTCCGCCGCGCTTGAGATACACCAGATCATCCACCGTGAACCAATGACACTGATGTACGCGCTGTTCTTCCACAAAACGGGCCACTTCCTCCAAGGTCGCGCCCTTCTCCTTTTCGCGCACCGCACGGTACAGCAACATACCGAAACCGGCCGATGCCGAAAGGGTATCGACAGCGCACACCCGTCGCCCCGCATATTCCTCTTCAAGTTCTGCCGCCGCCATACGCGCACAATTATAAGTGGTGCTGAGTCCCGACGAAAAACCGATGTATAACACATCGTTACCGTTCTTCAACTCCTCCTCAAACAACAGGCGGAAGGTTTCGCTGTTGACCGCCGACGTTTTGGCAACGCCGCCCTCCCGCATACGCTGGTAAAACTCCTGCGGGGTCAACTCAAAATTGGTATATACCTTTTCATCGCCATCGAACTGAAAAGACAGATCGCACCGCTTCACGCCCCATTCTTCAAGCAGGGCGGGCGGAATATCGCAAGCAGAGTCAGTGTAAATAATGTAAGGGGTCATTGTTCTTTTCCTCCGTTATCGTTACAAACTATGCCCATAGTATACTCGATTCCGCCCATCCTACGCAACCTACTGCGCCTTCTGCCGCCTATACCGCTGCAAATCAGGCGGTAGATGTGCCAAAAACCGACTCTACCCACAGTAGAATCGGCTGTAGACCCGCGAAAGAAACCGTGAAATTTACATTATTTTCATTGCTTTTTGAAGGAGAGTATGGTAATATGGGTGTAGATTATCGGAAAGGATGGGGTTATGTGCAAGATATCAAAGCTATCGTTGCCAAAAACATCGCGGCACTGCGCGGAGCGCGCGAAATGACACAATTGGAACTTGCAGAAAAGTTAAACTATTCCGACAAAGCCGTTTCCAAATGGGAACGCGGCGAATCGTTACCCGATATTACCGTGCTGATCGCGATCGCCGACCTGTTTGAGGTTTCGCTGGACCAACTGCTTCGTCCCGAAACCGACAGTCAATTCATACGCGCCAAGCGTGCCAGCCGTCGCCGTCGCAAAAACCACGGTTTTATCACCGGCATGTGTGTGGTGCTGGTGTGGTTGCTTGCCATCTTACTGTTTATTATTTTGGACATTTTGGCTAAGACCGCATGGGGTCCGTGGTTGCCGTTTCTTTACGCTATTCCCGCCACCTTGGTGGTGTGGCTCATCTTCAATTCTTTGTGGTTCAATTTGCGCCGCAACTTTTTGATCGTTTCACTTTTGATGTGGTCGGTGTTGGGGTCGCTGTTCATCACCCTGTTCTTCGCGGGGTTTACCGTGTGGAGCATCTTCGCATTGGGTGTGCCCGGTCAGATCATCATATGGCTGTGGTCAAAACTGCGTTACAAGACCGAAGAAAACTGAAAGGGGGCGCGAGATATGAAATTGTTTCAAGAACTGGATCGCCAGTATTTTGCCGACGGTGACGGGGTATACGCCCCTTATTACTACCGTTTTTTAGGATTTAAGCAGGACCTTGCCGCCGCACCCTCCCCTTTGCGTGCAAACGGCATCTACGCCCTGTTTACCGAAACCCGTCCGCACATCCTCCCTGCCGAGTGGATCACAGGCAACCGTCATGCATTATATACCGATGCGGATGAAATGACGCTGGCATACGCCAAAGCGACCATTCAACAGTTCGGCGAGCGAGATTTTTTCGCCAACAAAGATCACTATGCCCCGAACTACGACCATATTTTGAGTATCGGTCTGCCTGCATTGATCGCCGAAGCGGAGGCTTCGCTCGTACAATGGCGTGACAACACGCAAAAATGCGAAACCTTGCAGGGGATGAAGCACACACTCGAAGGTTTTTACCGTATGATCGAAAACTACGGCGAAGCGGCAAAAGCTTGCCGCGACGACAGCGCATACGACCGTGAACGAGTGGACTTTATCATTGCAAACTGCGAAGCCCTTCTCTGCGGTGCACCGCAGACCTTTGCCGAAGCACTGCAGCTTTTATGGTTTTGTCACACCGCCTTTTTGATGGAAGACCGCTACGCCATGGCGTTCGGACGGTTGGATCAATATTTATATCCTTTTTATAGAGCGGATATTGAGAACGGACGCATTACGGATGAGCGCGTGATCGAATTGTTGGAAAACGTGTTTATCCGCTTGAAAAACGATGTCGTGAACATCTGCATCGGCGGCACCAATCTTGACGGTTCGTGTGCGGTGAACCCGCTCACCTATTGTATTGTGCGAGCGGTGGGCAACTGTAACGTCCCCGGTCCCAACCTCTCACTGCGTACTACCGAAAACACACCCGACGATTTTATGGATCTGTGTTTGCAGGTGATCGGCACGGGGCTGGGCTACCCCGCTTTGATGAACGACGCCGTGATGCTCCCCGCCTTGAAGGCATACGGCTACCGTGACGAGGACGTTCACAACTTTTCAATGGTCGGATGTATGGAAAACTTCATTACCGGTATGCAACCGCCGTGGACGGATGGACGTTTTGACACACCGCGATATCTGGATTATCTCTTCAACAACGGGCGAAGCGATACCAACGCCTCCATCGGTATCGATACGGGCAACGTGGAGGATATCCACACCATGGCGGAGTTTATGTCCCGTTTTGAAGCACAATTGGCACACGGCGCAGCGGAATACTATGCGTGGTTCAAAAACCGCAACAACGCCATTTGTCAAGAGCAATTCCCCGAGCCCTTCCTCTCCTGCTTCTGTTACGATTGCATCGGACGCGGTCTGGACATCAACAACGGCGGCAGCATTTACCCCTCGGTGCACGGTGTGGCTATTATGGGCATCGGCACCACGGCCGACTCACTTGCCGCGATCGAAAAGGTAGTGTTCATAGACAAAGCCACCACGCTGACCGAGTTAAAAGCGGCATTAAACAACAACTTTGAAGGTTATGAAGATCTGCGCGAAACGCTGCTTGCCGCCCCGAAATACGGCAACAACGATGATTTCGTGGATAAATACGCCGTGTGGTTCGTAAAATATCTGGCCTCCTGCTTTAAACAATATAAAACGCGGGACGGCGGCGGCATTTACATTGACGTTTCCGCCAACGTAAGCAACATTTCGGCCGGCAGTATTATCAACGCCACCCCCGACGGACGAAAGCGCGGTGAGCCGCTGTCGGACGCCGCCTCCCCCTCCTACGGGCGTGACGTGCGCGGCGCGACCGCCGCTCTGCTCAGCGTGTCTAAACCCGACTACACCGACGTGGCGTGCGGCAGTGTGCTGAACCAGAAATATTCCCCCTCGATGTTTACCCCCGAAAACCGCCGCAAACTGTTGGCGCTCATTCGCACCTACTTTAAGCGCGGCGGACAAGAGATACAGATCAACTCCACCTCGCGCGAAGTGTTGCTGGATGCGATGGAACACCCCGAAAATTACGGCAGTTTGGTGGTGCGCGTTTCCGGCTTCTCGGCGTTCTACGTCACGCTTGACCGCGCGGTGCAGTTGGATATTCTCAACCGCACGCAACAGGGGTGACGACTATGTTGATCAACATATCGAACATCCAGCATTTTTCGGTCGGCGACGGCGACGGCATCCGTACCACCGTGTTTTTTAAAGGTTGCGATCTCGTCTGCCCGTGGTGTCACAACCCCGAAAATCTGGCTTCGGACACCACCGTACTGCATTATCGCGGCGGAAAGACCGAAACGCGCGGTATGCGTGTCACCCCCGAGGAGATATTGCCTGAATTGTTGGAAGACAAAGAGTTTTTCGACACAAGCGGCGGCGGTATCACCCTTTCGGGCGGCGAAGTTATGTTACAAGCCGACGGCGCGGCCCGACTTTCCGCTCTGCTGAAAGCGCACGGCGTTTCGGTGTTGGCGGACACCGCCGGCTGTGTGCCGTATCACGCGTTTGAAACGCTGAATCCCGTGATAGACGGATACCTGTTCGACGTAAAAACCGCCGACAGCGCGAAATACCGCGCCATCGGCGGCGATCTCGACCTTGTGGTGAGCAACCTTACCGCCCTGCAACGCGACGGTATCCCCTTCACGGTACGCATCCCCTTGATCCCCGATTTCAACACGGACGAGGGATCGATCGCGGCGATCGGCCGATTGCTGAATTCCCTGCATATCCCCTCGGCGGATCTGTTGCCGTTCCACCGTTTGGGCAGTGCCAAATACGAAGCAATGGGGCTCACATACCCTTACAAAGACTGTACGCCGCCCACAGCCGACGCGTGTGCGCGCATGGCGGCCTTATATGAACGATATATCCGAGTGAAACTGGAAAGGTAGGATCTTATGAAAGCAAAAGCAGCTGTTTTTATGGGCGCGGACCGTCCCTTTGACGTGCGCGAATTTCCCGTGACGCCCCCGCCCGCAGGTTACGCGCAACTGGAGTTGATCGCAAGCGGCGTGTGCGGTACCGACCTGCATATTCACAACGGCAAGTTGGAGGAAAACGCCCCCGCCATCATCGGCCACGAATTCGTGGGCCGTATCACGGCGGCAGATGCGGCCGAAGTCGCCGCCCACGGGCTTTCGATCGGCGACGCCGTAATCGCGGATATCGCCGTTCCCTGCGGTGAATGTCCGCTTTGCCAAAGCGGCGACGATGCCAATTGTGTCAATATGGGGCTCACCAACGGCGGCGATATTGAAACGGCACCGTATCTTTACGGCGGATACACCGAAGTGAATTATACGCCGCTCACCAATCTCATCAAAGTTCCCACAAACGTTGACCCGACCGTGGCGGCAACCTTTGCCTGCCCCGGCCCGACCGCTATTCACGCCTGCCGTCTGGCGGAACGTGCGAATATCGACCTTTCCGCTATGAACGTGGCGGTGGTGCAAGGCCTCGGCCCTGTGGGTATGTTTGCGGTGATGTATCTGAAACGGATGGGTATCCGAAAGGTATACGCCATCACAACGGGCGCTAACACCAAACGCGACGAAGCCGCGCTGGCACTGGGGGCTGACCGTGTGTTCAGCCTGAAAGCGGAAGGCGAAGCCGCTGTGACTGCGGCACTGCAGGCGGAAAACGACGGGCTCGGCGTGGATCTGTGTTTCGAAGCTTCGGGCGCCCCGCAAGCGGTGGCGCAAGGATTGGATATTCTGCGTAACCGCGGTGTATACCTCATCCCCGGACAGTACAGTGAATCGGGGACGGTTGCGATCCAACCGCAGATCATCACCTTCAAAGCGTTGCAGATCCTCGGTTCCTCCCAGTATTCTTTTCCGGATGTGCACGATTACGTGGCCTTCTTGGAAAAGAACCCCGACCTCTCCCCTGCGATCGCCGCGCTCGGTGCAGCCTATCCCGTGGAAAAGGTCAACGAAGCGTTTGCGGATGCCAAAGCAGGCAAAAACATTAAGACCCTGTTGGTGAAATAAGCGATGTCCTCCAATACTATAGCAGCAGAAAGGCGGTGGTGCTTTTGAACCCTAAACTGCGCGAAAAAACGCTGGAATCTCTTTCGGCTGTTCTTCCCATCACGGGCATCGTGCTGTTGATCAGCGTTTTTATCGTCCCCATCTCGCTCGCCGCCATCGTTATGTTTTTAGCGGGCGCCGTGCTGTTGATCTTTGGTATGGGATTTTTTCAACTGGGTGCCGAAATGGCTATGACTCCGATCGGAGAAGGTATCGGTGTGCAAATTTCCAAAACCAAAAACGTGCTCGCCGTGCTGTTGATCGGCTTCGTTATGGGTGTGATCATCACCGTATCGGAACCCGACCTGCAGGTGTTGGCACGCCAAGTCCCCTCGGTGCCCGATCTGGCACTGATCCTAACCGTTGCGGTCGGTGTGGGGTTGTTTTTGGCGGTGGCGATCTTGCGTATCCGCTACGGTATCGAACTCTCGCGTTTGCTTATCCTGCTGTACGCGGTGCTGATCGTGCTCTCTTTTCTTGTCCCCCGCGACTTTTTGGCGGTGGCATTTGATTCGGGCGGTGTGACTACCGGCCCTATGACCGTGCCGTTCATTATGGCGCTCGGTATCGGTTTGGCATCGGTGCGTAGCGGCAAAAACGCGGCCAGCGACAGTTTCGGTCTGGTGGCACTTTCCAGTGTCGGCCCAATTTTAGCGGTGCTGCTCTTGGGCTGTTTCTTCAAGCCGACCGAAGCCGCCTATTCACTCGGCGAAGTGGCAAAAGTGTTTACCACACGCGACGTGGTGCGGGTGTTCGCATTGGAACTGCCCGCCTACGGCGGCGAGGTGCTGATCTCTTTGTTTCCCATCGCCGCGGTGTTCGTGCTGTTTCAGTGGTTCACCCGCCGTTACCAAAAGCGACAGATCAAACGTATTGCGGTAGGTATGATCTACACCCTTATCGGTTTGGTGCTGTTTTTGTGCGGTGTGAACGTGGGATTTGCACCGGTCGGCACTTTTCTCGGTGCGGAATTGGCTTCCTTGCGTTACAACTGGGTACTGGTGCCGATCGGCATGCTGATCGGTTACTACATCGTGAAAGCGGAGCCCGCCATTCAAGTGCTCAACCATCAAGTGGAAAACGTGACCGACGGTGCGATCTCGGTCAAGGTAATGAATCGCAGTATGTCGATCGGTGTGGCTGTCAGTATCGGGCTTGCCATGTTGCGTATCCTCTTAAACATTCCGATCTATTGGATCTTGGTACCGGGATATATCATCGCGCTTGTAATGTCGCTGTTTGTGCCGAAGATCTTCGTGGGTATTGCCTTTGACTCGGGCGGTGTAGCAAGCGGACCTATGACCTCCACCTTCCTGCTTCCGCTCAGCATCGGCACCTGCCGTGCACTCGGCGGCAACTTGATGACCGATGCATTCGGTGTGGTGGCGTTGGTGGCCCTTACTCCGCTGATCGCCATTCAGATCATGGGCGTTGTATACCGCATGAAGACGGCGAAACTGGAGAAAGCCGCAGTACTGCATCCCGGTCTTACGGCAGACAGTGACGAGATTATCGATTTGGAACAGGAGGCGGCTGTATGAGTGGATCGAACGTTTATCAAATGCTGGTTTTGATAGCGACCCCGAAATTGGCGGACAAAGCCGCCGATATGTTCTTACAAAGCAACCTGCCGTTGCAATTTCGAACCAATGCCGAAGGCACGGCCTCCAGCGAAATTATGGACACACTCGGTTTCGGCAGCGTGGACAAATGCGTGTTGATGAGTTACGTGCCGCAACAACTCGGCAAGCAAATGCTGAGCATGCTGCACACGCGCTTGCGTCTGGATGCGGTAAACAGCGGCATCGCCTTTACCGTTTCGCTGACAGGCACCAGCAATTTGCTGCTGCGTATGATGAACCGCGCCGCCGAACATTACGAAAACTCCGACAGCAGAAAGGGTGAATTTACCATGGGAGATACCAAATACACCTTGATCGCCGCCACGGTCGATCGCGGTTTCGGCGGCGACGTGATGAATACCGCCCGTGCAGCGGGAGCGGGCGGCGGCACCATCCTGCACAGTCGCGGCATTGAAAACGAGGAGGCCACGGGTTTTTGGGGTCTCAGCGTGCAGGAGGAAAAGGAGATCGTTCTGATTTTGGCGGAACACGAGGATAAAGTAGCGATCATGAAAGCCATCGGCGAAGCGCACGGTATGCACAGCCAAGCCAAAGGCGTGGTGGTATCCTTGCCGATCGATGAGGTAATGGGTATATAAAGACCGTACAAAACGGCGGAGAAAATCGTATGATTTTCTCCGCCTTTCAGACTGGCAAAAAGTCCGACATACGCCGGACTTTTTGCCGTCTGCCGCCTGCGGGCGGGTTTGTCCGCGTGCATTGCACGCTCGACGCGCAGGGGAACCCTGACGGTTCCCCCGCACACACCCCCTCCCTCCGTTTTATGAATGGGAGAGTAGAGTTTTTTTGACACGCTCAAAGGCGGAGAAAATCGTATGATTTTCTCCGCCTTTTCTGTTGATCCTTATGATCCTTATTTTTCCCATTTGCCCAAGGCTGTGCCTTGATACTCGTTCAAAAACGCTTCCGCCGCTTTTTGCATGATCACCACCACACGGTCGTCTTTAAAATGGAACACCATATGACAGTTGCCGAAATATTTGTCGATGATCTGCACACACAGATGCAGTTTCTTTTCCTCTTGCCATTCGGCGGAAACAGCACAGTCGTAGCGGTGCCCCGCTTCTCCCACCGTTGCCACCAGATCGGCATATCCCTCTTGCGGGAACTTACCGAACACGTTGTGACCGAAACCAAAGGGAAGTTCTTTCACCCCTTGTGCGTTTTCGTAATGCAACACGCCGTGATCCCCCTCGATCTCAAAACGGAACCACGGAATTTGCATATTGTTCGCGCCCAAACGATAGGTGCGCCCCGAAAGTTCGGCAGCAAACGGGCTGCTGTTTTCGCGGTCAAGCGCGCGCAACACGCCGCTTTTCTCGCTCTCACGCAGAGCGGCAAGCGCCACCGCGTTTTCGGGCATGGGATCCCCCATCTCTTCGATAATGCCGTCATACAACGCTTGATACAACACCGAACGGGAAAACGGGTCGCCTTGATTGTCGGAATTCAAGATAAGAATGGTGTCGGTTGCAGGATCGCAAATGGCAAACTGATCACCCATACCGATAAAGGCGAAACCGTCACGCGGGGTCTTCCAGATCTGATAGCCGTAGCCGTAGCCGCCGTAATGATCCGCATCGCGGCGGTTGTTTGCCACTTGGTACGCCGTGGCTTCACGCAGGTAGTCCTCGCTCATATACCGCACGCCGTCCCACGTGCCGCCGTTCATCACGAAACGGGCAAAACGCCACAGATCGCGTGCCGTGCACATCACCCCCGAATCGGCAAACGAATGGCCGCCGGGACACTGCACACAATACGCATCGGCGGAAAAGCCGATCGCATTCAAAAAACGTTCTTTCAAAACCTCCAAAAACGGCTTCCCCGTGATATTTTCAACGATCACACCCAGCATATAGGAACCGGGACTGTCATACTGAAATCGCGTGCCCGGAATCATGGTGGCACGCCCTTGGAAATAGATCTCGGTGCGATCTTTGGTGCCGCTGGTAAACCAATCGGGCATCGCGGGAGTGCAGGTGCACATAGTCAGCGCGTCACGGATGGTCATCTCCTCAAACCACGGGTCATCCATACCGACGGTGTATGCGGGGAAATAGGATATAAACTTATCGTCAAGCGACAATTTACCGTCTTCCGCCAACAAACCGATCGCCACCGAAACAAAACTTTTGGACACCGAATACATACGGTGTTTGAAATTCTCATCGAACGGGGCGTAGTACTTTTCGGCAAAGATCTTATCCCCCCGCACCAACAGCAAACTGTGGGTGTGCAGGTGGTTGTTTTCCAGCGTTTGTATGAATTTCAGCACCTTTTCAGATGCAATACCGACCGATTCGGGCGACACTTTTTGCAACATGATATACACTCCTTAAGCAGAGGAGTCGCATCCGAACCCGATTTTAACGGGCCGATTTCCCCCTCGGCTTTGTCAAAATACTCGTAAATCCGCAAGGATTTACTGTGTTTTTTCCTTGCCGATGTAAAAATCGGCTCCGTTCAAATTCTTCGACCTAAAACGAGTAGAATTTCGTGCGATTTTTGGTGCGGAGAAGGTGGCAAGGCTGTCGCCTGCCACCACCGACAAGCCGAAAAGCGTCGGAAGTATACCGTTTTAGGCGTGTTCGGATGTGCCTTCTCTGCTTAAACAGAGAAAATTATAGGCAAACCAACATTTTCAGTAAAACACATGCTGCAAGAAATGTCAATTCCCTTAGCCGAAAAACCACAAGAACTGCAAAAACACACGCAAAAAGATAGCGATTATATTAAAAGATCCATCGGCCGAGCCGATGGATCTTTTAATGTTATTCCAACGTCAGTTGTTCCCCAAAATCCTCGGCGGCAGGAAGTGCACCTGCGGCGGGGAGTGAACGGGTGCGGTACCGTGCCGCTTTCGCAACGGCGGTCTCATCGAACGGCACCACGCTCTTCACGCGATGGGTACCTTTCAAGGTCATCACCTGCACGCCGATGGTGGAACGCGAACTCTTAGAGGACACGGCGGCGGTATTTACCACCAAACGGCGACCCGACGTGGATTCCAAAAGGAACTCCGCATCTTCGCGCACGTATGCCATAGCTACCACGGGCGACTTGTCGGAATACGCACCGACCAAACGGCGGCGGTTGGTCTTGGTGGCATAGGCACTCATATCCACCTTTGCCAATTTGCCGTTTTCAAAAAAGAACAGCATATACCCCGCGTAATCATCGGTCACCGCCATATAACGGGCGTTTTCACCGTCCTCAAACCCGAGTTTGGACGGTATATAGTCACCGAGCACACTGGCTTTGCTATCGCCGAATTCCGAAGCACGGCTCTTATACACCGAGGCTTTATCACCGAAGAAGAGCAGTTCTTGGCGGTTGTTGCTCTCCGCCGTCTGCGCCATACGGTCGCCCTCTTTAAACTTATGCTCACTGCTCATACGCAACGACTGCGGCGTGATCTTCTTGAAGTAACCGCCTGCCGTGAAGAACAGCGTGCACGCATATTCGGGCACGATATCCTCCTCTGCTTCCGCTTCTTCTTCCAAGTCGGTCGCATAGATCAGTTGCGTGCGACGAGGCTGGCCGTGCTTTTTGGACACAGCACGCAGTTCATCAATGATGATGGATTTGATGCGACGGGCAGAGCCTAAGGTTTCTTCCATTTCGGCGATCTCAGTTTCCAGCCGTTCCACTTCATCCAACCGCTTCAAAATGTATTCGCGGTTCAAGTGGCGCAGTTTGATCTCTGCCACGTATTCCGCTTGAATCTCATCAATGCCGAAACCGATCATCAAGTTGGGGACCACTTCGGCTTCTTCCTCGGTTTCCCGCACGATACGAATGGCCTTGTCGATATCCAAAAGGATCTTTTGCAACCCTTTCAACAGGTGCAGTTTTTCTTTGGCTTTGTTAAGATCGAACACCACGCGACGGCGGACGCATTCCATGCGGTAGCCCGTCCACTCTTCAAACAACGCGCGCACGCCCAGCACCTGCGGCACACCCGCGATCAGCACGTTGAAGTTGCACCCGAAGGAATCTTCCAAGGGGGTGGCGGCATACAGTTTGTTCATCAACTTATCGGGATCGGTGCCGCGTTTCAAGTCGATGGTGATCTTAAGACCTTTCAAGTCGGTTTCGTTACGGATATCATTGACCTCGCGCAGTTTGCCCGCTTTGACCAACTCGGTCACCTTACCGACGATCGCTTCCACCGTGGTGGAATAGGGAATCTCGGTCACGTCGATGCAGTTGTTGGCTTTGTCATAGGCATACACCGCACGCACTTTCACACTGCCGCGCCCCGTTTCGTAGATCTTTTCAAGATCTTCACGGCGATAGATCAGCTGACCGCCGCTGGGGAAATCGGGCGCTTGCAAGGTGGAAAGCAGGTCGTGCGACGGGTCTTTCAGCAGCGCGATCGCGGTGTCGCACACTTCGGTGAGGTTAAACGAGCAGATGTTGCTTGCCATACCGACGGCGATACCGAGGTTGTTGTTCACCAAAATGGACGGGAACGTAACCGGCAACAGCGACGGCTCTTTCATCGTGGCATCGTAGTTATCGACAAAATCCACCGTTTCTTTATCAATATCGCGAAACAATTCCGCCGCAATGGGCGCCAATTTCGCCTCGGTGTAACGGGAAGCCGCGCATTCGATATCCGAGGAATACGCCTTACCGAAGTTACCTTTGGATTCCACATACGGGTGAAGCAACGCTTCGTTACCGCGGGAAAGACGCACCATGGTATCGTAAATGGCGGCATCGCCGTGGGGGTTCAAACGCATCGTCTGACCGGCAATGTTTGCCGACTTGACCAAACCGCCGTTCAAAAGCCCCATTTTATGCATCGTATATAAGAGTTTGCGGTGAGAGGGTTTGAAACCGTCGATCTCGGGAATCGCACGGGACATAATGACGCTCATCGCATACGGCATATAATTTTCTTTTAAGGTGTCGGTGATCGCTTGCTGTTCCACCTCACCTGCGCCGGCAATGTGAGCATTCGACGGCAGTTCGGTGGCTTTGGACACCGTTGTTTTCTTCTTAGAAGCCATTCGTCATTCCCCTCCTCTCACTCAAGATCCAGCATATCCAGATAATCGGCACCGTGTTCCGCGATCATACGTTTACGGCCGTCAAGATCGTCACCGAGCAGCACGTCGAACAAATACGCCGTTTCCTCCACGTCGGCGGGGTTGACCTTCACCAAGCGGCGGGTGGCGGGATTCATAGTGGTGAGCGACATCATTTCCGGCTCGTTTTCACCAAGTCCCTTGGAACGCTGAATGGTGTATTTCACATCCCCGATCTCGTCCAAGATCGCAGCTTTTTCCGCTTCGTTATAAGCGAAATAGGTGTCGGTCTTGGTGTTGATCTCGTAAAGCGGTGTTTCCGCAATATATACGTACCCCTGTTCGATCAGGGTGGGCGTCAAGCGGTAGAGCATCGTAAGGATCAAGGTGCGGATCTGAAAACCGTCCACGTCCGCATCGGTACAAATGATGATCTTAGAGAATCGCAAGAGCGACAGATCGAAGGTGGAAAGGTTCTTGTTGGCTTTGGCTTTGACCTCCACACCGCATCCCATCACCTTCAACAGATTGACGATGATCTCACTTTTGAAGATCTTATCGAATTCCGCTTTCAAACAGTTGAGGATCTTACCGCGCACGGGAATGATCGCTTGAAATTCCGAATCACGCGCCTGAATACACGCGCCCATAGCGGATTTACCCTCCACGATAAACAGTTCACGCTGAGCCACATCGCGTGTGCGGCAATCCACAAACCCCGCCACGCGGGAGGCTAAGTCGTTGCCCGACTGCAACACTTTTTTCACGTCAATACGCGTCTTTTCCGCCTTTTCCCGACTGCGCTTGTTGATAAGCACCTGTTCGGTCATACGGTCGGCTTCCGCCTTGTTTTCGATAAAATAGACTTCCAAGTTGTGTCGCAAGAACTCGGTCATTGCCTCTTGAATAAACTTGTTGGTGATCGCCTTTTTGGTCTGGTTTTCATAGGAGGTCTGCGTGGAAAACGAGGAGGACACCAACACGAGGCAATCCTGTACGTCTTGGAAGGTGATCTTACTCTCGTTTTTAAGGTACTTGCCGTTTTGCTTTAAATACGCATCGATCTGCGCCACAAACGCCGAACGCACCGCTTTTTCGGGCGAACCGCCGTGCTCCAGCCAACTGGAGTTGTGATAATATTCCAACAATTCCGTTTTGTTGGAACAGCAAAACGCCACGTTAAACTTGACCTTGTATTCGTCCTTGTCCGCACGGTCACGCCCTTGGCGCTCACCCTGCCAGAACTGAATGTCGGTAAGGGTTCCTGCCTGCGTCAGTTCCTTCACGTAATCGGCGATACCGTTTTGATAACAAAACTCCTCTTCCTCAAAACTGCGGCCGTTTTGGCGGCGCAACACCAGCAAGAGGTTGGGGTTCACGATCGCTTGACGGCGCAGAATATCGCGAAAATACTCGATCGGCACCGCAATGTCGGTAAACACCTCAAGATCGGGCTTCCAGCGAATGCGCGTGCCCGTGTCCCTCTTGGTATACGGCTCTTTGGTGAGTCCGCCGATGTTTTCGCCTTTTTCAAAATGCAGCGTATATTTGGTGCCGTCACGGCGTACTTCCACATCCATATACTCCGAAGAATACTGGGTGGCACACGCGCCCAGACCGTTCAAGCCCAGCGAAAACGCATACACATCGCTGTTGTTCGCATCGTATTTACCGCCGGCATACAGTTCACAAAAGATCAGTTCCCAGTTAAAGCGATTTTCTTTTTGGTTAAAATCCACCGGCATACCGCGCCCGAAATCCTGCACCTCAAATGAGCCGTCCTCGTAATACGTCGTAACGATACGCGTACCGTAACCCGCACGCGCTTCATCAATGGAGTTGGAAAGGATCTCGAATACTGCGTGCTCACATCCCTCAAGACCGTCCGAACCGAAAATAACGCCGGGGCGTTTACGCACACGGTCGGCACCTTTCAGGGAAGTGATACTTTCGTTATCGTAGGTAGGTTTCTTGGCTGCCATACATTCATCCGTCCTTCAAATATCTCTATTTCATTATCATACCTTATTTTGTGGTGGTTTGTCAAGAAAAGTCAGCATTTTGCGGTGGTTTGTCATTGCAAATCGTATCTTGCATATTTTTTTCGTTTGTGATATAATAATGCATACGTTAAATGGCATATTTCGCCAAACAACAACATACACTACCACTGACTTTTTTCGAAGGCGGTGGCGGCAATGATACGGTGGCGGCACGGTTGGCACATCCTGCGCGATTTTGCAAAACGCAACCAAACCAATGCGGTGGATGCCTACGCCGCCGAGGCGACCTTGTTTGTGGTCATCTCGTTTTTCCCTTCGGCGCTGTTGCTTTTGTCCTCACTGCCTCATCTGCCGTTCACCCAAGCGCAGATCACCAACACCTTTGTGCAGATCATTCCTGCCGTGATCGCGGATTTTATGCAAAGCATTTTGGAAGAGTTGTACCCCTCACCGCGCGTGACGGTAACGGTCATCACCGCCGTGCTCGCACTGTGGTCATCTTCGCGCGGGTCGGTGGCGCTGATGCGCGGACTCGACCGTATTTACGGTATCCGCCGCACCCGCGGATATGTGGTGATGCGCCTGCTGGCTTCCGTGTATGTGTTGTTCTTTTTTGTTCTGCTGACCATCGTGTTGGCTTTTCTCGCATTCGGCGGCGTGGTGTTGGATTGGCTCTCCAAATCGGTGCCGTGGCTTGCGACTGCCGCGGTATTCAAACGCGGCGGGCAACTGGTGGTATCGTTTGCCGTGCTGTTTTTGGTGTTTTGGCTACTGTATGTGGCCACCACCCGTGAGTGGACACGGTGTTTGCGCCAAACGCCGGGGGCCTTATTGGCGGCCGGCGGCTGGGTGGGATATTCCACCCTGTATTCCGCCTATCTCAACACCGTCGGCGGCCGCGCGGCGTATTACGGCAGTTTGTCCGTTGTGATGTTTTCA
Organism: Oscillospiraceae bacterium; assembly: GCA_015065865.1. Lineage (GTDB taxonomy): Bacteria > Bacillota > Clostridia > Oscillospirales > Acutalibacteraceae > SIG588. The sequence continues at coordinate 57,130 of SVPM01000001.1, read as the reverse complement.
CTGCTTTGGTTGTATTTTTGTATGTACATCTTCTTTGTCGGTGCCGAGGTGAACGTGTGGTTACACGAAAATTGTCACCGACGAAGAAAGCGATAACCACTTACGGAAGGTAGGATGTCAAAATGGAACGTGTCAAAAAACTGTTACATCGGTACTTCATTCAAGCGATGGGTGCGATGGCACTGGGGTTGTTCGCCTCCCTGCTCATCGGCACCATCTTCACCGCTTTGGGGATGATACCGCACTGTGAGTTCTTCACCGTGATCGGCAAATTTGCACAAGCGATGGCCGGTCCGGCGATGGCGGCCGCTATCGCCTACTCACTGAAAGCCGATCCTTTGGTGATCTTCTCGGCGGCGGCCGTGGGCAATGCCGCAAACTCCTTGGGCGGTGCGGGCGGTCCGCTCGCCGTGTTCTTCATTGCCATCGTCGCGGTCGAATGCGGTATGTTGGTTTCCAAGAAAACCAAGGTGGATATTTTGGTCACGCCGTTTACCACCGTGTTGGTGGGTGGCGCGCTCTCCATTTGGGTAGCACCGTACATAGGCACGCTGGTGGGCTATGTCAGCCGATTCATCGGATGGGCGGCATGGCAAGCACCGCTTGTAATGGGTATCCTCGTATCGGTCGTGGTGGGCATTTGTCTGACACTGCCGATCTCCTCCGCCGCCATTTGTGCGGGTTTGGTGCTCACGGGCAGCCACGCGGCCGTGGGCAGTTCCGAAGGGCTTGCCATTGCGGGTGCGGCGGCAGTCGCAGGGAGCTGTGCACAAATGGTCGGGTTTGCCACCATCAGTTTCCGTGAAAACGGCTGGGGCGGCGTGATGTCGCAAGGTATCGGCACCAGTATGCTCCAGATGCCGAACATTCTGCGCCGTCCGCAAATTTGGATCGCCCCCACACTGGCTTCGGCCATCACCGGCCCGCTCGCGGTGTGTGTGTTTGATCTGCAGATGTACGGTGCCGCCATCAACTCCGGTATGGGCACCTGCGGTCTGCTCGGCCCCATCGGTATGGTCCTCGGTTGGCTTGATCCGGTAAACGGTTATCACGGGCCGACGATCGGTGCTCTGCAATGGATCGGTTTGGTGCTCACCTGCTTTGTTCTGCCCGCCCTTCTCTCGTTTGTGTTCAACGAGATATTGCGTATGATCGGCTGGGTAAAAACCGGCGATATGAAACTGGATTAACACAAAAAAATCGGCTTTCGAATGAAAGCCGATTTTTTATATTATGATCCAATAACCGAGCACACCTGCGACGATCCCCACAAGCGCACCCACCGTGACATCCCATTCGTCGTGCACACCGCCGAGTACACGGATAGCGCACAAAAGCACCGCCGTCGCACCGAGCACCGCACCGAGCGGCGGCAGCAACCACCACGCCGTTACCGCGATCACCCACACCGAAAATGCGTGCCGACTGGGCATTGCACGCCCTTCGGTGTCTTTTAGGATCAGCGGCTCGATATTCAGACGCTCATACGGGCGCGGACGGTTAAGCAGGCGGCGGGTAAGCGAGACCAGTATCAGCCACGAGGCAGGCACCCACAGTGCACGCCACGGAATCTGTCCGCTCTGCCACCATACAAACGCGATCAGCAACGGGTAACTGAGATAGGTGATCGCCGTCAGCACGCGGTCGGCACGTGGTATCCATGCGGCGCGCTTGCCGCGAAACGGCGCACTGATACGCCGATATCGTTCACTCGTCATGGTTACTCACCCTATCTCCTTCGAAAAATATGCCGGTAATAGTCCGTTTCCAAAATCTTCGCCGCTATTTTGAAGTGATTGTTCACCCGCGCTTGCATATCCGCGCAATACCGCTTTGCTGCCGCTTCGGTGGCAAGGCGATCCCGTGCCGTCACGATGAATTCGTCCATATCGGCGTTGTACCGCCCGTAATCGGTCATAAACGAACCGTTATCAAACATTACCAATCCCTCTGCACGGGACAGTATATCCTGCCCCGTCAGCAAGCGAGAATCGTACTCAAAGCCAAACAGATTGAGAAGCGTGGGCAGAATGTCGGCGGAATAACACACTTTTTCCACCGTGGGCGGGTTTTCAGTGCCCGCACAATACAGCAAAAAACAACTTTTATACAGTTCAAACGCAGTATCCACCTCATGCCCAAGCAATTCTTCCCACAGGGCATACCGACCACCCGTTTCTTGCTCCAAGCCGTAAGGATAATGGTCGGGTGTGATGGCGATCACGGTTTTTTCTTCCGCACCGGCGGCACGCAACTCCGCCAACAGACGTTCCATCGCGCGGTCCAATTCGATGTTACAAGCATAGTATGCCTTCAAGGTGTCGCTGCAATTCAGATCCTCAACCAACGCCCAGTTTTTCTCCACCATCGCGTTGGTCTTGCGATCGTAATCCAAATGACCGCTCACCGTCATATAGTACGCGTGAAACGGCTCGTCCGCCCGAAGATACTCCGACAGTGACCCCGCCACCATCTCCAGATCGGATTGCGGCCATACGTTTTGCACGTATGCCTCCACCCCACTGCCCATACCGGTGTATGTATATCCCATATTCGGGTGCGAAAGATCGCGGTGATAGTAGGAATGACTGTTGTTGTGATAGGCAAATACATTTCGCACTCCGTGGGTGCGGAACATATTCCCCAAACTATACGGCATATAGTTATCGTGCGATTCATAAAAACTCCACACACCGGCTTTGGGGATCAATCCCGTGCAGGCGGTGTATTCACCGTCCGACGTGGACACGCCCCAAATGGGCGTATAAAAGTTTTGAAAATCGAATCCGTCCTCCCGCATCGTATACAGCGTGGGCGTCAGCACAGGGTCAATAGCATACGGCGAAAAACCTTCCGCCACAACGTATACGAGATTATATCCTGCGTACATACCCGTGTAGGCATTCTTTTCGGTGGGCTGTTTTTCGGTAAAATACGTGTGCATCGCCTTGAACGTTTTATCGGTTTCACTTTGAGCCAACGCCGCAAAATCCACATACGATACGTTGGCTTGTCGGTGCGGTACCGCGGCGGTGGGGACTTCCTCTTCCAGTTCCAACTTTTGCGGTGCTCCCAACAGGTTGTAATACACGTCCAACACTTCGGTACGCAACAAACCGAATTCGTCCACCGCATCGTTAGGGTCAAACAGACCCGCCTGTGCTGCCGAGATCTGCGGCATCAACGTGATCGCCAACGGCAACACCGCCTGTGCCGCCAGCACAGCACCAAAGCGACACAAACGACGTGCCGCCGTTTGTGTCGAGCGAAAAAACCGCCCCGCAAACACAAAATACAACACCATCGGCAACGCCAGTGCCAACAGGATCAAGAGCGAATTAAAAATGGTTGCCCACACGTTGCGCGCCATATCCCCCGATAGCACCTGCGTAACGCCGCCCGAAGTAAGAGAGTACACGATAAGGTATTTGTTAAAAAAGCGATAATACACCGCCTGCGTGGTATACAGAACGAATAGAAAGACGACGGCTATTCCCTCGGCCACACGGCGTGCACGCGGGGAAAACAAGGCGCAGAACGCCGCTGTCAGCGTACCGCCGAGCACGGAGTACAACAACACAAATAAAAGTCCGCTGTCAAAGAATACGGCGCAGGTCAACCCGCGCAACACCAATTCCATATACAGGATAACGGCGACGAACACCGCCGCCACAGAAATACGGCGCGGTTTCTTTTGCGTTTCCACGGGGCGGTCATCTCCTCTCGTTCGAATGTGTCTATTGTATCACATAACTTTGAAAAATGCTACCGATTTGCTCAAAAAAATATCCGCCGTGCAGTCAAAGCCGCACAGCGGATATCCTTATACTCCGAAAAATGCACACTGCAGATCGGCGATCTTCAGCTCATGCAATGTGCACCTCTCTCACATATCCTCCAATACCACCATCTGGTGACACTCCATACGCGGCACGGTAAACGTCACACGGCCTGCCTCATAGGCAAACGGGATCTCCTCCCTCTGCGGTGCAAGATACACGCGTGCAGGTGCCTTTTCCGTCTTCACGGTGCAAGATACGTTGTGCTGCTCGGAGATATCTTCGATCACTTCAATATTTTCGCCGCGTTTGACAGGTGCAGCATACAAGAGGTGCATCACCCGACGGTTCGGCTGACGGCGCAGGGTGGCAACCCCCACACTGCCCAGCGTGGTAGTGATCGTCTTATCCTCGCCCAACAGACGGTCCAGCGCAAACAAAACCGTCTGTTTCGCGATCAACTCGCCTTTCGTGGCATAATCTTCAAAGATGTTCCATGCAATGTAGATACCGTCCGCCCCTTCGGTGATACCCGCGCCGTAATACTGCTTACTGCTGGGCGTGTGCTGGTGCGAACAGAAATGTTCGCGTGTACGGTTGAAGTACGGGGCGATCGCCGCCGCGTGTTCAATGCCGACTGCACTCACCTTGCAGTGAGGTTGATACATAATAAAATCCGTGTTATAGGGATTATCAAACGCAGGGCGGATATACGACGGCGTAAACTCCCCCTCTGCCTCAAAACGGGCACCGAGGTCAAAGGCAAACTCATCACGCGTGGCATACAAGCCCGACTTGCCGCTGGCAAGCAGTTTACCGCCGCCCTGCACGAATGCGTGCAGTTTCGCCGCCAGATCTTCATCTACACGAATACAATCGGGCAGAACCAACACCTTATACGGTGCGAGTTCGGTATGGCAATCCACCACTTGGAAGAGATACTTGCCCTCCAACAAAATGCGGCCCGCACCGGTATCCGCTTTGGTGAGAGAGATACCCGCTGATGAATTCTTGATCAAGTGGTTGTAATATCCTTCGGTAGAAAGCACCGCCACGTCCGCCACCGCTTCGGAATCGGTCAACCACGGCTCTTTTTCTTCGATCTCGGCATACGCCGCACCAATGATATCGTAGGTGCGCCCGTCCATCTCACCGTCGGGCGAAAGTTGGTCCCCCACCGAACAACCGGCACCGAACGCCACGCTGAGTGCCGTTTCGTAACGCAGTGCGTTCGGGTGCTTGTAACCGCCGAATTCACCCCAATTGGTGTGGAACTTACCCGTCATACCGAGGAACGGCATACCGAGCGTTTGGGCATACGCCGCCGTGAAGGGAAAATGGTCGTATCCCCACCCGCCCGTCGGCAAACTTTCAAGTTCCAAATGCTCTTGCCCGTGCAAAAGATCCAAACGGCCCGCGCGCAGGTGTCCGCAGTTTTGGAACACGGGCAAATCGGGTTTTACACTGTCCACCGTTTCACGTACACGGCGCAGATAACGCGCATACACCTCTTCTGCGAGTTGCATCACATCGGCATCGTTTTCGGGATCCATTCCGCGGCGAAACATCTCTTTCACACAGGCGAAGCAACGGCAGGGGCGCACACCGACAATATCCAAGAAGATACCGTCCGCATCATAGTTCTCCACCACTTCGCGCACTTGATCCATCAGATAATCCATATACGGAGTGTTAAAACAGAAAGGACGATACCCCACCCAATCGTACCGTACAAGGTTGAAATACTTATCGATCGAACACCATTCAGGGTGCTGATACACCATTTGTTCATCCAATCCCGCCGAAAGATATACGGGAGTTTTCACCCCGATCTCGTGTGCGGCGGCGATCTGTTCACCTAACAAGTTGCAGGTAAGCGCGGGATGTGCCGGCCCTACCTTGGACGGATGATACGACCAACCGTGATGGCACTTGGCAAACACGGTGATGGAATCTACGTGACCGGCTTTGAGCGCCTCTTGAAACTGCTTCTTATCAAAACGTGCGCCGATACCGCCGACTTTCTCGCCGGTGTGAAAATCCAAATGTACTTGACGAAAACGCATAATATCCCCTCCTCATACAGTTATTATAACAACAGAACCCCAAGGGGTCTATGTCATTTTCAAGCGCGTTTATGTGCTTTTGAGTCGCACATATTGACGAAACCCGCTGGTTTATGTATACTGGTAACATACCAACCGAAAAGGAGGGCATACCGTGCAGGTTCATCTTCTCTCGCAAGAATACCTTTTGCTGTTCAATCGTATAAACGTTTCGGTCATTTCGGGTGGCTACGCCGACTTGGACGTGAACTGGAAAAGCGATACCATTCGCCATTCATTCACCCGTATGTATTTTGTGGAATCCGGCGAAGGGTATATACATGTAGGCGGGAAAACGCATCTGTTGCAAAAGGGGTTTGTATATATCATTCCCTCCGGTCTGCGTTTTTCGTTCTCCTGTCCCGACAAGATGCAACAAATCTTCCTGCACCTGCAGGTGATACGCGAACAGCACGATCTTTTTCAAAAATGCCGTGAGTTTTTTGCCTTCCCCGTGGATGAGTCTGTCCCCGCACAGGTCAAAACGCTGCTGACCGACAACGCCCCCTCTGCCCCCGCCGAACTGAAACCATTGTTGTGGCAACTTCTTCTTCCCGTGCTTAAAGACGTCCTTGCAAACGATCAAAGCGACCGTAAACTGGCCGCTCCGATGCAGGAAGTGTTGGGATATATTTCCGACAACCTTTCCGCACAGTTGACGAACGACATTATTGCCACGCGGTTTAACGTCTCTCGCAGTAAATTACAGCGGGATTTCAAGGCGTGTTTGGGTGTCACGCCGAAGGAGTATATCCACGCGCAGTTGTTCATCAAAGCAGAGCACCTGCTCTTTCACACCACCTGTTCCATCAAGGAGATCAGCGATCAACTCGGTTTTTGCGATCAATTTTATTTTTCCAAGTGTTTTTCGCAAAAGTACGGTCTGCCGCCGCTGCGATATCGCAGCACCTATATGGGCCGCCAAAAGGATACCGCCGTCGTGATAAAGCAGGAAGATGCATGATCGCCTTTATTCGGTCTGCCTTTATAACCAAACAGCCGATGAGCAAAACTCATCGGCTGTTTTTTACGGCTTATTTCCCGCAGCCTTTGTCAAAGCTCGGGTTGCAGGCGTAGAAGTTTTTCGCATTCAAGCGCTCACTTGCCAGTTGCAAACCTTCGCCGAAGCGTTGATAGTGCACTATTTCACGCTCGCGCAAGAACTTCAGCGGATCGCGCACGTCGGGATCGTCGATCAAACGCAGCAGGTTATCGTAGGTGGTGCGTGCTTTCTGCTCTGCCGCCAAATCCTCATGCAGATCGGTCAACACATCACCCTTCACGCCGATATACTCCGCACGCCACGGGAGCCCCGATGCCGCCTGCGGATACACCGCTGCAGTGTGATCTACAAAGTATTTATCGAACCCTGCACGCTTGATCTCTTCAGGTGTAAGGTTGCGGGTCAACTGGAACACCATAGCCGAGATCATCTCTAAGTGCGCCAATTCTTCCGTGCCGACGTCGGTCAACAATCCCTTAAGCTCGTTATACGGCATGGAATAGCGCTGGCTGAGATAGCGCATAGAAGCCCCCAGTTCGCCGTCGGGACCGCCGAATTGGCTGATGACGATCTGTGCGATCTTCGGGTTGGGGTTCTTAATGCATACGGGATACTGCAGTTTCTTCTCATAAGTCCACATCGTCACTCACTCCTCTCACGCGATCTCCCACGGCCACGGTGCATCCACCCACGACCAACGGTCGGGGTTTTCCACCTTGCGTGCCGTGACCTCATACGGACCGAAATGCTGTTCGTATACCTCCACCAGTTCCGCACGTTTGCGACGGTAAGCATACATCAATTCCAGCGCTTCTTTATCGCAGGGGTGAGTATCGAGATACAAATTCATTTCCACCAAAGCGAAATCATACGCCGCAATACGGCGGCGCAATCCGCAAGACGTCATTGCCGTCGCATTCATCGCGCACACCCCCCTGTCATAAACGGTTTATCCAACGGTGGGAAGATGGTGCCGCGTGAAAAACCGCATTCCGGCTCATACACATCGCCCAGTTCCTGTTTCGGCACAAAAGCCAACACGGGAAGCCAGTCACATTCACAGCCGCCCGCTGTGTGCAGATGTTCTGTCATATCGTTTCTCACAATGTCACTCTCCATTCATCGGGACATTTTGTCCTCACCCCACACTATGCCGAACATGCGCGCACGGTGCAAGAAAACGATGAAAAAGAAAACGGCGTTCTTGCCTCTTTTTAAAATCAAAAAAACACGGAGAAAATCGAACGATTTTCTCCGTGTTCGTTTTACAGTCTTTTTGCTGTCCAATTTACCCCTGTTTTGATCACTTTTCCCGGCACACCGCCGATAACCACGTTTTCCTCCGTGAACTCACGGCTGAGCGTACCGGTGGCCGCCACAATGGAATTTTTCGCCACCCGCGTACCTTTCAGGCAGGTGACCTTCGTGCCGATCCACACGTGATCTTCGATTACAATATCCTTTGACGGATTGATGCGCTCCCCCTCCGAATTCAAGATGGAGTGGGAATCCCCCGTTCGGAAATGCAGATCGCTCGAGAACAGACAATCCTCGCCGATGGTAATCTTCGTTCCCTCGATCGCGGCAAGCAGCGTTTTCCCGCACAGGTTGGTACGCCGACCGATCGTGATCGCGTTGTTGGCATCTTCCATATGTATCGCCACTTGATTCAACATAGCACCGTCGTGAATATACACGGTGTTATGATCGCCCGCGATCACGATCTCGCAGTCACGGATCCGCACGCCGTCGCCGATCGCCACCGTGTTATCGCTGCCGCGATTCACGATCTTCAAGCCCTTGATAAGCGCCGTGCCGACGGTCACGTTGCACCCCTTCGCGTGCAGTTTGTTTTTCGGTTGCCATGCGTTATGCAACCGCACGTATATCCCGAAAAGCGTGGGGTTCGACAAAATTTTCTTTACCTTTTTCTTTATACTCACACAAATCTCTCCCAACAATATCACGTATACAATACGGATTATATCACAAGACCCGCGCAAAGTAAACCCTTAGATTATCGACTTTCCTTAGGGTGAACATAAAAAACGGGCACAAACCCGTTCGGTTTGTGCCCGTTCACTCAGATCTTTTCGCCGCAGGATTTGCAATAGGCGGCGTCTTGGTCGTTCAAGTTGCCGCACGCAGGGCAACGCATCGCGTTTTTGCTTTGAGCCAACTTATCCTGCAATTTTGCAAGGGTGGCGTTTTGCTCGTCGATATGAGTCACACAGGTATCCATCAGTTCACCGATGTCTTCCGCACCCTTCTTCGCATCGTACACCAAACGGCCGAGCCCTTCGTACGTTGCCGCCAGTTCCTTTTCAATGCGGTTGATCTCCATCTTCAGTTTGGTGGTATCAATAAACTCGCCCGTCTTACGTTCGGCGGTCTGCACCGCATCCTTTGCCATATTCAAAATGCTTTCCCACGTTGCCATCTCGCATATCCTCCTTCGTCTTTCTTATTCCAGTATACACGACTTTTCAAAAAAGTCAATCATCATTCCAAAAACTCCCGTAAAATACAGTTTTCCGGCAACAGCGACAACGGGGCTGAAACAAACCCCGTAAGGGCTTCGATCAAATGCTGTGCTTCGCTGTAATAGGGGTGTTCCTTTGCGATCGAAGACAACAGCGGCAATGCCTGTACCGCCATCATACACGGCTCAAACGCGTGCGTGGTATCGATGGTCATATCAACCGTATCGGCATACGGGAACAGATAGGTGTCCTCCCCGCGGAGAACCTGCGGCCACATCGAAAGGGTCTGTTCCGCCGTGGTTCCGCGGTGTTTTTCGTCCCTCACCATACGCCGTATCAGGCGAATCTCACGGCGGGAAAGCAAACATTCCTCTCCGTCATAAAAGCGTGAACGCGTGTGGATAAACAACTTTTTCACGTGTTTTTGCGGTAACCGTTCCACCAACATCGGGCACAGTGCGTGGATCCCTTCAAAGATCACGACCGAGCGATTGGACAGCGTAAGCGGCACTTTTTCCGCCTTCGGTCTGCCCGCTTTAAAATCGTATTGCGGGAGCATGGCGTGTCCCTCGTCAAGCAATGAGCGGATACACGCCGCCAGTTGCGGCAGATCCAGCGCCTCGGGGGATTCGTAATCGTAACTGCCGTCGGGCAACTGCGGCGCCAGCCCGCGCCCGCGGTAAAAATCATCCAGCGACACCACGAAGGCATCCACCCCGTCGCGTCGCAAACTTTCACACAGCAGATTGGCTGTGGTGGTCTTGCCCGAAGAACTGGGGCCGGCCAGCAACAACACGCGCCGCTTGACGGTCGCATCATTCAGCCAACCTTCCACCTCTGCTACGTTGGCGCGGTAACGCGCACACTCCTCTGCCACAAAAGCGGCAGGATCGGTGGCAATACGGCGATTGATCTCATTCTTCTGTAATGACAGGCGGATAGTTTCGATAGAATTCATAAACGGATTCCTTTCTACGCAACATTTCCTCAAAATCGGCGTTGTATTCATAGGGAAATTTGTAATTGAAAATGCGCGCAAGGTAGTGGGTACCGTACTGTTTCAGTTTACTCACCGCGCCTGCGCCCACACCCAATATGGTATGCGTTTCATCCATAATATAGACATTGTACAACCCGTCTTTTCCCTCTTTTGACCAGCCAACATTTTCCTGATTGCCTGCCATACGGCTTTGGCGATATAAATAGTAAGGGTGATACCCTGCCGCCGGCAGACGGGCGGCGGTTTCGGCGATCATACGAATCGCCGCATCCCCTGCGGGCAATTCCGAGCGATGCTGTACCACCAAGTTGGAGGCCCGTTTAAGCGAAAGCGTATGTATCGTCACATTTTCGGGCGAGAGTGCCAGTATACCGTCCAGCGTGCGGGAAAATCCTTCCACCGTGTCACCGGGTAACCCCGCAATGAGATCGGTATTGATGCAATCAAACCCCACTTTGGTCGCAAGGTCATACGCATCGTAAAACTGTGCCGTCGTGTGCCTCCGTCCGATGGTGGCAAGCACTTCATCCGACAATGTTTGCGGGTTGATACTCACGCGCGCGGCACCTCCTGCACGAATCGCACGCAACTTCTCCTCTGTCACCGTATCGGGACGCCCTGCCTCCACGGTATATTCGCGCACTGCAGACATATCGAACGATTCCTCCACCGTTTGCATCACGGCGGTCAACTGTTCCGCCGACAAGGTGGTGGGCGTGCCGCCGCCGAAATACACCGTTTCCAACCGCAGGCCCAAATCGCGTGCCACTTCGCCCGTGCGGCGTATCTCACGGCACAGCAATTCCACATACGGGTCTACCAAATGCTTGGCTTTGGCAACGGTGTAAGATACGAACGAGCAATAGTCACACCGCGTGGGGCAAAACGGCACCGAAACGTACAAACTGAACGATTCGGGACGAGAATACGAAAGCAAACGGTTCTCTGCCGTCAGTGTGGTCTTTACCAACTGCATTTTTTCCTCCGACAGCAGCAGTTTATCGCGAAAGAACGCCTCTGCCGCCGCTTGCCCCTGCTCTGCCGTTAAGCGGCGAAGCAGTTTTACAGGGCGCACTCCCGTCAATACGCCCCAACTTTGCGTAAAGCCACACAACTTTACAAGATGATGATACAACAAGGTGGCCATCGCAAGTTCGCATGCATCGCGATGGTCTCCCTCCCCTTTTACCACCGTTTCTTCAGCGGTTTCGTCAAAATCATCCAACACCAACCGCACGCTGAGGTGAGAGGCCTCGTTTGTTTCGCGGAGTAAGGTATATGCCTTTACACCGTCCGCAGGCATACCCTCGAGATCACCGTGGCGAATCGGCTCGTGTGGCAAAAATAAGCGGGCAGTGTTTTCCAGTTCAAAATGAAAATCGTGTCCTAGCATCGCAATATACATCGCGAATCCCTCACTTTAGATAGGGGTTAGTTTTTTGTTCATCAAAAAGCGTGGTAGCAGGGCCGTGTCCTGCAAGCAACGTCATATCTTCCGTTACGACAGCCAATCGTGCAAGGGTGTTCATAAGCACCGCACCGTTGCCCGATGGCAGGTCACAGCGGCCGACCGATCCTTGGAACAGTGTATCGCCGCAAAAGAGCGTATCTTCACACCGATAGCAACTGCTGCCTGCGGTGTGCCCCGGCGTATGCCACACGGTAAAGGTCAATTGGCCCACCGTGACGGTATCGCCTTCCCCCACCGTTTCGGTCGGGCGCGGCAGTGTAAATCGCGCGGCAGGTGCGATCCAATTCATCAAATTACGCGCGGAATCATCCAACGCCGGCAGTTCCTCCTGCGGCAGCACAAACCGCGCGCCCGTTTTTTCCAGCAAAGCGGGCAACGCCAAGAAATGGTCGATGTGCAGGTGGGTGAGCATCACTGCCCGAACAGTCAACCCACGTGCGGAGGCCGCCGCCAAAATGCGTTCCGCCTCATCGCCCGGATCGATAACCGCCGCCTGTTTATCCGCCCCCCACACAAGATAGCAGTTGGTGGCGAGTTCACCGACGGTAAGCGTTACGTATTCCATATCAAAGCCCCCTTGCATCCGTCGCGGTATCCAACCACAACGTGACAGGGCCGTTACCTTGCATCGACACGGTCATATCCGCCCCGAACACACCCGTTTCGACCGGTACACCCTCCGCCTGCAGCAACTGCACAAGCCTATCAAACAAGGGTTTTGCGGTTTCGGGGCGCGCCGCCGCCGTGAATTCGGGACGGCGACCGTGCGAGGCGTTACCGTACAACGTAAAGTTAGACACCACAAGCAATGCACCGCCGATATCCTTCACCGAAAGGTTCATTCGATCCTCGTCATCCGAGAACACGCGCAAACCGGCCACTTTTTTCGCGAGCCAACGCGCTTCCTTTTCGGTATCGGTGTGGGTAACACCCACAAGCAACAAGCCGCCGTTGCCCACCTTGCCGACTGTTTCGCCGTCCACCGTGACGGCGGCTTCATATACTCTTTGAAATACCGCTCTCATACCGTTATCCTCTCGTAATGCTGTGGATACCTGCGATCCGTTTGAGTTTGGCGATCACCGTATTCAAATGCTCCACACTGTTGACCGCAATGGTAAGCCCGATCGTCGCCTCTCCCTCATCGTTGTCCTTACTGTTCAGCGCGTGGATCATCACGTGCATCGAAGCCAATTGGGTGGTAATATCCGCCAACATTCCCATACGGTCGGCGGTGTGTACCACCAACGTGGCTTTAAATTCCGAACGGTCGGAATCGTCTTCCCACCACGCGCCGACCCAGCGTTCCGGCTCGGCCGACTGAGCAATATTCTGCGGCACGTTGTTGCAATCGCGTTTGTGCACCGACACGCCGTAACCGCGGGTGATGAAACCGATAATATCGTCACCCGGCAAGGGATTACAGCAACGAGCAAATTTGACCAGACAGTTGTCGGTGTGCTCGATTATAACACCGCCGTTATTGTGACGAGAACGGGCAGGTGCGGTGATCACCTTTTCGGGAGTGAGGATCTCCTCCGACTTGACGATACGCGCATACTCATCCTTAATACGCGAAAGCACGCGCGACATTGCCACACCGCCGTAACCGATCGCGGCATAGAAATCATCCACCTCGGCATAGTGCCAGCGACGGCTTTGTCCGGCGATCAACTCCTGCATACGTTCTTCCGGCAGGCGCACGCCGATACGCTGTATCTCACGCTCGAGGTCCTGTTTGCCCGTTTGAATGTTTTCTTCGCGCCGTTCCTTCTTAAACCACGCACGAATTTTATTGCGTGCCTCGCCTGTACGCACGAAATTGAGCCAGTCACGACTGGGACCGCGTCCGGGCGGTGACGTGGTTAGTATCTCCACGATCTCGCTGTTTTTCACTTGATAATCCAGCGGCACGATACGGCCATCCACCTTGGCACCGATCATACGGTTACCGACAGCCGAGTGGATCGCATACGCAAAGTCCACCACCGTACTGCCGAGCGGCAGAGAAATGACGTCGCCCTTAGGGGTGAAAATAAACACGTCATCCGATGTAAAATCCGATTTGATGCTACGCACGATCTCTTCCGCATCGTCCACGTCCGTTTGGTTTTCAATGAACTGGCGCACCCATGCCAAACGATCTTCCAATTTGTCTTTGCGTTGAATGCCGAGTTTGTATTTCCAGTGCGCCGCGATACCGTATTCGGCTGTGTAATGCATTTCCCACGTGCGGATCTGCACTTCAAACGGAATCTTTTCTTTGCCGATCAGCGTGGTGTGCAACGACTGATACATATTCGGTTTCGGGGTAGAGATATAATCCTTGAAACGGTTGGGCAACGGATTATACATATCGTGAATGATACCGAGCACGTTGTAACAATCGTTTACCGTATCCACGATCACACGAATGGCGTATACGTCGTAGATCTCGTCCAGCGTTCGCCCCTGCACGTACATCTTGCGGTAGATACCCGCAATACTTTTGATACGCCCCACCACAAAGGGGTGCATACCGTATTCCGCCAAACGGTCGGTCAGTTTTTTTTGAAGTTCTGCCAAAAACTCATCCCGCTCGTGCTTACGCAGTTCCAGCGCTTCCTCAATATCGTGATAGCCGATCGGGTCGAGTTCGCGCAACGAAAGGTCTTCCAACTCCTCTTTCACCGCACGGATACCGAGGCGGTGTGCCAAAGGTGCGTAGATATCCATGGTTTCTTTGGCCTTATCACGGCGCTTTTGCTCCGGCCAGCCGGCACGTGTACGCATATTGTGCAAACGGTCCGCCAGTTTGATAATGACCACACGAATATCTTCCGACATGGCAAGCAACATTTTGCGGATATTCTCGGCCTGTTGCTCCTCGCGGGAGTAGAACGAGATCTTGGTGATTTTGGTCACGCCGTCTACCAACGCCGCCACATCATCCCCGAACTGACGGCGCAGATCGGCCAATCCCACCGCGGTGTCCTCCACCACGTCGTGAAGCAGGGCGGCAACCACCGCTTCGGAATCCATACCCAGTTCCACCAAAATGGTAGCAACCGACAGGGGATGGCAAACATACGGCTCACCCGAACGGCGGTTTTGCCCTTCGTGTGCCGCTATGGCCGCAGCGATCGCACGATCGATCGTTTCGTGATCGTAGGTTTTTTCACTTTTGATGATAGCGTCCTTTAGTGCACGTATCGCACTCTCGGTGGTGATCATACGGTTTCCCGCCCTTTCACAATGTATGTAAGGAACTCCATTATGGGTGTTCGACTCAAATCCGCCTTCCCTTCGGCGGGAAGTACTTTCACGGTCATGCGATCACCCGTATCGTTCACTTGAACCAACGCGGCTTCTCGCAGGCTTTCCAGTGCGACCAACAGTTGCGACAAGCGCATTCCGCGCCCCACGGCATACCACAGTTGTTCGACACTGCCTGTCCATGTGCCGGTCGCGTGCAACAAACGGTACAACGCCGTGGTATGCACGCGTTCGGGTATACAGTCCGCGGCGTTTTCCACCGCTTCACGCCGCCGCAAGGCGGATACCTGTGCCATTTCACGCACAAATTCTTCTTGATCCGTTTCGGCAAAGTGAATATCTTTAATGATCAACGAAGGAGATACCACGCCGCGGAACTCGTTGCGTTCGAGCGTTACCGCAAGGTGCAACCGTGCACCGCACGGCACGGGAAACTCCGCTTGCGTGGTTTGGAATTTCATTGCGCTTATCATAGCGCCGTCCCGCGAAAAAGCAAGCCGCAGATGCCGACCGTTGCCCACGGGTGTCACGTTTTCGAGTTTCATATCCGACAGTTGAAACACCGGCGTGGGATTGCCGTTGCCAAACGGTTCCAACGCGGCGATCAACTGTAGTTTTTCGGTGTCCACTTGATTCGGGCGCAACTTGAAGTCCAATCGCAATGCGGGCGTGGGCATCACAGGGTAATGCTCTGCCGCATATGCGTTGATACGGCGGCGGAATTCCGCCACCTTATCCGCCGCCAACGTAACACCGGCCGCCAGTTCGTGTCCACCGTAATTTTCCAACATATCGCCCACGGCGGTCAGTGCATCGAATAACGAAAAACCTGCCAAACTGCGCCCCGAGCCGTGTGCCGACTCGCCGCTGACGTTTAACACCAAACAAGGCTTGCCGTAGCGTTCAAGCAGGCGCGCGGCGATGATGCCGACCACGCCGGCGTGCCACCCCTGCCCTTCTACCACCAACACACGGTCACAGAGAAGTTGTTCTTCCCGCTCCAACCGTGCGATCACTTCTTCTAAAATGCGGCTTTCCACCTCTTGACGGCGCACGTTTAACGTTTGTATTTCCCCTGCTAAACGCGCAGACTCTTGCGGATCCTCCGACAACAGCAGTTGTTCCGCCAGTTGCGGTTCTCCCATACGTCCTGCGGCGTTCAAACGCGGTGCGATCGAAAACAACGCGACACCCGACGTCAGCGTTTTGTCCGCAACGCCAGCCGCTTCCGAAAGCGCACGCAAGCCCACGCGCTCACCGCGATTCAACACGCGCAAGCCTTCCCGTACCAACAGGCGGTTTTCGCCCGTCAGCGGCATCACGTCCGCCAATGTGCCAAGTGCCACCAGATCTGCATACCGTGCAAGCATGGCATCTTCATCGCCGTCCAACGCACACACCAATTTAAATGCCACGCCAACACCGGCGTAGTCCTTAAACATGCTGCCGCAATCCGCACGGTGCGGGTCTACCACCGCCACCGCACGCGGCAAGATCTCCTGCGGTTGATGGTGGTCGGTCACCACCACGTCCACACCGAGCGTGTTGGCATGCTCGACCGCCTCTACCGCCGTGATACCGTTATCCACCGTCACGATCAGGCGCGCGCCGTCCGCGGCCAAGGCATCCACCGTGCAGGGACGCAGGCCGTACCCCTCGCCCTCGCCCTCGCGTTTGGGAATGCGGTAAAAGACGTCGGCCCCGTTTTCACGCAGATAGGTATACAACAGTGCCGTAGCGGTCACACCGTCGGCATCGTAATCGCCGAACACGGCAATACGCTCGCCGTTGCTCACGGCGCGCGCGATGCGTTCCACCGCGGCATCCATATCTTGAAAACCAAAGGGATCGTCACACGATTCACCGCTGAGCAAAAACGCTTCGGCTTCCGCCGCGTTCGTCACCCCGCGCAGAGAAAGCATCAACGCCAAAAACGGGTGCAGACCGCACGCTTCTGCCAATTGTGCCGCCGCCTCTTTATCCGGCGGCGAAGATATCCACCGTTTAAACGCCATCGGTCGTGCCCCCCTTTCCCGAAATCTGAATATTAATAATTTATTATAGCATTTTGACACGCAATATACAACCACCCAATCCATAAAAATACCACAAAAAAACGAAAAAATTTGCATTTGGGTGTTCCCTTTTTGCAAATTTTGTTTTATACTAACTATATACGTGTTACGAAAGGATGATTCCTTACTATGTTACAGCAGGATATTTTACAGAGCGTGCGCCGCGTGCACTTCACGGGCATCGGCGGATCGGGTATGTGCCCGCTTGCCGAGATATTGTTCTCTTTGGGGTATGAGGTGAGCGGTTCGGATGATTACGCTTCGGACAACTTAAAACGTATGCAATCGCTGGGCATTGCGGTGACGTTGCCGCTGGCGGCCGGCAATGCCGACCACGCGGAACTGGTGGTATATACCGCTGCTATCCCGACCGATCATCCCGAACTGGCATCGGCGGCGGCGAAAGGAATTCCGCTGATAGAGCGCGCGGTGTTTTTGGGTCTGTTGACACGGCGGTATCCGCATACCGTTTCGGTGGCGGGTACTCACGGCAAAACAGGCACCACCTCTATGCTGTCGCAGATCCTGCTGAAAGCGGAACTCGACCCGAGCATCTTCATCGGCGGCCGTCTGCCGCTGATCAACGCCAACGGCCGCGCAGGTAAGAGCGACTGGATGGTGAGCGAGGCGTGCGAATTTTTGGATCATTACCTGAATATGAAAACATCGGTGGCTGTCATTTTGAACGTGGATGCCGACCATCTCGATTATTTCGGCGACTTAAACGGTGTGATCGCCTCTTTTAAAAAGTTTGCCGAGGGTGCCGAACAGTGCGTCATTGCCAACGCAGATGACGTGCCTACCATGCAGGCGGTGGCGGATATCCCGCCCGAAAAACTCATCACCTACGGACGTGACCTAACCTGTGATTGGAGTGCCCAAAACATCGGCACCCACGACGGTGCGTTCGGAGAATACGATCTGTATCACAAAGGCACATTCTTCGCTCATATCCGCCTCGGCGTGCCGGGAGCACACAACGTGTCCAACTCGATGGCGGCGGCCGCCGCCGCACACCTGTGCGGTGCCACGGCAGAACAGATCGCCGTGGGGCTCGCCACGTTCGGCGGTGCCGGCCGTCGGTTTGAGTTTTTGGGAAAAGCCGCGGGTATCACCGTGGCCGACGATTACGCCCACCACCCCACCGAGATCACCGCAACCCTCACGGCCGCAAAGGCACTCCCCTATCGCCGTGTGTGGGCGGTATTCCAGCCGTTCACCTATTCCCGCACCAAGCGTTTGCTGAACGAATTCGCCGCGGCACTTTCGCTTGCCGATGAAGCGTTGGTGTGTGATATTCTGGGTTCACGTGAACAGGATGCCGGCGAGGTATCCTCCGCCGACATCACCGCCCTTATGAAAAACGGACGGTATCTGCCAACCTTTGAGGATGTCATCGCCTACCTAAAAGACAACGCCGCAGACGGCGATCTGGTGCTCACCATGGGCGGCGGTAACGTATACAAATGTGCACAGCAATATTTGAGAGCGTTGCAAGAATGAATCATCAAGGACAACACCCCGTGAAAAATGCGATTGCATTTTTCACGGGGTGTTGATTTATGTGTTTATAAAGTGTATAATTCATTCTCTTGCCAACGGAAGGGGTTTTCGTACCAATCGTTGGCACGCACGACGAGTGTAACGATACCGCTTCACATGTATTGTGCCATGTTTCAATCGTATCGATTTTCTTTGCGGCCGTTCATTTTCTTTTTCATCACCACGACTTATAAAATGCCTGTTCGCTGTCGATATACGGTTTCATGATCGCTTCAAACGTGGGGTTCAACTCGATGGGTGCCTCATAGATGAAACAGCTGTCACCATCCCAATCGACCAAGGCGTATCGGCCGTTGTAACGGTACAGTTCACCGAGGTGGCGCGAAAACAGACCGTCCTCACTGCACTCCTCCAAGGTTATCCCGTATTCACCGTCCGCATGGTCTGTTTTGAGTGGTTCTACCGAAGCCAGCACGTGTCTTAGTGCGTTTTTCTGCTCTTCGGTCAGATGGAACGTTCGATCCGACCATTGCTCTTTTTCCGGATCCCAGTGGGAATAGAAATACCGCATTCCGTCCATCTGTGCACCCGCTTCAATACGGGCGGCAAGGGCGGCGTAGTCCTTTTCCAAGCAGTAATACGTATCACCTTCGCCAAGTAAATGTCCATCTTTTAAGATGCCGCCTTCGCTGATATAAAAATGAAGTTCAGCAAACAAGTCAGACAACAGCACGGGCACGTCGGGCGCGGTCACGTCAACCGATTCCGTCCACCCCATCGGCGGGTTAAAATCCTCCGAGTACGGCAGGGGCACGTAGACCTCACCGTTCAAAAGCAGTGTGCCGTCATCCTGCATAACAGCGTGGTGTGCACGGGCATAATCCAGCTCTTTGCACCCTGTAAGCGAAAAACACAGCATCGCGGCAATCAGCAAACACAGCACACGTTTCACTTGCATCTTCACGTCTACCCCTCCTTATTCCAAGTTCAGTTTGCGGCACAAGATGTACCGTGTAAGCAGAGCGTATGCCGCCCCCAACAATCCGTACCACACAATACATCCGCAGAAAGTCCAGTGCATTGCCTCTTGGGTGTGATATGCAAAAAAGAATTCGATTTCGTCAAGCAGCGAAGTCATGTATCCCAGCACCACTAAAACAGTACCGAACACCTGCGTGACAAAATAGTAACCGAAATAGACGCCAACCGCCGCCAGTACGCGATTTTTATTGAACAACTGTCCAACCGCCAAACATGTGTAATAGAGCATGGTGGTGGTAAGGATCATCACGACCAGCAACACACACACTTCCGCCACATAGAACAGCCACGCCGTGCCGAGTTTATCGTAAGCAACCTTCCACAAATAGGCGATGGCCTTTAAAATCTCCGCGAATACGTCCCCCGCAGTGACCACACTCACCGCCAGCAACGCCACCAACACGGTCGCCGCTTGAAAGGCCAATGCGGTGAACAGCTTGGTCAAAATGTGACAGGTCGGTGTAACGGGCAGTGTAAACGTGAGATATCCCTCACCCGTAAAGAGATTTTTATAAAACCGCACAACCGAGAAAACAAAGGTCAAACCCAAGGACACTATCACGGCCAACGCAAACGCCAAAATAGACGAGCCGTTGATAATGTTGTAGGCGATGGTGTCCGATTCAAACAGTTGAACACCGCGCGCCAGCAACGCTACACCGAGCAACACCAGTTGCATCGGTATCCACACACGTAAGTACGCCTCGCACTCGTGCTTATACAGTTTCTTTACCATTTGAACACCTCCCGAAACAGACCGTCCACACTCATACCCTCTTCTTCCCGAATACTATCGACCGAACGATGAAGCAACAAGTGACCGTTTTGCAAGAACAGCACCTCATCCAACACCTGTTCAACGTCCGCGATCAAATGCGTGGAGATCAACACGGTGGCATCGGGATTGTAGTTGTTGATGATGGTGGAAATCACATAATCGCGGGCCGCGGGGTCCACACCGGCGATCGGCTCATCCAGCACGTACAGTTTGGCGTTGCGGCTCATCACCAATATCAAACACACCTTTTCCTTGTTACCCTTTGAGAGTGTTTTTAAACGGCAATCGGGTTTGATCCCCAAGTGTTCGAGCATCTCAAACGCCAGTGCAGGACGAAAATCGGCATAAAAATCTTGGAACAGCGCCACCATCTGCCGAATGGTCATCCACGAGTTTAAGTAACTGTTATCCGGCAGGTACGCCACCAATTTTTTGGTCTCCACTCCCGGTTCATACCCGCCGATGATCACGCGTCCTTCGGTGGGGGTGAGCAGACCGTTCACGATTTTGATAAAGGTGGTCTTGCCGCTGCCGTTCGGGCCGAGCAAACCAATGATCTTGCCGCTTTCCAACGTAAAACTCACATTATCCAGCGCCGCTGTCGATCCGTACTTTTTCGTAAGACCGACACATTCCAGCAATACACTCATTCTGCATCCTCCTTCGGCAGCCACGCCGCCACATACTTCTTAACCTCGCCGAGATCCATACCCAATGCGGTCATATCCTGCACGTATGCCGCGGTTTTTTCTTCCCACATACGTTCGAGTGCGGCACGGGCAGGCGTGATATCTTCTGCCACATACCAACCCGAACCGCGCACGGAATACAGGATCCCCTCCTGCTCCAACGTTTCAAACGACCGCTGCACCGTGTTGGGATTCACCCCCGCCGAGAGCGCCACCTCTCGCACTGAGAGCAACCTCTCGCCTGCGCGAAATTCACCCATCGCGATACGCAAACACAACTGTTCGCTGATCTGCGGACAGATCGGTTTGGATTTATCCGGTTTCCATTGCATAGGATCACCTCCCTACTGTATTACCTCACTAGTACAATAATACACTTTTCAAAACGATCTGTCAAGGGTTTTTTGAAAATTTAATTTGTGACCCCGAATCTTTTATAAAAAACAATAGAGAGAATACAAATGCATTCTCTCTACCATTATCCCTATGACCACCCATTTTAAGGCGGATGCTGATCTTATTGTTTCTTCTCCAACCGTTCCAACACGTTGAGCACCAAGGAACGCGCGATAATAAGGCGGCTTTCGGCATCCAGGGTGGTGCACTGCACCGAAAGCGAGATCACGTATTTTCCCTCGGCAACCAACAGTTCGCCGCTGTCACCGCACCAATAGGCACTCTCTCCGAGCTGCGGCGCTTCGATCAACGAGCCCGCAGGATATTGTCCCGCAAGCACGAGGATATATTCCGCCGCGGTGACGGCGGGTTCCTTCACCATCAGCGACACCTGCGTGGTGTAATCTTCGGTGGAAAACAGCCACAGCGTATCGTGCTCTTGCAACTGTCCCTCACCGAAAGTGACGTTCGGGAACGCTTTTTCCACTTCTTCCCGCGTCAACAGCGCCGTAAGATCCATTGTTTTCGGAACTTCCGGTTCCCAAATGGGCTTTTCCTCCACTTCGGGCGGTTCTGCCTGCCTTTGGCATCCGACACAAAACAGCAAACACACCGCACACAGCAAGGCCAGCCAGCGTTTCATACACACACGTCCTTTCTTATTTCAGCAGTCGTGACGCAACAGATCGTCGTATGTTTCACCCTTTACCGCCACAAAGGGCTCGCCCTCACGCACCATCACCACGGGCGGTTTCGGGTAGCGATTGTAGTGGGAGGACATGGAATAATTATACGCACCCGTGCACAGCACCGCCAACGTATCCCCTTCCTCACACGGTTGCAGCGGGGTGTTCTCTTGAATCAAATCGCCGCTTTCACAGCAACGGCCTGCCACCGTCACCCGCTCGCTCGCCTCCTCACCCGCACGGTCGGCAACACACAGTGTATACTCCGCTTGATACAGCGCATAACGCGGGTTGTCGCACATACCGCCGTTGACACACACGTATTTACGCACCTGCGGGATATCCTTGATACCGCCGACCGTATAGAGCGTCACGCCGGCGTGTGCAACGATCGCACGGCCGGGTTCAATGATAATATGCGGCAGAGGGAATTTCAACTCAGCGGCAAACGCGTGCATCGCCTCCGCCGTCCATTTCATATATTCGGTGCAGGGCTTAGCATCGTCTGCCGCAGTGTACGGCACGCCGAAACCGCCGCCCACATCCAATTCGCCGAGCGTCACACCCGTTTCGGTACGGATATCCCGCAGGAAGGTGAGCATCACCCGTGCCGC
This sequence comes from Oscillospiraceae bacterium, assembly GCA_015065865.1. Taxonomy (GTDB): domain Bacteria; phylum Bacillota; class Clostridia; order Oscillospirales; family Acutalibacteraceae; genus SIG588. The sequence goes on along the minus strand of SVPM01000001.1, from coordinate 34,252 downwards.
ATCGCGGAACGGTTGTTCATCAAACACCTGCGAGGCCACGTGGCAGTGCAGACCTTTCAGCACCAGCGTTTTTTGTGCCAGTGCATCCTTCACCGCCTGCATCGCATCGCCGTTTTCCAGCGTGAAACCAAACTTCGAATCGATCTGACCGGTCATAACGGCACTGTGGGTGTGTGCATCAATACCGGGGGTAACGCGCACATAGACGTTCGCCGTCTTTCCCAGTCGCTGTGTCACACGCGCAAGGCGGCGCAGTTCGTAAGCGTCGTTTACCACGATACGTCCCACACCGTTCTCCACCGCCAGCACGAGTTCCTCCTCGGTCTTGCAACTGCCGTGCATCACGATACGCTCGGCGGGAAAACCCGCTTTCAGCGCCGTATACAGTTCACCGCCCGAGGACACGTCCACACCGCAGCCTTCCTCGGCGGCAATGCGGAACATGTGCGAAAAGCCGCACGCTTTGGAAGCGAACGCCACCATACCGCCGTTCTCGTAATTCTCGTCGATCGAGCGCTTGAATTCACGCAACATCGCACGGATCACGTCTTCATTCATCACATACAGCGGTGTGCCGTACTGTTTGGCAAGTGCGAGCGTATCCACCCCACCAACCGTGAGGTGACCCTCCTCGTTCACGCCGACACCCATCGGTAAAAACATGGTTATTCCTCCGTAACACTTTCCAGTATCTCACGCAATACATCGACGCCCTCGCCCGTTACCGCCGAAAACGGCACGGTGAGAACCCCTTCAAATTCTGCAAACACCTCTTGCATAGCGGCTTCACGTGCCGCCCGTTCGGTCTTGTTCAACTTGTCCGCCTTGGTCATCACCACAATAAACGGAATGCCCGCTTCCACAAAGTAGTTGATCATCTGAAGATCCTCTTTGGAGGGCGCGTGGCGCATATCCACCAACTGCAACACGAGTCGCAGGTCGCGGTCGGCATCAAAATATCCTTGGATCAGCGAGTTCCAACGCTTGCGTTCGGCGTTGGACACCTTGGCATAACCGTAACCCGGCAGGTCCACCATACGCATACTGTCCAAACGGTAAAAATTGATGCTGGCGGTCTTGCCCGGTGTGGCACTGGTGCGTGCCAAGCCGCGCCGTTCCAACAAACGGTTGATCAGCGAAGATTTCCCCACGTTGGATCGCCCCGAAAACGCCGCTTCGGGCAGTTCATCGGGCGGCAGTTGTTCCGCCAGTGCAGCGGTCAATTCAAAGTCCGCGGTTTTCCAGTTCATGCGGTTTCCTCCTCAACGCCATATCCAACACCGTATCCATATGGGCTACGGGCACGAAGGTAATGCTGTCACGCACGGCGGCATCCACCTCCGCAAGGTCGGGCGCGTTTTCCTGCGGCACCAGCACCGTCTGCATACGGCGGGTATACGCCGCCATGCTTTTCTCACGCAGGCCGCCGATCGGCAACACACGCCCGCGCAGCGTGATCTCCCCCGTCATCGCCACATCGTGGCGCACGGGAATACCCGACAAGGCAGACACCATGGCGGTGGCCATGGTCACACCGGCCGAGGGGCCGTCCTTCGGAACGGCGCCTTCCGGCACGTGCACGTGAATGTCTTTGGTTTTATAGAAATCCGCATCGATACCCCACTGGGCGGCACGCGAACGCACGTAACTCATCGCCGTGCGTGCCGATTCTTTCATCACGTCACCGAGCGAACCGGTAAGTTCCACCTTGCCGGTACCGTCCAACACCGCCACCTCGACCTGCAGCATCTCACCGCCGACCGACGTCCACGCCAGACCGTTTACCACGCCCACCTCATCGGCAGGGGCAAGTGTATCGGGCTTATACTTCACAGGACCTAAGAAATCGGCAAGATCCTTGACGGTGACCGTTTTCACCTCACCCGCCACAATGCGTTTCGCGGCCTTGCGGCAGATATCCGCCAAACGGCGTTCCAGCTTACGCACGCCGGCTTCACGGGTATACCCGTCGATCAACGCACGAAGTTGGGTATCCGACAAGCGCAACTGACGTGCCGAAATCCCGTGACGTTTACGCTGTTTCGGCAGCAAATGATCCTTTGCGATATGGAACTTCTCCTGCGCCGTGTAACTCGGCAGGTGAATGATATCCATACGATCCGCCAGTGCGGCAGGGATCTCCGCCTCGTCGTTGGCGGTGGTAATAAACAGCACCTCCGACAAATCGAACGGGATCTCCAAATAATGATCGGTAAAGGTCACGTTCTGTTCGGGATCCAACACCTCCAGCATGGCCGCCGCAGGATCGCCGCGGAAGTCGTGGCCCAATTTATCAATTTCATCCAACAGGATCAGCGGATTGCAGGTTTTGGCTTTGGTGACCGCCGCAATGATACGGCCGGGCATCGAGCCTATGTAGGTCTTACGGTGACCGCGGATCTCCGCTTCATCGCGCACACCACCGAGCGAGATACGCACATACTGCCGCCCCATTGCTTCGGCAATGGAACGGGCAACCGACGTTTTCCCCACACCCGGAGGGCCGACAAAGCAGAGTATCTGACCGCGCATCTCTCGCGAAAGCACCCGCACGGCAAGTGATTCCACGATACGATCTTTCACCTTATCCATACCGTAATGGTCACGGTCCAACACCGCACGGGCGTGGGCAATATCTCTCACGTCTTCGGTGTGCTTACCCCACGGCAAGGCCAAGCAAGCATCCAGATAACCGCGCACCACCGCCGCTTCCTGCGAACCCGAAGGCATTTTGGCCAGTTTGCCGCATTCCTTCAGCAATTTTTCTCGCACTTCCTCGGAAAGCGGCAACGCATTGACGGTGCGGCGGTAAGTATCCGCTTCTTCGGCGGGGTTGTCGCCATCCCCGAGTTCTTCGTTGATGGCGCGCAACTGTTCACGCAGATAGTAATCCCGCTGATTTTCATCCATTTGCGTATGCACACGGTCGTGAATGCGGTTTTCGAGTTTTTGCACCGCAATTTCGTGTTGCAAAATATCCAGCACTTTTTCCATACGGCGTTCTTCCGCCATGGTTGCCAGCACGTCCTGCTTTTGCGCTTCTTTCAGCGGCAGGCTGAAGGCGATGTGATCCGCCAGATGACCCGCATCGTCGATCACCGCCGCCATTGCGAACGCATCTTCCGTCATTGCGGGAGTGAGTTCCGCATATTCTTCCAAATAACTACGGCACTCACGCACCAACGCTTCTTCCTGCAACGGGTCGGCAATGCGGCGGGTCTGCGCCTCCTTGGTCATCGCCAAGAAATACGGTTCCTCCTGCAACACGTCCTGCAAACGGGCACGATACAGCCCTTCCACAACTACCCGCAGGTTGTCGCCGGGCAAGCGTAACACCTGCCGCACCTGTGCCACCACACCTACCGTATAAAGTTCGTCTTCGGTCGGCTCTTCCGCCGCGGTATCCCGCTGAGTGACCAAAAACAACGTTTGGTCGTGGTTCATCGCCGCGTGAAGTGCCTGCATCGAGCGTTTACGTCCCACGTCAAAGTGCAGTTCCATATCGGGATACACCACCAGACCGCGCAGAGCGATCATCGGCAATGTCTGCACGCGGGAAATACGCTTTTGAATGGTCATAGTTTGTCCTCTTTCGAAAAATGATGAAACAGGCGGCTGTGACTGACAGCCGCCTGTAAATGCGTGTTAGATCACGCGGTATTGCGGCGTTTGGGAGCGGTTACACGCCCCTTTACGGTCGCTTTCAACTTGACAGGCTTTTTATCGGGGTTACGCACGATTTCGGGTTCGGCACCCTCGTTCACACACGCGGCGGTGACCGTCACCGTTTCCACCGTGTGGTCGGACGGAATGGTGAACATCAGTGTGTTCAGCACCCCTTCCATCACCGAGCGCAGACCGCGTGCACCCGTGTGCAACGCCATCGTCTTTTCCGCCACCGCGCGCAAAGCCTCATCCGTGAAATTCAAGGTCACGCCATCCAGTTCAAACAGATATTGATACTGTTTGAGCAGGGCGTTTTTCGGCTGACTCAAGATCGCCACCAACGCTTCGGCGGACAACGCCTCCAACGTGGTGATGACGGGCATACGGCCCACGAGTTCGGGAATCAAACCGAATCGCACCAGATCCTGCGGTGTGATATGTGCAAGCAATTCGGACAACTCGCGTTCCTTTTTGGAACGCACGGCATTGCCGAAACCGATGGCACCCGATTCCAACCGCTTTTCGATCGTCTGCTGAATACCGTCGAACGCACCGCCCAAAATGAACAAAATATTGGAGGTGTCGATCTGAATGAATTCCTGCTGCGGATGTTTGCGGCCGCCGCCGGGCGGCACGTTCGCCACCGTGCCCTCCAAGATCTTCAAAAGGGCTTGTTGAACCCCTTCGCCGCTCACATCACGCGTGATGGACGGGTTCTCACTGCGGCGGGCGATCTTATCGATCTCATCCACGTAAATGATGCCGCGTTCGGCCTTTTCCACATCAAAATCTGCCGCTTGAATCAGACGAAGCAGGATGTTTTCCACGTCCTCACCAACGTAACCCGCTTCGGTGAGGGTGGTGGCGTCCGCAATGGCAAACGGCACATCCAGAATACGTGCAAGCGTTTGTGCCAGTGCCGTCTTACCCACACCCGTGGGGCCGATCAGCAGCACATTGCTCTTGCCGAGTTCGGTATCGCCGTGGCCGAAATAAATACGCTTATAGTGATTGTACACCGCCACCGACAAGGCGGTTTTCGCCGCATCTTGACCGATAACGTAATCGTCGAGCCCCTGTTTGATCTCCTGCGGTTTGGGAAGCACCACGCTGGTGGAACTGCTTTGCTGACGAGGGGGCGCACTGCCGTCCGCCAGAATGCTGCCGCACAGTTCGATACACTCGTTGCAGATATACACACCGGGGCCCGCAATCAGACGATATACCTCCTCCTGCGTTTTACCGCAGAAAGAACAGCATATCGGTTTGGTCTCCTCATTTCTCGGCATTTTGTCTACTCCTTATGCGCGTTTCGTAATGACCTTATCCACCAGACCGTAAGCCATTGCCTGTTCGGCGGTCATATAGTTATCACGGTCGGTATCGCGCTCAATCGTTTCGAGCGGCTGCCCCGTCATTTCAGACAACAACTGATTCATACGGCCGCGAATGAACAAAATGTGATCCGCTTGAATCTTGATATCACTCGCCTGACCGCGTGCACCGCCGAGCGGTTGATGAATCATAATTTCACTGTTGGGCAAAGCCATACGCTTACCCTTCGCGCCGGCCGCAAGCAGGAACGAACCCATGCTTGCCGCCATACCGATGCAGATCGTGGATACATCACACTTGATAAACTGCATCGTATCATAGATCGCCATACCCGCCGAGATCGAACCGCCGGGGCTGTTGATGTACAACTGAATATCCTTATCGGGATCCTGTCCTTCCAGATGCAGCAACTGTGCCACCACCAACGAAGCGGTTGCATCGTTCACCTCATCACACAGCATAATGATACGGTCATTCAACAAACGGGAGAAGATGTCGTAACTACGCTCACCGCGCCCCGTCTGCTCCACTACGTACGGTACCAAACTCATATCCGTCACTCCAATCTAAAATCACAATACTGCACAGACAAGTATGCCCTGTCGGCTATGGTTTAAACAACGAGATTACTTACCGGCGTTTTCCTTCAAGAAGTCCAGAGCCTTCTTCAAGCCGAGGTCTTTCGACACGGCATCCGTCGCCACCAGCGCCTTCACGCGCTCAACATCCAGTTTATACTGGTCCGCCATACGCGCATATTCCGCTTCGACCTCTTCATCGGTCGCGGTCAGATTTTCAAGCGCCGCCACCTTTTCGAGCGCCAAGCGGCCCTTCACCTGCTGTTCCGCCTGCGGACGGAAGTTTTCGCGCAGTGCCGCTTCGTCCATACCGGTGTACTGCAGATACAGATTCATATCCATACCCTGCGACTGCAGACGGTAGGCGAAGTTGTTGACCTGCTCAGTCACTTCGTTATCGAACATCGCTTCGGGAATCTCGGCGGTCATATTCTCCACCAGTTTATCCATCAGCGCATTTTCAAATGCAACGTCCGCCTCGTTCTTGCGGCTTTCCGCCAGTTTCGTCTTCAGATCGGCTTTCAGCTCATCCAACGTATCGAACTCACTGCAATCCTTTGCAAACTCATCGTCCGCCGCCGGCAGTTCCTTCGCCTTGATCTCGTGCAGTTTGCACTTGAACACGGCGGCCTTGCCCTTCAGTTCTTCCGCGTGGTAATCCTCGGGGAAGGTAACGTTCACGTCGAACTCGTCGCCCGCATTCTTGCCGACGATCTGCTCTTCAAAACCGGGGATAAACTGGCCCGAACCCAGCACCAAGCTGTAGTGTTCCGCCTTGCCGCCGTCAAACGCGACGTCATCCACGTAGCCGTCAAAATCAAAGTCCACGGTATCGCCGTTTTCCGCGGCGCGGCCTTCCACCGTCACCATACGGGAGTTGCGATCCAACAGCTTATTCACTTCGGCCTCGACATCCTCATCGGTGACTTCCTTCTCCTCGCGGGTCACGTCCAAGCCCTTATAGGCACTGAGGGTCACTTCCGGCTTCACGGTGATGACCGCTTTGAACACAAGGCCTTCTTCACCGACCGACACAACGTCCAGATCGATCTTATCTTCCACATACTCGTATTCCGACTCTTTGATAGCGGCATCCAGTGCTTCGGGATACAGGTCGTTCATCGCATCCTCATAGAACACTTCCTTACCGTACATCTTCTCCACGAACGAGCGGGGAGCCTTACCGCGGCGGAAGCCGGGGATGTTCAGCTTATTGATGTTCTTGCGGTACGCCTTTTCCACGGCAGCTTCAAAAGCGGCCGCATCCACCTCGATTTCGAGTTCCACACGATTGGTTTCCTTTTGATTGACAGATTTCAGACTCATGATTGTTTCCTCCTATGTGATTTGACATTCCTTTTTACTATATCAATGGTCATTGTAGCATACTTTTCGCAACGATGCCATAGATTCCCTAAAAATTTACAAAATTTTCAACGGTCGAAAGCCGAGTGCATCCCCCGACACCAGTTGAAAACGGATGCCTTCCCGCACACCGCAGAACGCACGGGGAACGGACGGGCCGTGCAGGTGTCCGTAATAACAGCGCGTAACGCCTTCTTCCCGCAACACGGCAAACAGTTCTTCACACACCGCTTCCCGCGTGACGGGCGGATAGTGCAAAAACACCAGCGGTTCACAGCCGGTCGCCTTCGCGGCAGCGATCGATGTACGCAGACGCCCCACTTCACGGAGAAGCACCTTACGGTCGGCATCTTCCTCCGCATCGTAAAACCATCCGCGGGTGCCGCACACCGCAACTCCTTCCACCGCAACCGCATCGTTGTGTACGATACGCAGGGTGTGAAAGCCGTTTTCCTCAAAAAACGCATCCATCTTGCGGCGGGTACACCACCAATAATCGTGATTGCCTTTGAGGATCAGTTTTTGACCGTTCAAACGATTCAGAAAGGTGAAATCTTCCCGTGTTCCTTCCAGCGACATTGCCCACGACACGTCGCCGGGAATGACCACCGTATCCTCTGCGCTCACCGTTTCCTGCCACTGCTGTTCCAGCCGCTGTTGATAATCCTGCCAGCCGCGGAAGATATCCATCGGCTTATCGGCGCCGAGCGAGAGATGCAGATCTCCGATGACAAACAGTGCCATACCGTGTTACTCCGTAACGTTCAGCATACCGAACACCACGGCACGCATCGCCGCCTTGTCACGGTCGCAAACGTCCTTGAAACGGACCGTCTTGCCTTGCAGATCCGACAACGGAGCGGGCACTTCATGCGCCGTCAATGCGCGCAGTGCCTCCACCTTTTGGAATTCATCCAAACCGGCGGTGTTGCCGTTCAACGCTTCCAGCACACTGGCGGAGAACTTGTACGGATTGGCGGTGGACGCAATGATCGTCGGGGTGGTATCCCCCGTTTCGGTGCGATAGTCGGCATACACCTTCACCGCAACCGCCGAATGGGTATCCAGCAAATAGTGATATTCGTCAAACTTTTCACGAATGGTCGCTGCCGCCGCTTCATCGTCACAGCAACCCGCCCAGAACAGTTCGCGCACACGGGCGAGCAGTTCGTTCGGCACGGTGTAACGTCCCGTTTCGTTCAGTTGCGCCATCAAGTCGCGCATCAGGCTGTCATCGTTACCCGACAGGTGATACAAAAGCCGTTCGAGGTTCGAGGAGATAAGAATATCCATCGACGGCGACGTGGTGGTATAAAACGCACGGTTGCGATCGTACACACCGGTGGTCAAGAAGTCGGTCAACACACGGTTGCGATTGGACGCGCAGATCAGCCGGCGGATCGGCAACCCCATTTCACGTGCATAATACGCCGCCAAAATGTTACCGAAGTTACCGGTGGGTACCGCCACGTTTACGGCATCCCCCATACGAATCTTACCCGCCTTCAAGAGGTCGCAGTACGCCGAAACGTAATACACGATCTGCGGTGCCAGACGACCCCAGTTGATGGAGTTGGCACTGGAGAACTGCATACCGTTCGCCGCCAGCGTATCGGCAATGGCGCTGTCGGTAAAGATCTGCTTCACACCGGTTTGAGCATCGTCAAAATTGCCCCGAATGGCACACACCGACACGTTTTCGCCTTCCTGCGTTGCCATTTGCAACTTCTGCATCGGGCTGACACCGTCTTCGGGATAAAACACCAAAATGCGCGTACCCTTTGCATCGCGGAAACCTTCCAGCGCGGCTTTGCCCGTATCACCCGAAGTGGCGACCAGAATCACGATCTCCTTGCCGTCCCCCGTCTTGGCGGCAGACACCCGCATCAAATGCGGCAGGATCTGCAACGCCATATCTTTGAACGCGCAAGTCGGGCCGTGCCACAGTTCCAAAATATGTTCGCCTGCGGACAGTTCGGTAAGCGGGGCTACGTCGGCGTGGCGAAAACGCCCCGTCGCATAGGCCGCCTCGGTGCATTCGCGCACTTCTTCAGCCGTGAAATCGCCCAAGAATTCGCACAGCACCGCCGCCGCACGCTCGGCATACGGCATCGCCGCGATCTCTTCCAAGCGAGTCGGTGTCAACCGCGGTAATGCGGTGGGCACGTACAGACCGCCGTCGGGCGAAATGCCGCGAGCAATGGCCTCGGCCGCGGTGGCACGAACCGCCGCATCCCGTGTACTGCAATAGTTCATCTATGCTCTCCTCCGTCTAATATATAAAAGAAATCAGTTTATTATACCGCAGGATTTTCCGTTTGTCAAAGCCGTGAGAAAAAATTGTAGCAATTACCGAAAAAAAGGCGGGAAAGCAGGTCACTATCGTAGTTTTTGCGGTATAGAAAATCAAAAATTTGCTCCATTACCGCCACGCCGTCCCACTCAGCCGGCATAACCGCGCCATCGAAGTCCGCACCGAACGCCACCGTGTTTTCGCCGCCGCGCTCCCAAAAGTGATACAAGTGCCGCTCCACCGCCTCAAACGTGGACGTTCCCAAAAAATCGCCGCACAGGTTAAGCCCAACCAAACCGCCGCATTCAACAACGGCGGCAAACTGCCGATCGGTCAGATTGCGCGGGTGCGGACACACCGCCGCCGCATTGGAATGCGTGGCGATAAACGGCTTTTGCGCCATATTCGCGACATCCCAAAATCCCGCTTCATTCAGGTGAGAAACGTCCACCGTTACCCCTGCCCGTTCCATACGCCGCACCGCTTCTTTGCCAAAAGCGGTAAGCCCCTCCCTACACGGCGACAAGCACCCGTTACCAAGGGCGTTCGCCCCATTCCACGTGAGGGTGATATATCGCACGCCGCGCACGGCAAGGGTGTCAATACGGGCAAGTTCCTCTCCCAACACCGCGCCGCCTTCCACTGCAAGCATTCCTATCCTCGTGTGCGTTTTAAGACAGTCGTCAAGGCTCTTCCCTTTACGCCACAAACGGATATTCTCCCGTTCGGCGTGTGCCATCACCCGACAACAAAAATCCCACGCGGCATTGCCGCGCAGGTCTTCGGGTATCCACACCGCCAACGCCTGCACATACGGCGCGTATCGTGCCGCTCGTGCAAAGTCAATATGACCGTCGTTTTTAGGCAGGGGGTATTTTTTGGTAAACGATTCGTACAACGTGTCACAATGCAGATCAAAAAGCCGCATGCAGGCCCTCCGTTTCATATGCACCCATAATGTGGTCGATCTCCACCACCTTCATCGGTTGCCCTTTGGCAGTGACGATCTCGATCACGTCAAAACGCGGTTGACGCGTGGTGGGATGCTGTTGCAGATACAACGCCGCCGTACCGATCACCTTGCGTTGCTTTTGGTATGTCACCGCTTCGCGCGGCGTGTACAGTGCGTTTTCACTGCGTGTCTTTACCTCTACAAAGGCAATATATTGAGCGTTTTCAGCGATTATGTCTATCTCGCCGAAACGTGAATGCACGTTTGCCGCTGTAATGGTGTATCCCTTTTCACGCAAAAAGCGTGCGGCGAGCACCTCGCCCGCCGCGCCTGCCGAAACTTTAGCCATTTTCAAACAAATCCTTATCCCAAAATGTTTTTAAGGAAACTCATACGATGCGCGGGCGAAGGGCCGAACGTCTGCAACGCTTCACAATGCACCTTGGTACCGTAGCCTTTATGCTTCGAAAACGCATATTGCGGGTACTGTTCGTCCAGTGCCAGCATATAACGGTCACGGCTGACCTTGGCCAAAATAGAAGCGGCCGCAATGGAAGCGGAACGCGCATCTCCTTTGATCACCGTTTGCATCGGGCGCTCAATACCGCGCGGCACTTGATTACCGTCTACCAACACAAGGTCGGGCGTGACGGACAAAGCTGCAACCGCACGGGACATCGCCAAAAACGTGGCTTGCAGTATGTTCAATTCCTCGATCTCCTCCACCGAAGCGGAGGCGATGCCGTAGGCCACCGCTTTTTCACATATCTCATCGAACAGCGCCTCACGCCGTTTTTCGGAAAGTTTTTTTGAATCGTTTACCCCGTCGATCACCACGTCGGGATCCAAAACAACCGCCGCGGCATACACGGGGCCGGCCAACGGGCCGCGCCCCGCTTCATCCACGCCGCACAGATGCACAACGCCTTGCTCGCGACAGCACGCGTCAAATTCATAATTGGTGCATTGTTTTTCTTCCATCGGATCACACCTCCGGTCTTTCCAACGTAATACGCCCGATCTTCGCACCGCGGAATTCATCCAACAGCATCGTGGCGGCGCGTTCGGTATTCACCTCACCGCCCGACACCAACATACCGCGTTTTTTACCGACCAAGCACAGGAGATCCCAACTGTCGGCACAAGCTTCCAGATCCTCTTCCTGCAGGCGGTAGCGTGCACAAAGCAGGTCGCGATACTCCGCACAAAGCAACTGCAACAGCCCACACGCAAGTTCTTCGGTATCCAGTATCTCGTCGCGAATCGCACCGGTATACGCCAAACGGCGAGCCACCTCTTGATCTTCGAATTTCGGCCACAACACACCGGGGGTATCCAGCAGCAGCGCCCCTTTTTCCACCGTGAACCAACGGTTATCCCGCGTGACACCGGGGCGATCTTCCACCTTGGCTTTACCGCCGCGCGCCAAACGGTTGATAAAGGAAGATTTCCCCGCATTAGGGATACCCACCACCATCGCACGCACGGGACGATTGACCATACCTTTTGCTTCCCACGCGGCGATCTTATCCGCAAGCACGGCACGCATTGCGGGAACAAATCCGTTTATCCCGCGGCCGCTCTTACAATCGAGTGCCAGTGCCGAAATCCCCTGCTTGCGGTAATACGCTACCCAAGCGGCGGTGGCGGCCTCATCCGCCATATCCGCCTTGTTCAGCACCACCAAGCGCGGCTTACCCGCCACCAACGTGTCCATATCGGGATTGCGGCTGGCCAGCGGAATGCGGGCATCCAGAATCTCCACCACCAGATCAATGAGCGGTAAACACTCTTTGATCTTGCGGCGGGTACGCGTCATGTGCCCCGGAAACCACTGGATCGTCCGCCCTTGTTCTTGTTCCGTCATCGTAAGCCTCCCAATCCGCTGAACGGGAACAGGCGCAGCAAAACACCGCCCACCACGTTTTCCTCTTTGATGCAACCGAGGGTACGGCTGTCGCGGGAATCGTTGCGATGGTCGCCCAACACAAACAATTCACCCGCGGGCACAACGATCTCGTTATCGTCATCCCACGCAATGCCCCATCCCAGCGGATAGTGCACGTACGGCTCGCGCAACAGTTCCCAATCGTTCTCCCCTGCTTTTTTCAAGTAGACCTCATTGGTCGAGGGATCCAATCTCACCGCATCGCCGCCCGTGGCGATCACGCGTTTGATCAGCGGTTTTTCCGGTTCTTCCTCTTGATAGATCACCACAATGTCTTCCCGCTCGATGGTGTAAAACACCGTTTGCAACAACAAACGATCTTTATCCGCCAGCGTATCGTTCATCGAAGCACCGTCCACCACCACTTGGCGAAAGCAGAAACCTAACAGCAAGGTGACCAGCAAAAGCGCCACCGCCACGTTGCCCATCAGTTCATACATCGTACTGAGCCAACTTTTCTCCGCCGGTGCGGGATGCGCCGCCTCCAACTGCTCGGGTTGCGGTGCCGCAACTTCCTCTTCCGCCACGGTATTCGGATCGTATTCAAATTCCGTCATAACGTATCCCTCGTTTCGTAACATACATACGTATATTTTACCATACTTTCTTCAAAAAGGAAAGTGCAAAAGCGGTTTTTCTTTAAAAAAACACAAAAAAGGAACGATCAAGCAATCGTTCCTTTTTTTATGCTTTGTTGCAGGACGGCTTACAGGCGTTCCTTAACCTTCGCAGCCTTACCCACGCGATCACGCAGATAATACAACTTGCTTCTGCGAACCTTACCGCGGCGAACGATCTTCACAGCCGCCACGTTGGGGGAATGCAGGGGGAACACACGCTCCACACCGACACCGTACGACACACGACGCACGGTGAAGGTCTCGGCCACGCCGCTGCCCTTCTTCGCGATCACAGTGCCTTCAAAGGCCTGAATACGCTCGCGCTCGCCTTCGCGGATCTTAACGTCCACGCGGATGGTGTCACCGATCTCAAACGCCGGTGCCGCTTCCTTCAGGCTGTCTGCTGCAATGAGTTTCAATGCATCCATTTCTAAATCCTCCCTACTTTTCCGATGTTCGTGCCCAACGAAGTGAGCAGAGGACCATCGTCCTGATGCTTTGCATCAAGCACGGAACGGTCACAGTGACCGACCATAGCCTATCAATGATAGCATACTATTCCAAAAAATGCAAGTGTTTTTTTTGCTTTTTTTGAAAATTATTCGTTCGGCAGTTCCGAAGTGCAGTGTGCACAGCGGGTCGCTTCGATCGCGATCTCGCTCTTGCAGAACGGGCAGATCTTGGTGGTGGGTTCTTCCACCACTTCTTCCACCTTCTTCAAACTGCTGAGCTTGTTGATGCCCTTGACCAGCAGGAAGATGATGAACGCCATGATGATGAAATCGATGACCGCGGTGATAAACGCACCGTAATTAAAGGTGGTTGCGCCGAGTTCTTTCGCCGCCTCAAGCGAGATCACCATTTCCTTGGTCACGCCTTCGGGCAACTTCAAGATCGCAAACTGATCGGTAAAGTTGGTGCCGCCGGTCAAAAGACCGATCCACGGCATAATGAGATCGTTTACCACCGAAGTAACGATCTTCTGGAACGCACCGCCGATGATAACACCGACGGCCAGATCGACCACGTTGCCGCGCAAAGCAAAGGTCTTAAATTCTGCCAAAAACTTTTTCATACTGTTGTCCTCTCCTCGTTTGTTTTTTGTTTATCGTCCGCCAGCTTTTCGGTCAACTTACGTTTGACCTCCACGCTGTCGAATTTCTTACGAAACTGTGCACGGGCGGTGTAGGTCTTGTCGCAGGTGCGGCAGACCATTTCCACCCAAAATGCCTGATTGTAAAACCGCCATTCCTTGCGGTTTCGCAGCACGCGCCCGCAAGCGGGACACCGAAACCGCCAGTGCTGACGGGCGATCAGCGGACTTCCGGCATCCCGTATGTAATACGGTTTGAAATTCAAGCGATCGTAAAACGCCGTATCCGCTTCCCGCACAAACGGCAAAAACGCCTCCCGCTCGATCGTCTTCTGCGCGATCGCCGCCGTCATACGACTGTCATCCAGCGCACGGTGCTGTTCAAGCCCTTCATCGGATATGCCGAGCGCCTCACACGCACGCGCAAGCCCCACCTGCTGCCCTGCGTTACCGAGCTTGTTATGGGCCTGCACATAGGCTTGCAGGTCGGCGTATTTCGTCATAAAAGGAACACGGTCACGCTTCAAATGAAAGCGGTAGTTTTCAAGCAACACCGACAGATCGGTGGTACTCCACGTGAGAAGGATCGACTCTTCCTCCCCCACCCAGCGTTGCCATTCCGCCGCCGCCGCGATAAACGTCGTACCGTCCTGCAGTTCTTCACCCGTGATATTGGTAAGATCACTCACCAAGCGTGTCAGTTTGCGGCTGACAATGGGTTTAATGACCGCATGAAACGTATCCGTAAGTTCCAACCGTTCGTTCAGTTTGACCGCGCCAATCTCGATGATCTCGTTAAAGTAGCCGTGCGCCTTTTTGGAATACGCGCCGTTCCACTCCAGATCCGCCACAATATACTGCACGGGTGTTCTTCCTCTCTCGTAATTTCGGCAACGGCTTACGCCATTTCACCGAGTCGGGCACCGCCCAAAATGTGGAAATGCAAATGGTGCACCGTTTGACCCGCATCGACACCGTTGTTGGTGACCACGCGGAAATCGGTAACGCCGAGTTCGGCCGCGATCTGCGGGATGGCGGCAAAAATATGCGCCACCACCGCAGCGTTCTCCGCCGTCACCGCCGCCGCACCGGCAATGTGCTGTTTCGGAATCACCAGCACGTGCACCGGCGCTTTCGGCTCGATGTCGTAAAACGCCAATATCTGCTCGTCTTCATACACCTTTTTGGACGGGATCTCCCCCGCCGCGATCTTACAAAATATGCAATCCATTTCATTCACCTCTTACAGCATGGAAGCCACGGTATCCGCCGCTGCCGCAAGCGCTTCTTCCACTTTGTTCACGTCTTTGGCGCCACCCATGGCGCTGTCGGGACGGCCGCCGCCCTTACCGCCGCACAGGGTACAGGTCGCTTTGATCAGTCCGCCTGCATTGGCACCCGCTTTCACGGCATCCGACGAGCAATAGCACACAAAGGTCACCGCATCGCCGTTGACACCGGCGAGCAACACGATACCCTTGTTTTTATCCGCCGCGCTCTTCAACGTATCACACATGGTACGCAATGCGCCCGATTCCATATCGTGATACACCGCAGTAGCAAGCTTGATGCCGCCGATCTCTTTGGCGTCGGCAAACACGTCACCTGCCTTGCCCGCCGCCGCTTCGGCTTTGAGCTCTGCCAGTTCTTTTTTCAAATCACGCAGTTCGGCGGTCATCTGCGCGGTACGGCGCAGAATGTCCTCCGCACCCGCCGCCTTGATAGCCTCTGCCGTCTGCTGAAGCACCGCGTGCTCACGCCGCCACTCGGCGAGCAGATTGGCGCCCGTCACCGCTTCAATACGGCGCACGCCCGCCGCGACCGAGCCTTCCGACAAGATGCGGAACAGACCGATCTTGGCGGTGTTATCCGCATGAGTACCACCGCACAGTTCGGTGGACACGCCCTCAAAACGCACCACACGCACCACGTCGCCGTATTTTTCGCCGAACAAGGCCATCGCGCCCAGTGCACGGGCTTCATCGATCGGCATTTCGCGAATATCCGCCGCCACGCCGTCCAAGATCCAACCGTTCACGCGATCTTCCACCGCCGCGATCTGTTCGGGGGTCAACGCGGAGAAGTGGGTAAAGTCGAAACGCATACGCTCGGCATTCACCAACTGGCCCGCCTGCTCCACGTGGTTGCCGAGCAACTCACGCAGTGCCGCCTGCAACAAGTGTGCCGCCGTGTGGTTACGCATCGTGGCCGTGCGCGTCGCCGTATCCACCGCGGCAGTGACGGTATCCCCTACACGCAGAGTGCCTTGTTTCACTTCCGCCACGTGCAACACCGCGCCGTCCGCGCCTTTCAAGGTGTTTTGCACCTCGACCGTCACACCTTCGTTGGTGATCAGACCGATATCGCCCACCTGACCGCCGCTTTCACCGTAGAAAGGCGTCACGTCGAGCAACACCAACGCGGCATCGCCGTCGGCGATCTCATCCACACGCTGTTCATCCTTCACCAGCGCGGTAACTTTCGCTTCGGCCGTAAGAGCGGTATACCCCACGAAACGGGCCGCTGCCACATCCTTAAGTGCCGCACCGCTGTTTTTCCACGCATCCGCACCCGCGTCTTTACGGGCGGCACGCGCACGCGCACGCTGGGCAGTCATCAATTCACGGAATTCTTCCTCACCCACCGTGAGACCTTTTTCTTCCAAAATATCCTGTGTCAGATCCAGCGGGAAACCGTAAGTATCGTACAGTTTGAACGCATCCGCGCCCGACAGTTCAGTACCGTTGAGGTTCGCCAACATATCGTCAAGCATCGCAAGACCCGCATCGATCGTCTTACCGAACGCCTCTTCTTCCACCAAGATCAGTTTCTTGATAAAGTCGGCTTTATCACCCAACTCGGGATAGGCGGATGCATTCTCCGCAATCACCGTTTCGCACACTTGATGCAAGAAGGGTTCACCGATACCGAGCAGTCGGCCGTGACGGGCCGCGCGGCGAAGCAGACGGCGCAGCACGTAGCCGCGGCCTTCGTTGGAGGGCATCACACCGTCGCCGATCATAAAGGTGGTGGAACGGATGTGGTCGGTGATAACGCGCAAGGAGATGTCGGTGCGTTCATCGTCGCCGTACTGCACGCCCGCAATGCGGCTGACGTGCTTCATAATGTTCTGCACCGTATCCACTTCAAAAAGGTTATTCACGCCCTGCATAATGCACGCAAGGCGCTCCAAACCCATACCGGTATCAATGTTCGGGTTCTTTAAGCGGGTGTAGTTGTTGTTGCCGTCGTTATCAAACTGGGTGAACACCAAGTTCCAGAATTCAAGGAAACGGTCGCAGTCGCAACCCACACCGCAATCGGGAGAACCGCAACCAAACTCTTCGCCGCGATCCAAATGGATCTCGGAGCAAGGACCGCAGGGACCCGAACCGTGCTCCCAGAAGTTGTCTGCTTTGCCAAGACGCACGATATGGGACGGATCTACGCCGACTTCCTTTGTCCAGATATCGAACGCTTCGTCATCTTCTTCATAAATGCTGATCCACAGACGATCCACCGGCAGTTCCAACACCTCGGTGCAGAACTCCCACGCCCACGCGGTCGCTTCATGCTTGAAATAGTCGCCGAAACTGAAGTTGCCCAGCATTTCAAAATAGGTGCCGTGACGTGCCGTTTTACCCACGCGCTCAATATCGGGGGTGCGGATACACTTTTGGCAAGTGGTCACGCGCTTGCGGGGCGGGGTAAGTTCACCCGTGAAATACTTTTTCATCGGCGCCATACCGGCGTTGATAAGCAAAAGGGATTTATCCCCCTGCGGCACCAACGAAAAACTGGGCAAACGCAGGTGACCTTTGCTCTCGAAAAACGCGAGATATTTTTCACGCAGTTCGTTCAAACCTGTCCATTTCATTGTGTTTTGACATCCTCTCATTTTAAAAAATAGAAAGAGTCCCCGCCCGTATATGGGACGGAAACTCCGTGGTACCACCCAAATTGAAGCCGCAAACGGCTCCCACTCGTTTGCCCGATAACGCAGACAGGGCGTGTCGCTCCTCGCGACAACGGCTCCGAAGCGGCTTTTTGCGCTTGACTCTGCAGGATGCCTTTCAGCCGAAAAAAATATCGAGCATCCCTCTCTGTGCGGCAAACGCAAATGGACTTCCTCAACGCCGATTGCATTATTGTATATATTATAGAATATGTCGAAAAAAAAGTCAAGGAGAATTTGAAAATTCTCCTTGAGCCTTTTTCACCCCAAAAACAGCGGTTGCAGTTGGCGCCCCTGCCGTGCGGCGTAAATCGTATCGCCGATGCGCGAGAAATCCGCCACCAAGGAATTCGGCTTTTCAACGGGCGCATCCTGCCGCATCGGTACAAAATAGTAGTGTTTGCGATTTTTCAACGCGGCGATCGACGGGAAGGAGCCTGCCAGCGCATCGTTGGTAGATACCGCAAGCACCACCGGCCGCTCACGCCGCAGGTGAGATTTTACCGCCAGTGTCACGGCACCGCTGCTGTCCCCCGCCGCCAGCCGTGCCAGTGTACTGCCCGTGCAAGGTGCCACCACCAATACGTCCAGCATATCCCGCGGGCCGAGCGGTTCCACTTCGGTGAGGGTAGTGAGGGGCGAACGTCCGCACAGATCGCTTATCTGCATACGCCAGTGTTCCGCCGTGCCGAAACGCGTATCCACCGCGCACATCGGTGCGGAGAAGATGGGATACACCGTGTGCCCTGCTGCCACCGTTTCGGCGATCTCCGCCGTCACGGTTGCCAGTGTGCAAAACGATCCGCACAGCGCCCATCCGATACGTAATCCGCTCATAACCGTCCCTCCTCACGCAACATATTGAGCACCGTCTGCCGAAGAATATCGGCAGCGCTCTTCGGTGCCACCCGCCCCGGCAGGGATAACGCCCACACGGTTTTCATTTGCAGTGCTGCCGCCGCCGCAAAATCCACGCCGCCGGGGCGAGATGCCAGATCGATCAGCAAGGTGGAACGCTCCAGCTTTTTCAAAAGCGCGGCATCGAATACGAGTGCCGGCACGGTGTTGAAGATCACGTCAAAATCTCCTGCATCCGCAACCGCCGCGAGTTCTACGGCGGAGCACCCCGCAACCGATGCCGCCGCGCGGTCGGAACAGCGCCGTGCCGCCACCGTTACCTCCGCTCCCATAGCAATAAGCAGCGAACACAGCGCACGCGCCACACGTCCGTACCCCGTAACCAGTGCCCGCGCGCCGCGCAGAGTGACCGGCAACTCCTCCATGGCCAGTTGCACCGCGCCCTCGGCGGTGGGCACGCTGTTGAGCAGTGCCAACTCCTCCCGCTGTAAGTAGTCGTGCAACGTGACCCCGTTTTCCGCCGCCTGTTCACACCACGCGGCAGGCACACCGCCGCCCACCGCAAATTGCGACGGCGAAAGCGCTCCCAACACCTGCTCCGACTGGATGCGTACACGCGAAAACGGTGCATTCAACGTGGTACCGTCGGTCGTGACCGGAAGAGGCAACACCACGCAATCCGCCAGTGATACCGCTTGTGTCAGATTGGTACAACCGGTAACACAGGGCGGCAGATCGGTGCTGTCCAACCCCGATGTAATGACTTTGAACCCGTCCTGCGCCAATAAGCCGGCAAGATAGGCGGCGCGCAGGTCGCCGCCTATCACGGCAAAAGTTTCAATGGTTTGCATAAAAACTATCCCCCCATAGGATCGGTGATGTACTCACTCCATCCTATGAAGGGATCGTTTACTCTGTTCCTATTGAAATCAACGCCGCAAGGCTTCCGCGCACACCGTTGGTGGCACGATGCGACCAAAACACATCGGGACGGCAACGGGTGCAAAGATCGGTCACGCTGATATGTTCCTCCTTGAGTCCCGCCGCCAACAAAATGCGGCGGTTGACCTGCCACATATCAATGTAAAATTTGCCGTTGGGCATTCGTTTTACACAAGCGTCATCCCACACACCCAACGCCGAAAAGCGCTCGTATACCGGTTCATCCACCTCGAAGCAACACGGGCCGATGGACGGGCCGATACCCGCCACGATATCCTCACGGCGGCAACCGTAATCCGACACCATCCGTTCCACCGTGACACGCCCCATTTCCGCCACCGTGCCTTTCCAACCCGAGTGAGAAGTTCCCACCACCCGCCGTTTCGGATCGGCAAACAAGAGAGGCACGCAATCAGCGTATTGCGTGCACAGCACCACCCCTGCTTCATCGGTCAGCAGGCCGTCAAAATCATCGTAATCCCGCTCGCGGGTGATGCCTTTGCCGCAATCCGCCGCTGTGACGTTACGCACAAAGGTGTGGTGTTCCTGACGAGAGAGCACGATGCGATCGGTGTCCACACCGATCGCCCCGCATAGGCGGTCAAAGTTCTCCCGCACACGCACGGGGTCATCCCCCCGCCCGAAACTCAAATTCATACTTTCAAAGATCCCCTCGCTCACACCGCCCAAGCGGGTGGACACGGCGTGCCGCACAAACGGCACGGCATCCAGCGTAGGAAAGGTGTAATACAGCAGTTCCCCTTCGGTGTGCGCTGTGAGATTGTGAGTTATCGGCAGATTCAATGCACGGCACCTCCCGCTATTGCTTCTTCACACGCCGCAAGCAAACGGCGGCTGACCGCCTCTTTACCAAACCGCGCAACGGTTTCGGCACGAATCGCCTCGGGCGAATAGCGCTCCGCTTCACACAACATACGCTCCATCGCTTCGGCCATGGCGGCTACGTCGTCCACCGCCACCAGCAAGCCGTTCGTGGCGGTAATAATATCAGCGGGGCCGCCGCAACGCGTGCTGATGAGAGGTTTGCCGCAGGCGGCGGCTTCATTCAGCACACAGGAGAGCGTTTCGTGGCGGGAGGAACAGATAAAGCAGTCACATCCGTTCATAAAGCGGGGTGTTTCCTCCCGCGGGATGATTCCCACCAAGCGGCACACGTCCGAAAGCCCCGCATCGGCGATCTGCTGCTGCAGTTGTTCACGCAAAGCCCCCGCACCCGCAATTTCCAAACGAACCGCACGATCGGTACGTTCACACAGTGTCGCAAACGCGGCAATCAAGGTGTCGTACCCTTTGATGGGGCGCAGTTGGCCCATCGCACGGAAACGGAAGGTATCTCCCGTGTCCTGCGGCATCGGCACAAAGCGACCGTCGTCCACCAGATCGGGAATCACACGCGTATCGGCGATCGGTTGCATCACCGCTCGCAACGCTTCGCTCACACAAGCGTTCACCCCCGCCGCCTGCATCACCGCCGTAAGACGGCGACGGGCGGCAGTATTCTCCCCTTCGGTGAGCACCACCGAGGAATGCTCCATAAAAAAGAGCGGCAATTGCTCGCGGCGGCAAAGTGCCAACGCTTCGTAGCCTTGCAACGACGAACGGAGATTCACCACGTCGGGACGTCCCCACTCGCGGCACAGATGCCGAAACGCTTTTCGCAACATAGCGGTACGTTGCCACACGCGTCCGCGCTCCACCCGCGGGGTGACGTTCAATTTTTGACAAAGGATGGTATACACACCGTTTTCGGTAAACACGTGGGTGCCGTTACCGCTGAAACGGCCGTTGACATCCGCATAGATCACCGCGACTTGTGCGCCTGCGGCGGCCATCGCTTCGGCTTGCTCTTTGTAAAAGGTGCCCAACATCGGCATTTGCGGTGTGGGATACCACGAGGGGATCATCAATATTTTCATCGGCTGTTACTCCTTAGATGACATCCCTTGTATTGTAACGAAATTTCACGTATTTGTCAACCGAACACCGCTTTCAGCACCAACAATGTCACCACGCCCGGCACACCAAACGCCCCGCACGTGCCGAGCGTGAGCGGATTCAACGCCAGCGACACCCCCGTGAAGGAGCCCACCGCATCCACCATCAGCAAAGCGGCCACGCCGCCTACCGCCGAGCGCCACCACACGGACCACCTGCTCATACACTCTGCACGCGACGGCGCACCAAGCGGGTCAAATAGCGGTAACGCGCCTGCAGCGCCAGCCGCTCGTACATACACGCATCCAACAAGTCCTCATCGGTTTCCTCCGCAAAGCGGGAATCCACCGACTGCAACTGTCCGCAGACCTCCTGCATCGCCTCGGCCAACGCATCCTCCCGCACGGGCGGACGCAACAGATTTTCACGCAACCATGTTTTCACTGTCATCACCTCAATGGCAGTATATGGCAGGCAGGCGATGATTTATACAAAAAAAAACCGCACGTTCCGAAGAACGTGCGGTCGCAAATGCTTTTCTTATTTCGCAACGAACTGGGTGACCAACATACCGACGAACACCAGCACGAAGAACACGATGGAGATCACCTTGGTCCACTTCGCGAGGAACGCATCCAGCGTGCGGGCTTTACCCTTTTCCATAAAGGTATCCGCTGCACCCGAAATAGCGCCCAAATTCGCCTCACGGCCTTCCTGCAGCAACACCACGGCGATGACCAACAACGCCATAATGATCAGCACGATACCCACAATGTATTCCCAAATGCCCATTTTTCTTACCTCCAAGTACATTTCCGTAAATAACAGCGGTATTATACCACACTCGTTTTGAAAATGCAAGTCTTTTTTACAAAATTTCCTTTTCGCGGTGGGTGGTGACCTCCCCTGCCGTCAACACGCGGTGCACCCCCGCTTCACACACGATCAATCCGCCGTTATCGTCCACCCCGCAAACCTGTGCGGTGTGCGGGGTTCCTTCCTCGAAAAAGGTGACGGTCCGCCCATCCAAAATCGAACGGGCGCGGTAACCTGCAAGAAAAGTGCGTGCCGAAAGGTCCGCGGTGTACGCCGCGAAGCCGGCGAGAATATCCGCCGCCAAGCGGTCACGCGCATCGGGCGCGGCCTCTTTACATAAAGCGCCCGCTACGTCGGCAATATCTGCCGAAAAACCGCCCGCGGGCGATGTGATATTCACCCCGAACCCCACCACCGTGCACATCGTTTCGGTGGCAAGGTCGGTTACGCTTTCCGCCAAAATGCCGCACACTTTACGGCCGTCCAAAAACAGATCGTTCACCCATTTGATGCCGATCGGCCGACCGCACAACGCTTCGCACGCCTCGGCGGCCGCCGTTGCCGCCGCCACCGTCCACAGGGGGCTCACCCCCTCACGGATCGGGCGGCGCAACAATACGCTCATATACAGTCCGCCGTGCGGCGAGCGGAACACGCGCCCCATACGTCCGTGTCCGCCGTATTGGCTGTCTGCCATCAGCACCGTACCGTCGGGTGCTCCGTCCAATGCCATACGTTTCAGCGCCGTGTTGGTGGAATCGATCGCCCCCACGCGGTGTATCTGCCACTCACTCATCAAACGTCACCTCATCCGCCGTGCCTTGCCAATATATCAACACAGCGCCGTCCCGCACCGTCACGGTGCAGGGCTTACCCGTGAAATGATTGCTGACTCCCCGTGCGTGTTCTGCCGTGAGGATGCCGTCCGTCAGTGTGTAGTACGCCCCTTGCACCGTCACGCCGTGAGCATCGCCGCCCTGTGCAAAAAGCGAAAAGTTACCCGCGGCGGTCTTTAAAAACCGTGCCGTACCGTTTTGCAGGGTGGCAAAACACTCATCCTCCCCGCAAAGTACCGCACGCCCGCCGCGCCGTGCCACCCACAAAAGGATCTGCAGATTGGCCAGCGTGTGGTCCGCACGCCCGCCCGTGCCCGCAAGCAAGCGGAACTCACGATACCCTGCCTCCCACGCCAACCGCACGGCCAGCATGGTATCGGTATCGTCCTTCTCCACAGGAAAGGTCAGAACCCCCTCCCCCACGGGCGGTGTGCCGAGCGAATCAAAATCGCCCACCACACGGTCGGGGGTGATGCCGCGCGCTTGCAGGTGTGCAAGACCGCCGTCCGCCGCGATCACCCAATCGCCCGCCGACGGTATAAACGGCGCACAATACGCCGCCGCACCCACGATATAACAGACTGCCATACGGCCACCCCTTTCTCTTCGTATATTGTACGCGCAACTTACAAAAAAATCAAGTCCCACTTGACAAATCCATCGGCGAGCACTATACTACTGAGAGTAATTCTCAATTTTTGTGAGGTGAGCGATGTGGCGACCCATTACCGTACCGACGGCAAAGAACTGTTGCTTGCATTTTTGCGGGAGCACGCGGATTCTCCTTGTACCATCGAGGAGATCGCCGCTGCCCTGCCGACCGGCAAAAGCACCTTGTATCGCTTAATGACCGCTTTGGTGGCGGACGGCACGGTGCGCCGTTTCGTGCGGGGCAACAGCCGCCAATTTACCTATCAGATATTGGGCGGCGAAGGATGCCGCGACCACTTGCATTTGAAATGCGTGGATTGCGGACGCGTGGTGCATCTCGATCACGATATCACCGCCTTCGTGGAACGCGAACTGTTAAAACGTCATCATTTCACCGCCGACGAGCGTGCTACCATGCTGTTCGGACGGTGTGAAGCGTGTGCCGCGAAAGGATGTGCCGTATGAGAAAACGTATCACAGCGCTGTTGCTCGCGGCACTCTGCCTGCTCGGCTGCGCGGGATGCGGCGTGAAAAGTCGCGACAGCGATAAACTCACCGTTATCTGCACCGTGTTTCCGCCGTATGATTTCGTCCGTGCCATCGCCCCCGAAGCCGAGGTTTCGCTGTTGCTTTCGGCGGGTCAGGAAAGCCATTCATACGAGCCGACACCGCGGGATATTATGGATATTCAAAACTGCGACCTGTTCGTGTACGTCGGCGGCGAATCGGAAGCGTGGGTGGCGGATATGCTCGCCACGATGGACGACCCGCCGAAAACTCTCACCCTTTTGGAATGCGTGGGGATCACCCCCGCCGAAGAGGCGGACGAACACGTGTGGACGGCACCGCCAAACGCTATCCGCATCGTTGAGGCGTTGGAGGAGACCTTGTGCCATCTTACAGAGGGCGATAACGAGGCGTTGCACACGGCCGCGGACGATTATATCGCCGCACTCAAGACCTTAGACGATCAAATTCGTGCCGCCGTGCAAAGCGGCGCACGGCACACGCTGGTGTTTGCCGACCGCTTCCCCTTCCGCCATTTCACCGACATTTACGGATTACACGCACACACCGCTTACGAGGGGTGCGACCACAGTGCCGAACCTTCCGCCGCCACCGTGGCGGCATTGACCGACACGGTAAAAGCCGAGAACGTTCCCGTGGTACTGCACATTGAACTTTCCAACCAAAAGCTGGCCGATACGGTGTGCGAGGCAACGGGTGCACAAAAGCGGCTGTTTCACTCCTGCCACAACGTGACGAAGGCGGAAATTGAGAGCGGGGTCACCTATCTTTCGTTGATGCAAGAAAACCTTATCGTACTGAAGGAGGCGCTTGGATAATGAGTTTGATCTCCTGTCGCGACGCCGTGTTCGGTTACGACGGTCGCGCGGTGCTTTCGGACGTTTCGCTCACTTTGAACGCCGGAGAATACCTGTGTATCGTGGGGGAAAACGGGTCGGGTAAAAGCACGCTCATCCAAGGATTGTTACATTTGAAAACGCCGATGGACGGTGCCGTTCTTTACGGTGACGGGCTGGCCCCGCACGAGATCGGTTATCTGCCGCAACAGACGGAATACCGCCGCGATTTTCCCGCCAGTGTATACGAAGTGGTGCTTTCGGGATGTTTGAACCGTTTGGGCACACGCCCGTTTTATTCCCGCACCCACAAGGCAGAAGCACGGCACAGCATGGAACTTTTAGACGTATTGCCCCTGCGCCATCGCAGTTTCCACGCTCTTTCGGGCGGTCAGCGACAGCGGGTGCTGTTGGCGCGCGCCCTGTGTGCCACACAAAAGGTGCTGTTGTTGGACGAACCCGCCGCAGGACTGGACCCGCTCGTGACGGCGGAACTTTACAAAGTTATTCATCACTTGAACCGTGACCACGGCGTGGCGGTCATTATGGTGTCACACGACCCCGTTGCCGTGCGGGAACACGCTACCCACGTATTGCATCTGGGCGGTCGTCCGCTCTTTTTCGGCACGCGGGAGATGTATCTGCAAAGTGAGATCGGGCGGCAGTTCTTGGGAGGTGACGGCCATGTTTGAGTTGATCGGGCAGATGCTCTCCTACCCATTTTTGGTGCGGGCGCTCATTGTCGGCGTATTGGTTTCGCTGTGCGCCGCCCTGTTGGGTGTCACCTTGGTGCTCAAGCGATATTCCATGATCGGCGACGGACTCTCCCACGTTGGATTCGGCGCATTGGCCGTGGCGGCGGCACTCGGCGCCGCACCGCTTGCGGTGTGTATTCCCGTGGTATCGGCAGCCGCGGTGCTGTTACTGCGGTTGAGTGAAAGCACCCGCATCAAGGGCGATGCCGCAACGGCACTCATTTCCTCCGCCTCACTGGCCATCGGCGTGCTTACCGTGTCGCTTTCGGGCGGCATGAACACCGACGTGAACAACTATATGTTCGGCAGTATCCTCTCGCTCAGCCGTGAAGACACGGTGCTCAGCGTGGCACTCGCCGTCATCGTGTTGTTGCTCTATCTTCTGTTCTTTAACCGCTTGTTTGCGGTGACGTTTGATGAAACCTTTGCCCGCGCGACCGGCACCAAAGCCGGTATGTATAATCTGCTTGTCGCTCTGCTCACCGCGGTGACGGTGGTGCTGGGTATGCGTATGATGGGCGCGTTGCTCATCTCCTCGCTCATCATCTTTCCCGCCCTCTCGGTTATGCGCGTATGCCGCACCTTCCGCCGCACGGCGGTGGCGGCCGCACTCTTGTCGGTCGGCTGTTTCCTTGTCGGTACGGTGGCCTCCTTCGCGTGGGAGTTGCCCACCGGTGCCACGGTGGTGGCGGCAAACATTTTGGCTTTTATCCTGTGTGCTGCGTGGGGAATGATAAAACGTATCGGAAAATAACGAAAGGCCCTGACCGTTTTTGAACAGGTCAGGGCTTTTTTTACATCACACACTGGTCGTTGATAAACAACGTGAACTTCACGCCTAATTTTTCTGCCGCGTGACGGCAGAGGAGCATACGTTCCATAAACACTTCAAAGTAGTCCATCACACTGCCGTATTGCGTGTCTACCGTCAACCGCAGAGCAAGGGTGCTCTTATCCTCACTGAGTTCTAACGAGGAACGCTCCACCGAGTAATTCACACGGTCGTGAATATCGAATTTTGTAAGATCGTTGTTACGCACACGGGTGCGCCGCACATCGGATTTATCCGCCAAAATAAGTGCCGCCGCCACCTCGTCCACCGGCACGCCCGTACCTTCATCGTGGTTGCCGATAGCGGTCACCACCGTGGCGATCTCCTCGGCCGGCATATCCAAGCGGTCGAGAATACGAAACGCCATCACCGCACCGCTTTGGGAATGTTCAATGCGATTGACCAGATTGCCGATATCGTGCAGATACCCCGCAATACGAGCGAGTTCTGCCGTCCGTTCGGAATACCCGAGTTCGGCTAATATGCGCCCCGCCTCCTGCGCCACGCGGGTAACGTGAGCAAAACTGTGTTCGGTAAAACCAAGCGCTTCAAGCGAAGCATCCGCACGGGTAATATAGGTGCGGATATCCTCACGGCGGCGCAGTGCATCAAAAGTAATCATGCGTTTTCCTCAAATCTTCTCAATATGCGGGCAGGTGATCGGCTGACGGATAACGGGCGCACAGTAACGCACCGCGTTTTTGATCACCGTCTGCACCGCGGGTTGGTAATAAATCGGGAAGGTTTCGTGACCCGGTTGGAAATAGAACACCGTGCCGTGTCCGCGCCGCCACAAGCAGCCGCTGCGAAACACTTCGCCGCCTTCGTAACTGCCGATAAGCAAAAGTTTCTCGGGTTCGGGAATCGAAAACGGTTCGGCATACGTTTCCACGTGAGGCAGTTCGAAATAACGGTCGATCCCCTGTGTGATGGGGTGCGCGGGGTCAACCACCCACACACGCTCCATATCCCCGTTTTCACGCCATCCGAGGCTGCAGGGAGTGCCCATCAAGCGGCGGAAAATCTTGGAATGATGCCCGCTGTGCAGCACGATCAAACCCATGCCTGCATAAACAGCCGCCGCTACGCGTTCCACCACTTCGTTCGGCACGTCGCCGTGTGCCATATGACCCCACCAGAGCATCACGTCGGTGTCGTCCACCACCTCTTGCGGCAAACCGCACTCGGGGTCATCGAGGGTGGCGGTACGAACGGTGATATCTTCGTCCGCATCCAAAAACGCCGCCAACGCACCGTGGATCCCATCGGGGTATACGTTGCGTACTTCTTCGCTGATCTTCTCATGGCGTCCTTCGTTCCAAACCGTGACTTTGATCATTTTACACACTCCCTATAACATCTCAAACGCTTCGCGCACGTTTTGCACACCGATAATTTCAATGTCCGTGCGCGGGGTAACGGCGGCCGCATTCTGCCGCGGCAACAACACACGAGTGAACCCGAGCCGCGCCGCTTCCGCCACACGCGCTTCGGCGTGAGAGACCGCGCGAATTTCGCCCGTCAACCCCACTTCACCGAAAGCCACCACCCCTTCGGGGACCGGCTTGTCCTTTAAGCCCGAAACCAGCGCCAGTGCCACCGCCAGATCGGCCGCCGGCTCTTCCAAGCAAATACCGCCCACCACGTTTAAGTAGGCATCTAAATTCTGGAAGAAATAGCCCGCGCGCTTTTCGAGAACCGCCAACAGAAGGGTCATACGGTTGTAGTCAAACCCCGTGGACATACGCCGCGGATTGCCGAATCCGCTGGGTGTGACCAACCCCTGCACTTCCGCAAGCAGCGGGCGCGTCCCCTCCACCGTGCAAGAAACGCACGTGCCGCTGACACCTTTCGGACGGCCCGACAGCAGCATTTGCGACGGATTTTCCACCTGTGTCAAACCACGATCGCGCATTTCGAACACGCCGATCTCGTTGGTGGATCCATAACGGTTTTTGGCACAGCGCAGAAGGCGGTAACTGCTGTTGCGATCCCCTTCAAAATACAGCACGCAATCCACAATATGCTCCATTACTTTCGGGCCTGCGATCGCACCGTCTTTGTTCACGTGGCCCACCACGAATACCGGCAGATCCATCGCCTTTGCCGCCCGCATAATAGCCGACGTGCATTCCCGCACCTGTGTCACACTGCCGGGCGAGGAGGTAACCTCCGCCAAGTTCATCGTTTGTATGGAATCCACGATCATAAGATCGGGCGATTCGCTTTGCATCGCCGCAAGCACGGTGGCAAGATCGGTTTCGCAAAGCAGGGAAAGATTGTCACTTTCCACCCCCAAGCGATCGGCACGCAGTTTGATCTGCGCCGCCGATTCTTCGCCCGAAACGTACAAGATCTTGCGGGTCTGCCCAATGTGTTCACAAATTTGAAGCAGCAAGGTGGACTTGCCGATACCGGGATCACCGCCGATGAGCATCAGCCCGCCCTTGACGATACCGCCGCCCAGCACGCGGTCAAGTTCCCGCATACCCGTGGATGTACGCACTTCGCCGCGCGGATCGATCTCCCGCAGTTTCTGTGCGCGCACACGCCCGCTCGGCACGGCGGCAACCGCCGCCGTTTGTGGGGTACGCAGTTCTTCCTGCATGGTGTTCCATTCCCCGCACGAGGGGCAACGCCCACTCCAACGCGGCGCTTCACACCCGCATTCCGTGCAAACAAATACCGTTTTACTTTTCGGTGGCATGGTTCCCCCTCCTCTCTTTTAACATACTATACCACACTTTTTTTACCTTTACAAGCCGAAATCGGCATTTTGCAGAAAAGAAAACACGCCGCACGCAAGCGAAAACGCCATCTGTCGCTGATAGTCCGCCGATGCCAATTCGGCACACTCCGTAGGGTTGGATAAAAATCCGCATTCCACCAACACGGCGGGCACGGTGGTGTTGCTGAGCAAAAACACGCTGTCGTCCGCCGTTTTCATCTCCCGCGTGTTATCGGGCTGTAACAAGGAGAGCACGCTTTCCCGCACGGCGGCACCCAACACGCGGCTTTGCGCGTGGTTGGGCGAACAAAACACCTGTGTGCCGAAATACTTTGCTTCGGAAAAATGGTTTTGGTGGATACTCACCACCAAACTCGCCTCCTCATACAACGCCAAACGATTGTGCATATCGCTGACCTTTTGTTCCCGCAAAGACGCCCCTTCGGTGTGGATCGAACGATCACTCTCGCGGGTCATATTCGTTTTCACACCCATCACCTGCAACAGGGCAGCAAGGGTGCGCGCCACCTCCAGATTCACCGCTTTTTCCGCCGTGCCGTCCACTCCCGTGGCACCGCCGTCTGCACCGCCGTGCCCCGCATCCACAAGCACCTGCGGCCCTGCCACACTGCGCGAAGCGGCCTGTTCCACCCGCGGCAGCATTGTCGCCACCGCTACCGTACATATTGCAAAAAACACAACGCCCCACCACGGTTTCATACGCATCCCTCCGCCACACGCTATGCCGTACAAAAGGCAAATATACCTTTTATGCGGATCGCACTTGACATTTCGCGTGTTTTTATTCATAATGGGAGTATCAGATGAAAGGTCGTGAGAATATGCCGCTTAACAATTTCTCCCACGGAGAGTTTTTAGAGTCGCTCGACGCCCGTTTTGAGCAGTTTGCCTGTGAAGTGGTGCGGGAACAGAACCCCGACACGCTGACCGTGCTGTTCGGCACCGACGTGCACTACATTCGTTTTTACGATAACTACGCACCCGTCTATGAAAAGGTGCAGGAAATGGTTGATTTTTCAAAGCGCATCGGCGTAGATCTGATGGCACTGACGGGCGACCTCATCGACGGTAACGCCCCCATTGAAACGCAGTTCCGCGACTTGTTTGACCTGATGACCTTGATCAAACAAACCAAGGCCACTTCAGTCATTCTCTCGCAAGGCAATCACGACGACTGTTCGTGGTTTGCGTACAAGGAAGCGCTCGGCACAAAAGGGGTCATTTCGGACAACGAGTGGTACGGTGCGGTGGTGAATCCCATTCGTGCCTCCTTCCCGATGACGTTGGACGAAAACAACCCCACGGGCGGATACTATTACGTGGATTATCCCACTCAGAAGATTCGTGCCATTAATCTGCGGACCAGCGACAATCCGTTGGTGTTGGAAGAAGACGGCCAACATCTGGTACAGAAATATTGCAGCCAGTGGGCGTTCGGATTCCAAGAAAAGCAATTGCAATGGTTGGCTCGCGCTTTGCAGTTGCCGAGCGACGATTGGTCGGTGGTGTTCTTCTCTCACACCTGCCCGTATATCGAAAAAGATATGCACAACCGCGATCTGTTTGCTGAGATCGTCCGTGCATTCCGAAACGGCGAAAAAGGTGTGACCGTGAGCGATGACCCGATGTATCCCGCCACCGTCTCTTATGATTTCACCGGCCGCAAAGGCGACGTGCTCGTGTACTTATACGGCCACTATCACCGTGATGCCGCAACGGTGGAAGACGGTGTGACCGCTGTATGCACCAAGAGTTTGCTCGGCTTTGATCACGGGCAGGAACACCTCTTTGTGGAAGTGGCGGGTGTCGGCACCGTCGGCAAGGATATGTATAACAGTTGGGATTGTATGCTGATCGACAAGGCCGCACGTAAGTTGAAAGCCAAGCGTTACGGCTTGCGGCAGTTGGATCGTGACATTGACCTGTAAGGAGGCAGTCGCATGGCAAGAGAACGTTATCTCATCGGCGTGGATACCCAAAAACTGCAGGAAGAACGCGCCCCCGAACGCCCGCTGACCTTCCGCGAAAAGGTGGAAAAGTTCTGGTATAACTATCAATGGGCAGTCATCATCGTCGGCGTGATCGTGGCGTTGATCGTGGCGGCGGCGGTGTTGGTCGGCTCACGCGAAAAGGTAGATTACACCTTGGTGATGGTCACCAAAGGGAAACTCGCCCAAACCGCGTTGGACGAACTGGCGGAAGAGATGGAACTCTACGGTCAGGATATCGACAAAAACGGCAAGGTAAACGTGCGTATCGTGCCGCTTGTAATGACCGATGACGGCGATTACGTGGAACTCGCCACCTTGTTTTCAAGCGGAAGCAACGTGATGTTTGCAATGGAACCCACCTATTACAGATCGCAGATCGAACAGTACGAAGAAGGGGATGAATACTACTTCACCCCACTGAATGCAAAACACGCCGGATTGGCAGAACATAAGCGTTACTGGAACTGGCAAAACTCCTACTTCCAGCAAAACTGCAGCGGCACTTTCCCGAAAGAGATGTACTTTGGTGTGCGCGCTCCTATCGGTACCGCCGCCGGACGCGAGGAGGAATCCGCCGCGTGCGTGGCGCTGCTTGAGGAGTTTATCCAAAACAACCCGATGCAGGAGATCACGGTAGAAAGCGAAACAACTGAAATCGAATAATTACAAACGGGGCTGTATCCAACAGCCCCGTTTCGCATTGACAAACCTTCTAAAATGTGGTACTATACTTTTCTCAATTCAACACAACGGAGGCGGATGCAGTGGATGCGTTTTTGAAATTGGCGAAAGAATGGGATCTTTTAGCACAGGGGATCTGGTGTTTGCGTATTGCTGCCGCGGCTGTCTGCGGCTGTGTCATCGGGTATGAACGCACCCGCCGTTCAAAGGGTGCGGGCATTCGCACCCATATGATCATTGCTATGAGTGCCGCGTTGATGACCATCGTATCCAAATACGGCTTTTTGGATATGGTGGGCAGCGGGCTCAATGCCGATGCTACCCGTATTGCCTCCAACATCGTCACAGGCATCCCGTTCCTCGGTGCAGGCGTCATTTTAGTGCGGCAAAAGAAAGCTTCGGTGCAGGGGCTTACCACCGCCGCCGGCATGTGGGCAACTTGCGGTATCGGTATGGCGCTCGGTGCGGGGTTATACTCCATCGGCGTGTTCGGCACACTTTTGTTGATGCTTATGCAATTTCTGCTTCACCGCGTGCTCACGGGGCACGACAACAGTTTTATGGGTGAAGTCACGGTGGTGGCGGGGTTGGATTTCGATGCGGAAGATGCGCTCACCACCACGTTTAAGGACTATTCTCTTACGGTAACCAAAAGCCGTGTGCGCCGCCGCGAGGACGGACGTTTTGAATACAGTATCTCCTTCAAAACGGGGGTGGAGATCTCCGCGGGAGTACTGGCAAAGGCGTTGGCGGATATTCCCGAATTTATTGCCATTGAAGTATAAGGTTCCGAACCCTGACTTGTAAATCTTGAAAAAACGTGATATACTGTGACAAAAGGCGGTGCAGCGTATGTTATTGGTTTTGGATATGGGAAACACCAACATTACCGTAGGTGTGTTTGACGGCGACCGTTTGGTGGTAGAATCGCGCCTTGCGACCGATTACCGCAAGATGGAAGACGAATACGCCATGGATCTGATGGATATCTTGCGGCTGTATCATCTGCACCGTGAGGATATCGACGGGGCGATCTTCAGTTCGGTCGTGCC
This sequence comes from Oscillospiraceae bacterium, assembly GCA_015065865.1. Taxonomy (GTDB): domain Bacteria; phylum Bacillota; class Clostridia; order Oscillospirales; family Acutalibacteraceae; genus SIG588. Next base: position 964 of record SVPM01000001.1, on the reverse strand, counting down.
TTCGCTGGACCGTGCGTTGCGTAACGCGGTTCGTAAGGTGACGGAGATCGAACCGTTGCAGGTCGGCCCCGGTGTGAAAAGCGGCATGGATATTCGCATTGACAATCCGCGCCAACTCGGTGCCGACTTGCTGGTGGGTGCCGTAGCGGCACTTGCCAAATACGGTGCGCCCTGCCTTTTGTGGGATCTCGGCACCGCCACCAAAGTGTCGGTGATCGATAAGAACGGTGCGTTTCGCGGCGGCGCGATCATGCCGGGTGTGCGTACCTCGCTGGACTCCTTAAGCAACGCCACCGCCCTGCTCCCCACCGTGAGCATTGACGTGCCCGCCTCTGTCATCGGCACCAACACGGTGGATTGTATGGCATCCGGCACGGTGTTCGGCACGGCGTGCACCATTGACGGTATGAGCGACCGCATCGAAGCGGAACTCGGTTATCCCGTAAACGTGGTGGCAACGGGCGGACTTGCCGGTGAGATCGTGGCACAGTGCCGCCGTGAGATCCCCTACGACTCGTCACTTTTGCTGGACGGCTTGCGCCTCATCTGGCTGAAAAATCAAAAATAAAGGCGATCACCTTTTTAAGCAGAGGAGTCACATCCGAACCCGATTTTAACGGGCCGATTTTCCCCTCGGCTGTGTCAAAATACTCGTAAATCCGCAAGGATTTACTGTGTTTTTTCCTTGCCGATGTAAAAATCGGCTCCGTTCAAATTCTTCGACCTAAAACGAATAGAATTTCGTGTGATTTTTGGTGCGGAGAAGGTGGCAAGGCTGTCGCCTGCCACCACCGACAAGCCGAAAAGCGCCGGAATTATACCGTTTTCGGCGTGTTCGGATGCGCCTTCTCTGCTTAGGCTGGCGAGAGTTAAACCCCTTTGCGGTTTCGCTCGCCGCCTTTCCCGTGCGGCTTTGCGCTCATTTTTGCAAGGCGACAGCCTTGCGGCAAATTCACGCTTTCCC